>NZ_CP162137.1:1205000-1505000 GCF_040833995.1 Leptospira sp. WS58.C1
AAAGCGGGATCAAACCTAAAGTTTATATCAAGAATGAAAGAGAAAGTTGTCCCATTTTAGTCGCTACAGGTAAAGGGGTTTCTTTGACTATCCTGGGCGCACAAAATTTCGCTCCTGCGGAGACTAAATTTGTTCCGATCAAACAGTTATATTTGCCGGTTTCCGTTTTTTACGTACCCGAAAATCAAAATCCTTCCTTAAAAACTTTTTTGAGTTTTGTGTCGGAAAGTAGTTTTATAAAAAATAAACATGCCGAATGCCTCATGGACGTACTGAGGCTCTGATATTATTACGTCCTAGTACTATCTTTTTTATCCTCTGCTTTTAAACATTTCACTCCAAACTTCCGTTTTTCGAAGGACCTACCTTTTTGAAATTTTCGGGACAACCTTAATTAAAACCACTTCGATCGAGTATTCTCTTACTTTCGATTATGTGTCTTATATATCGGAATAAAAATCGTTATTATGGAAAATGATTTATGTGAATATGCGATATATTATGAACTCTTTCAAAATTTAGAGGGGGCTTGGAAACTGGATGACCTTAGGGACTTTTCGTTTAAAACGTCCTCCAAATTATGAAATTATCGAAATTATTAATAGCGAACCGGGGAGAAATTGCCATTCGGATCGCAAGGGCTGCTTCCAGTTTAGGAGTTCCTACAATTTCCATCTATTCGGAAGACGATTCTAATTCCAGGCATAGATTAGCGACTGATGTTTCGATTCCTCTGAAAGGAAGAGGGGTTAAGGCATACTTAGATAAGGAAGAAATACTTTCCATTGCAAAAAGAGAAGGTTGCGACTCCATTCATCCGGGATACGGATTTTTAAGTGAGAATTCCCAATTTGCAAAAAGATGTGAAGACGCAAAAATCAAATTTGTCGGTCCAGATCCCATCACTTTGGAGATCTTAGGAGATAAATTAAAAGCGGTACTACTCGCAGAATCCTTAGGAGTTCCCACCTTGCCAGGACTTCGCAAGGTGATCGATCTGAAAGAAGCAAAGGAATTCTATTCCAAAAACGGAATATTTCTTTTAAAGGCGATCGCTGGAGGAGGTGGAAGAGGTATCCGTATCATTAATGGTACCGAAGAATTAGAGGCAAAGTTCAAAAATTGTTCGGAAGAAGCCCTACATTCTTTCGGGAATCCTAATTTGTATGCGGAAAAATATCTTCCTGTCGCAAGGCATGTGGAAGTTCAGATTTTAGGAGACGGTTCAGGAAAGATCCTCCATTTTTGGGACAGAGATTGTTCTCTCCAACGAAAAAACCAAAAATTATTAGAGATCGCGCCCGCTCCTTTTTTAGATTCGAAACTCAGGGATAGGATCATCTCTTATTCTTTGCTGATGGCTTCCCATCTTTCTTATAAAAGTTTAGGCACCTTCGAATTTTTGATCAGTCCTAAATCCGAGATATATTTCATAGAAAGTAATCCTAGATTACAGGTAGAGCATACGATCACGGAAGAGATCACTGGAGTGGACCTTGTACAAGCTCAGTTGGAGGTCGCTTCGGGAAAATCTTTCCGGGAGATTGGATTAGAAGAAAGGAATATAGATCTTCCCAAAACGTATGCAATTCAGATCCGGATCAATTCGGAGACCTGGGACCAAAAAGGGGAGATTATACCTTCTTCCGGAAAAATCAAAGTATTCGAACCCAGTTTCGGGCCAGGGATCAGAGTGGACAGTTCAGCATATTCAGGTTATGAGGTAGGTCCTAATTTCGATTCTTTACTTGCAAAATTAATCGTTCATTCTAAAAGCCTTGAATTTTCCAAACTCATTTATTCAGCTTACCGCGCATTATCCGAATTTAGGATAGAAGGTGTTAAAACGAATCTTCCTCTTTTACTGAACTTATTTAAAAGAAAAGAACTCGAAACCTATTCGGTATGGACAAAGTTCCTGGAGGAGAATATCGGAGAGCTTCTCGTTTCCACTCAAGAAGATCATAAAAAATTTAATTTTGAATCGGAGCAGAATGTTGATTTAGAAAATTCTAAAATACAAGAAGAGGTTCCCGAGGGATTGATCGCTTTCCATTCTCCCATGACAGGGAACCTTATCGAAATTTATTACAAAGAAGGGGAGCTACTTCGAAAAGGAGAAAAGATTGCACTTCTTTCTTCCATGAAGATGGAACATCTACTACATTCGGAGACTACCGGAATTATAGAAAGGGTTTTGATCGCACCCGGGAAGGTCGTATCCGAAGGTGAAACATTGATTTGGATCCGGCCTGAAGATTTGGAACATTCTTCACTCCTTCAGCCAGAAGAGATCGATCCGGACAAAATCCGTCCGGATCTGAAAGAAGTCTTAGATCGTTTACTTTTGAATGAAGACATATCCAGACCCCAAGCGGTTTCAAAACGCCATAAAAGAGGACAAAGGACCGCCAGAGAGAATGTGGCGGATCTTTGTGATACCGGAAGTTTTATCGAATACGGAAGTCTTGCAATCGCGGCCCAAAGGAGAAGAAGGTCCTTAGAAGAGTTGATCAAACTGAGTCCTGCAGACGGACTAATCGTAGGACTTGGAACAGTGAACGCAGAATTATTCGATTCTCATTTGGCAAGAATTTCCGTACTCGCTTACGATTATACGGTCTTTATGGGAACGCAAGGTGCCATGAATCATAAAAAGACGGATCGATTTTTGGAAATGGTAGAAAGCCAAAAACTTCCTCTTGTTTTTTTTACGGAAGGTGGGGGTGGTCGTCCAGGAGAAGTCGATGTGCCTGCGGTTGCCGGTTTGGATTTGTATACTTTTCGAACATACGCAGGTTTAAAAGGAAAAAGCCTTAGGATCGCGATCGCTTCCGGTAGATGTTTCGCTGGAAATGCCGCCTTGTTCGGTGCAAGCGATATCAGGATCGCAACGGAAGATTCTAATATAGGAATGGGCGGCCCTGTAATGGTGAAAGGAGGAGGTCTCGGCAATTTTTCCGCGGAAGAGATCGGTCCTGCAGAGACACAAACCAAAAACGGGGTGATAGACATATTGGTGAAAAATGAAGAAGAGGCAGTCTTTACTGCAAAAAAAGTTCTCTCATATTTTCAGGGAAATATCAAAAAATTTGAATATAGGGACCAAAAAATACTAAGGACTCTCATTCCGGAAAACCGTTTGAGGTCCTACGAAATTCGTTCCGTAATATCTTCCTTGGCAGATACGGATTCCGTTCTGGAGTTTAGGAAGGATTTTGCAAAGGGGATCGTTACTTCGCTTATTCGAATAGAAGGTAAACCATTAGGTTTGATCGCGAATAATCCTACTCATTTGGGCGGGGCAATCGATGCGGAAGGGGCCGAGAAGGCCTCCGAATTCGCCGCCTTCTGCGATCTGAACAAACTTCCACTATTATTTCTTTGTGATACTCCCGGCTTTATGGTCGGGCCGGAAGCCGAGAAGAAAGGACTTGTCCGTAAAGCTGCCAAATTTTTCGAAGCGGGCGCCTCTTTACAAGTGCCGGTGTTTACTATCGTTCTTAGGAAAGGATACGGCTTGGGCGCGATGGCAATGGCAGCCGGTAGTTTTCATTCTCCTGTATTTACGATCTCCTGGCCGACTGGAGAATTCGGGGCAATGGGTATAGAAGGTGAAATTAGAACGGGATATCAAAAAGAACTCGCAGAAATCAAGGATTGGAAAGAGAGACAAATTTTATTCGAACGTTTGATCAAAGAGGCGTATGAAAGAGGAAAGGCTATCAATATGGCTTCCTATCTGGAAATAGATGCGGTGATCGACCCGGTGGAATCCAGAAAATGGATCGTAAGAGGTTATAATTCCTGTATTTAAACAGATTCCATTTGGAAATAAATGTTTTCTGAGCCCCTGTAAAAATCTTGATTAGATCGGGATCTGTGCTTTTATTTTCCACTCACATGGGGGTATTCATGTTTAGAAATCCGAAAGCTAAAATTATAGCTTTATTTACCGTGATCGCTTTGACCGTTTCCTTCTCGTATTTGGGCGCTCAAACTTTGAATGTTTACGGGACTTATAAAGTAACGGGTACAAATCCTAATGGAAGCAAATATAAAGGAAGTGTAACGATTACTTTGAATGAGGATGGATCCTATAATTTTGAATGGTCCGTAGGAAATAGTTTTTCCGGAACAGGTACTTTGAGCGGAAACACTTTAACGGTGGATTGGGGTGATACACATCCTGTGATCTACACCGTAAAGAATGGAGGAAATAGATTGGAAGGTACTTGGGGGAACGGGACAGGCACCGAGATCCTAACCAAATGAGAGAAACTTTAATCCAAAAAAATCCCCGTTACGTTAATACGGGGATTTTTTTACGATTCTTTTCCAATGTTTTCCGACTATATCGAAAAATCTTCCATATATTCCACATACACTTTCGCTTTTCTGATCCTGAGATACACGGTTTCGCCAGGTAGCAGATTTAACTCTTTAAAAGTAGATTGGTCCAGTAATGACTCGATCAAAGTTCCGGAATCTAAACGTTTCAATTCTATCCGTACGTTTCTACCTGTAGAATGGATGTATTGGATCTCCGCAGGTATTCCTTGGGAAGAAGATCTGGAAATTTCCACATCGTATGGTCTAACGTAGGCAACCCCTTCCTTGTCTACCACGTCGGAATGTTCCGGAGTTTCCACATTTAGATCACCGATCTTTGCTGTCCCTTCATGGATCCTTCCATGAAATAAGTTTACATCTCCTAAAAAGTGGAAAACGAAAGGAGTTTTCGGTTTATTATACACCTCGTCGGGAGTGCCGATCTGTTCTATCTTTCCTGATCTTAAAATTACGATGGAGTCACTGACTTCTAAAGCTTCTTCCTGGTCGTGAGTCACGAATACGCTCGTGATATGGATCTCGTCGTGTAGTCTTCTAAGCCAGGTGCGTAATTCTTTTCTGACCTTTGCATCCAAAGCTCCGAAAGGTTCGTCCAAAAGTAAAAACTTAGGTTCTATCGCCAGGGCCCTTGCCAAGGCCACCCTTTGTCTTTGCCCTCCGGATAATTCAAAAGGAAATCTTGCATGGAAGTTTTCCAACTGGACCAATTTCAAAAGTTGGAATACTTTTTCCCGGATCTCTTCTTTGGAAGGTCTTATCGATCTTGGGCGAACTTTTAGGCCGAATGCGATATTTTCAAAAATCGTCATATGTCTAAAGAGCGCATAATGTTGGAATACGAATCCTACCCCTCGGTCCTTTGAATTTTTGGATTTGGATCTTTCCCCATTGAATAATACTTCTCCCTCGTCAGGGGTGTCTAAGCCTGCGATAATCCTAAGAAGTGTGGTCTTGCCGCTTCCGGAAGGTCCTAATAATGCGA
This sequence comes from Leptospira sp. WS58.C1, assembly GCF_040833995.1. Lineage (NCBI taxonomy): Bacteria > Pseudomonadati > Spirochaetota > Leptospiria > Leptospirales > Leptospiraceae > Leptospira > Leptospira cinconiae. Next base: position 1,210,336 of record NZ_CP162137.1, read on the forward strand.
CTAAATTTCCCTGCGGGATGGTTAAGTCCACTTGATCCAAGGCCTGGAATTTTCCGAATCGTTTGCTCACATTACGAATTTCAATAGACATTCTATTCTCCTAGATTTGGAAATCCTGAGGATCCTTCTTTTTTTTCGCTTTCTTCTCATTAGCGGGTTTTTCCGGAATGATAATCTCTTCTTTTCTATGAAGATTTCTCTCTAAGATGGTTTTTAGAAGTAAGGTAAGTAAGGAAAGGAACACAAGCACTGATGCCGCGGAAAATGCTCCCACAGAATTGTACTCATTATATAACATTTCGATCTGTAAAGGTAATGTATTTGTTTTCCCACGGATATGTCCTGAAAGAACGGAAACCGCACCGAATTCTCCCATGGCTCTCGCATTACATAGGATAAGTCCGTACAAGAGTCCCCATTTGATATTCGGGATGATAATTTTAATGAATGTTTGGTATAGAGAGGCTCCGAGTAAGATACCGGCTTCCTCTTCCTCTTTTCCCTGGCTTTGCATGAGCGGAATAAGCTCCCTTGCAACGAACGGGAGTGTGATAAATACGGTTGCGATCACAAGTCCCGGGGTATTAAATACGATCTTTATATTCCATTCTTCTAATATATCTCCCATCCAACCTTGCTTTCCGAAAAGTAATAGGAAGATCAGACCCGAGATAACCGGCGAGACCGCAAATGGAGAATCTATGATGGTAAGTAGAATATTTTTTCCGGGGAATTCGAACCTGGTCAAAAGGAATGCGGCGATCAATCCGAATGCGGTATTTAAAGGAACAGCAATCCCTGCTACCTTCAATGTCATCAACATCGCGGAGATGGTATCGCTATCCTGCAATCCCTGGAAATATGCTTCCCAACCCTGGGCGAAGGCTTCTAAGAATACCACCGTAATCGGCAGGATCAGAATGATGAATGCAAGAAGAAGGACCGCAACGATCAAAGTTATGCGGATCCAAACGGACTCTCTTTCTTTCATCCCAGTCTCCTGGAGGCTCTGTTTTGCAGGTAATTGATCCCGAACATGATAGTAAAGGAGAGAACTAACATCAATACTGCGATCCCGGTTGCCTTTGCGTATTCGTATTGCTCCAATTTAGTGACAATAAGCAACGGAAGGATTTCCGTTTTGCCCGGAAGGTTCCCCGAGATAAAAACGACTGATCCGTATTCTCCTATCCCTCTTGCAAATGCCATACTGGTCCCTGCGAGTAAGGAAGGAACTAATTCAGGTAGGATAACCTTAGTGAAAGTTTGGAGTCTGTTGGCCCCTAGACAATACGCGCTCTCTTCCAGTTCTTTAGGAAGATCTTCCAGAATGGGTTGGACGGTCCTGACAACGAATGGAAATCCAATAAATACTAATGCGATCACGATACCGATCGGAGTGTAAGCGATCTGGATCCCATACGGTGTCAGATATTTTCCGATAAAACCGTTGGGAGCATAAATTGTGGTCAACGCGATCCCTGCCACCGCCGTAGGAAGAGTGAATGGAAGATCTACAAGTGAATCCAAGATCTTTTTGCCGGGAAAATCGTATCTCACCAAAACCCAGGCGAATAAAAATCCTACGAATAGATTAATGACTGCTGCAACTCCTCCCGCTCCAAAACTTAAAAGCAGAGCCTGCCGGATCCGATCCTCTGAAAAAACTTCCCAGAGCCCGGAAACACCTAAGGTCGCAGATTTAAAAAATAATGCGGATAATGGAATGATGACTAGGCAGCTCAGGTAGAAGGTTGTGAGTCCTAAAGACAGACCGAAGCTTGTTTTCGAATAGGGACGGAAAATCAGTTTCAAACGGGAAACCCTCCCGAGTCGATTCTTGAGAAACACCCTATTTCGTCAAACCAAGAGCCACTGGACGGTGGCTCTCTTTTTGTATATGAGTTTCAAGTTTAAGTTTCTGCTTATTTCTTTGCTTCGCCGTAGATGGAGTCAAAAAGACCTCCGTCAGCGAAATGTTTTTTATGAGCTGCTGCCCAGGAACCTTCTATACTCCTCACATCGAATAATTGGAGTTTCGGGAATTTAGCAACATTCGCTTTAAGGACGGCAGTATCGTTCGGACGGAAAAAATGTTTTGCGATGATTTCTTGGCCTTCCTTCGTATATAAAAAATCTAAGTAAGCTTTTGCTAAGTCTTTGGTTCCTTTTTTAGCTACCACTTTTTCCACGATTGCAACAGGAGTTTCCGCAAGAATACTCGTGCTTGGATAAACGACTTCGAATGCCGCTACACCCCCGTTTGCTTTTCTGGACTCGGACAGAGCAAGTTCCGCTTCATTTTCCCAAGCAAGAAGAACATCACCGATCCCTCTTTGGACGAATGTAGTTGTGGATCCTCTGGCACCCGTATCCAAAACGGAGGTGTTCTTATAGAGATTTTTAACGAACTCGATCGCTTTTTCTTCCGTTTTGTATTTTTTCTTTGCGAAACCCCAAGCTGCCAAATAGTTCCAGCGAGCTCCTCCGGAAGTTTTAGGATTTGGAGTGATCACTCCGATGCCCGGTTTTACGATATCATCCCAATCTTTGATCGCCTTAGGATTTCCCTTTCTGACTAAGAAAACGATAGTAGAATAGTATGGAGTAGAATGGTTTGGAAATGCCTTCTCCCAATCTTTGGAAACGGATCCACCATTTTTAACAATACTATCGATATCATAAGCAAGCGCAAGAGTGACTACATCCGCTTCTAATCCGTCGATTACCGCTCTCGCTTGTTTTCCGGATCCACCGTGGGATTGCTGGATGGTAAGGTCTTTGCCGGACTTCTTCTTCCAAGATTCCACGAACTTTTTGTTAATTTCTTCGTAGAGTTCTCTGGTTGGGTCGAAAGAAACGTTTAACAGGGTATCGCTCGCATACGCGGATAAGGAGAAGATACCGGTTAAAGCCAGAGCGCCAATTCCTTTGGCAATTGACTGTAGTATAGAATGAGTAGATTTTGCTTTCATAAGGTTCACTTTTACGTCCCTTTCAACGGAAACTCGGAATTTTTATCCAATAAATTAGATATTTATCCGTTATAGTCAGAATTGCTTTCTTTTTGTCAAGAATGGTTTTATATTTTAGGATATTTTTTTCCTATTTTGAACGCTTTTTTGATTCAATCCCTCAGAATTCGTTTAAAGCGGATTTTCCTCCAAATGAAAAAGGTATTCACCCTCTTAACTTTAAGCTTTCTACAATTCCTTTTCTCGGGATGTAACGATTCTACCGCGAAAGTAGAACATCCTGTAATTGTACAAGGAACAATGGAGTTCAAGAATTATGATCTGGAGGAACAAGGACCAATTCTTCTTTCCGGGTTATGGAAATTCAGATGGTTGTATTGGAAAAGTTCCGGTTTAGAAAGCCAAAATTCCTACGAAATAGTCAGTATCCCTTCTTCTTGGAACGGAAAGAACGGAGCAAGACTTGGAGAAGGTTACGGAACCTATGAACTTAACGTAAAATTAAATCGAAATTACGGGGAACTCGCGTTTATCCTACAGGAGCAAAGTTCTTCTTACTTTTTGTATGTGAACGGCAAACTTTTAGCCTCTTGCGGAGAAGTGGAATTTCCTTCCAATTCGGATATCACCATTTTCGAAGTCCGACCTGCCTGGTGTAATAAGCTCGTAAAATTCACTCCGGAGGGAGAAGAGCTGCAAATAGATATGCAGATCGCAAACAGGGATCATAGACTGGGAGGATTTTGGGCTCCGATCCGATTCGGAACTTCTTCCAGTCTGGAGAAAACCTGGAATGCGGAAAGATTTCTGGATCTATTCTTAGCGGGAGGACTTTTCTGTATAGGTTTACTCCATCTAATTTACGCGATTGTGAGACGGGGAGAAGCGGCCTCGATGTATTTCGGGACGTATTGTGTGATTATGGCGGCACGGGGACTTTTTTCCGGGACCAGGATCATTTCAGAATATCTTGATTTTCTAAAATATCATCATTATGTCAGGATTGAATACGTTACATTCTATCTAGCCATTCCTGTTTTTTTAAGTTATATACTTTCCGTCTTTCCTCGGGAATTAAAACGAATACTCGTGGATCTGGTCTGGTGGATAGCAGTCGGAGCTTGCATCGTAGTCTTAGTATTCCCTGTCAGAATATTCACATTCACCATCACGGTTTATTACTTGGTGGCTTTTCTTGCAGGCACACTCGGATTATTCTCTCTTACTAAGGCCGCTTTAAGAAGAAGAAAGGGGGCTCTTATAATTCTCGCCGGTTTCGTATTCGTGTATGCCGCAATGATCCACGATATTTTATATGCGACCTTCTATCTGGATACCGGATATTTTACGAATATAGGGGCGTTCGTATTCATAGTGGCACAGTCCGTATTCTTATCCATCAGAAGTTCCGAAAGTTTGGATAGACTTTTAGACCTTTCCAGAAATTTGGAAAGGAGGGTGGAAGAAAGGACTAAACAACTTAGAAATGCGCTTCGTCTCATCCAAAACGATTTGAATGTCGCAAGAGAGATCCAAAAGGGACTCTTAAATCTGGAGGAAACGGCAGAAAAAAAGATCGGTAAAATCAAATTTGGGATCTGGCATAAACCTTTGGCGGAAGTAGGAGGTGATCTTTATGATATTACCGAATTGCCGGACGGAAAGCTCCGTATTTTTTTAGCGGATGCTCCAGGTCATGGAATACAAGCCGCCCTCATTACGATCCTGATCCGAAACATTTACGAAGACCTTAGATTAAAAGAAGAAAGTCCAGGAAAGCTACTCTCTGCAATCGGCTCTCAGTTTTACGGAAAGTATGGAAATGTGTCCACATTCTTCTCCGCATCCATTTTAGAAATTTCTCCGGACGGAAAAAAACTCACACTTTCTTTGGCAGGATCTCCTCCAGTCTTAATCCGAAATAAGGACGAAGAGCATGTGGTCGAATGTGAAAATCCGTTAGTGGGTCTTTTGGAAAATTTTCATTTTGAGGATAAGGAGGTCCTGCTCACTCCAGGTTTTCGAATCCTTTGTTTTACCGACGGACTTACGGAATCTTCCAGACTGCCCGGAGATTTTTACGGGATAGAAAGAGTATTGGCTACGGTCCGAACTGGAGACTCTCAAAGTTTAGAAGAATTATTAAGAGACATACAAGACGATCTGCTTAGATTTTTAGGAAGTTCGGAGCCTAAGGACGATATACTAATCTTGGGAATGGAAGACCAACGTTCCTAAACCGGTAAAACAATTTCTTCTTTCGGGAAAGCGGGATCGTTTTCTAGTTTTATTGTATTGCACCCCGAAAATCATGGTTAGAGAGAAGGTGAACGGGTCCAAACTTTTCGGAATGGATCCCGAAATCGTTACCTTGTAGAGGACCCTATGGCATTCAAGCTCGACGGGGCAAAATTCCCCACCTTGGAAGAGTTGATTACGGCTCTGTATCCATTGTATGCGGACAAGATGAGCGAAGCTGAATTTAGAAAGTATGTTCAGGAGAATGTAAAAGAGGAATAGTATTCCTCTTTTTTCCCCGATCCTCAAGGGTAGATCCTTCCCGCGTAAATCCTGTTTTGCTTGTCAATTCCAGGGGTTTTCCGTACCCTCTCGGCATGCCTTTTTTTCAGAAAAAATGGAGACTTGCTCCTGCTTGGCGAAGACCGTTATTATTACTCGCCTCATTTTTAGTTTTAATCATCAAATTCAGATTTTTATTCAGCGAGGATACTCTTTCAGGCTGGAGTCTTCATGCCCAAACCCACTTGGCGGAAATTTACGATTCATTTTTAAATAACGGTCAGTCCTTAGGTTATGATACCCGCTGGTTTTCAGGGATGCCTGTTTTCTATTTCCAACCGCCGTTTTTCTATTTTTTGGTCGCAGTCCTACATAAAACCGTATTCTTTTGGTCCTCACTTTCTCTCTCCTTCAATATAGGGATACTTCTTTCTATATTACTTTTTACGTATGCGTTTATCAAATTCAGCCTTTTACTCTTAAGTGAGACCAATCATAGGGCAAATACGGTCATGTTAGCGATGTCCGGACTTTTGTTCTTCTTCTTGTGCGCAGGAGAAGAACCGTTCGGGCTTTCCTTAGTGGGACTATTCAGCGGCTCCGTAACCGGATTTTTCGGGCTTGGCTGGAGTTTATTAGGTTTTTATTATTTAGAAAAATATCGGACTACCGGGAAATTATCCTCTCTTTCCAAATATTTAGTGGTCAGCGCCTGCGTTTATTATACTGATCTACCTTCTTCCTTATTCTATTTGGTATCTCTTCTCATCTATTTTTTATTTCTGGGAGAAGAGTTGGGAAAAAGAGCGTTTTCCATCGCATTCTTCATTCCGTTGTTAGTGGCCGCACCTGTTTGGTGGAATTTTCTGAAATATTCCTCGTACCGCGCGGAAACTTTCCCGATGGATACTACTCCCGGACTCATTTCCATTTTAGGATCGGAAGCCTTGAGACCGATTTGGGAAGGAAGCGGTGTGATCGCTTTCCTTTGGAATTTTATCATAGGGTTACATTGGACCCAAGTGGTATTCCCTGCCTTGTTCCTATTAGGAATTCGTTCCATTTTAAAACGTAAAATTTTTCCTCCGGCTTCCAGGTTCGTATTTTTTGCCAGTTTGATCTTTTACTGGATCGGAGTGGATACTTCTCTTTCAAAATTTTTTCCCGGTTTAGGATTTCCCTGGTATAGAGCCTTGGACCTATCTTTACTATTTTTAACACTTTCCGGTTTGGAAACCGCAGTTCATTTATTGAAGAACAAAACTTCTTCTTTAACCGCTCAATATTCGATTTCCGCTCTGCTATTCTTTGCACTAGTAAGATTTTTCTTATGGCATCCTGAATTGGAATGGAAGGAGAATACTACATTCTTAAAAGACAGCTTCTCCGCGTTGGAAATGAAAGATGTGGAAGTTGCACTTTCGGAACTTCCTAAAGATTCCAAAATTTTCCCGGAAATTGATTCTCATCGAAAATGGGGAGACAGCCCTTTTACTTTGGGGCTTTTGATCAGAAGGGCAGGACATAGAAATTTATTGGGAATGGAAGCGGATGCGTCTTTGACATCTTTGGCCTTACAACCTTATTTGAGTCGTTATCTTCCTTGGACTGCTTGGAAAAAAAATCCCGGCTATGAAGAGGAACTTTCTTCGGAAGATGCAGGCATCGGATTACATCGTTTTCTGCAAGCCAACGGGACTTCTTACATTATCGGCTCCACTGAAAAACTTTATAAAATCCTAAAATTAAATCCTAGTCGTTTCGAATTATTGAAAGGTTGGGTGAACCAAGAAGGGTTGCGCACGAACGATTTTCCTTCCGAGACCTATGAAAAGGAACTTGAAAATAAATCGTTCTTATTTCTATTCAAGGTGAAAAATCCTGGGGCTGATGTCGCAGTTATGACGGAAAAACCTTGGGGGGTCGCGGATTATAAGGAGTTGAACGGAGGAAAATCTCTTCGTCCCAAAAGGTTCTTATATAATACGAACGAAGCGATCTTACACGAAGGATTGGATGCAGGGATCGTATTCGCTAGGATCGGTAAGAAGGAGATAGAAATAATCGGACCTAATTACAATAAGTGGTTCCAAGGTTTGCTGGTCTTAAATGTTCCCAAAGAGCATAATAATTGGAAGGAAGAGTTCAGATCCGAATACGGAGATCTTCCTTTCTTGGATAGAAACGAATTTTTAGGCGGATTTTTTCCGGTAAAAGAAAAACCGAAAGAGCCTACTTCATTGGCTGAACTTCCTATATTGCCGCGTATTTTTTCGGATGAAGAAGTTTTCGCCGGTCCTGAAATTTCGTCCGCACAAAAGCAGGAAAAAAATTCATTAGAAAATCATAATTGTAAATTGGTGCGAAGATCCTTTTTTCCTAGTTGGGAAGATTCGGAAGGCGGAATATTATTCCAAACTCAAAGAAACGAGATCCTGGTCTGTTCCCAAAAACAGAGTTCAGATCTGAAATTTTTCAAAGGGAATTCGGTTTTTTTGACTATCATTCTTTTTCTTTTACCGGTCCTTTTTATATTCTCCTCCTTTGTTAAAGGAAGGTGGTTTTTCCGTTAATGGGACTGTACGGCAATAAACCGTACTCTAAACTTCAATTCGTTTCGAATTCACTGTTGGTGTTGTTCGGAACTATTCTTCTTTGGGGACTCTGGCAAAAGTGGAGTCTCTATATTTGGGGAAGTATTTTTGTTCACGGTTTGGAAGGTGGACTTGTTGGAGCGATTTGTGATTGGTTCGCTGTTTGGAAAACCTATAAAGCGGTCGAATCCGAAAGCGAGACTATCGCGGAAGAAATAGGTAACTGGGTATCTTCCGATCTGATCAGCGAACATAAGTTAAGATCGTATTTAGACGGTATTTTGGACGAGCCAGAAAACATCCAAGCGATTAAGGATCTTCTGGAAAAACATTTAAAAGGAGAAAAAGAAGTCAGAGAATTCCTGAATTTGATCTGGGACAAAATAGAAGAGGATATCGTATTATATGTTTCTAATTTTAAGTTCTCAGGAGCGGACAAACAAATATTACACGAATTGAATAGTCGTAAGGAAATCCTTTCTACGGTTCGATTCTTGGTGGGAGAAACCTTGGTGAAAGTTTCAGACCATGATGATTTCGGGGAAAGGATCCAAAGGATCACTAAAGGACTTTCTTTTCTCGCTAAACCTTTGATCTGGCTCATCGATCCCCGAAAAAGGATCAAGGAATTCGGAGAAGGTTTAAAGGAAGGAAAGGATTTCGAAACGGAAGAGGAAGAAGTCCTATTTGAATTATATTCAGTATTCTCCGAATGTGCGGAATTATATATCGGCTCCTGGAACGACCTGCCTGTTTCCAAAAGAGAAGAGGCGGTCCGCGCCTTAGCCGATTTCGGCAGAGAACAATTAAATAGGCTTATCAGCGAGGTAGTACTCACACATAAGGAAGAAATTTCCAAGTTGGAAAATCTGAGAGAATACGGACCTATTCGTTCTTTCTTGGAGTTCTTAAGTTCTAAAACGAACGAGTCCGTTTCGGAATATGTGGGAGAGCAGATCTCTAAAGGCCTGAAATTATTGGAACCCAAACAATTCAGGGTAAATTTGGAACTAAAAACAAGAAGGGTCTTAGAGCGGATTAGGATCAACGGAAGTTTATTAGGTTTTTTAGTCGGGTCTGCGATAGGTTGTATCGTCTTATTATTCGAAGGAAAATTAGGATTATAATCTCTTGCATTATTTGTAGGTATTTGTTAAGTATTTAGGATCATGAAATTAAAGCGGATCTATACTATTCTTCTCTGTATCGTATTTAGCGGATGTTATTCGAGAACCATCTTTTTCTTTCAGAATCTTCGAATGAAACCTCTTCCTCCTCAGGTGGAGCAAAGTTTATACAAACAGAATGAAAAAGGATGTGGAGAAAAGATCAGTACGATTTTACAGAGAATTCCTGAAAAAAATCCTACAGCCACCCATATCCGCGATTTGGAGATCTTCCAATATGACCAAGGTTTGTTCGATGCCTGTTATCGACTCTATTACGGTTTGGAGATCTCTCAATGAAAGTTTTTCATGGAACCATCTTCCTTTTTTTATTATTATTCGTTTATTGCAGCGGCGCAGAAACACAGATCTATAGGATAGAAAGGGTTGTGCCCGCAAAGGAAAGACCTGTCTTTTCTCCTAAAAGAGTAGAGGGAGAAGACTGTGTGGTGCAAATTTTTCCTTTCATGTTTGCGAGATATGTTCCTGATCTACAAAGCGCATACAATCATGCGATGGAAAAGGCACCTTCCGGGACCCAATCTCTTGCATACGGGGAAGTTTATACAAAAGGTCTGTATCTTCCTCCGATCTTTTTGTTCCGTTGTATCGTGGTATCGGGAACTCCAAGTTTCGATTAGTGTTCGAAAATTTACTTTTTAACCATCTTCCTTTAAATTATGATAAGAACCTGTTCCGTATCTTAGGGCTCTTCGAGCCCGAGTTACGGTTTTATTCGAGGATGCAAATTTTATTATGGGCCGACCATAAATACTTTATATTTGAACTATTAAAGATCAGGTCGGTCTAAAAGATATTCATCCCGAAAACGGGAAAGGAGATTACAAATGGAAGCGGTAGTTCATAAGGCAAACACGAGAGGAAGAGTCGATTTCGGTTGGTTAAAATCGAATCATACATTTTCTTTCGGAAGCTATATGAATCCGGAAAGGATCAGATTCGGTTCTTTGCGTGTATTGAACGACGATATCGTTGCCCCTGGCAGAGGTTTCGATCCGCATCCTCACCAAGATATGGAAATCATCTCGATACCGATCGAAGGCGCCTTGGAGCATAAGGACAGTATCGGAACTTCAGGAGTGATCACATCCGGAGAAGTTCAGGTAATGTCCGCTGGAACAGGGATTGTTCATTCGGAATACAATCATTCCGAAACGGATCCCGTGAACTTCTTACAAATCTGGGTGATACCGGATAAAAGAGGGGCCCAACCTCGATACGACCAGAAAAAGTTCCTTCCGGAAGATAGGAAGAACCGCTTCCAAGTGGTCGTGGCGCCGAAGGAATCCGAAGAAGGTCTTTGGATCAACCAAAATGCATGGTTCTCCTTGGGCAATGCAGAGGCGGGAAAGGAGCTTCAATACGAGTCCAGGAATAAGGGTGGGGGAGTTTACGCTTTTCTAATATCAGGAAAAGTGAATATTAACGGGACCGAACTTTCCACGCGAGACGGTGCCGGTTTTCCTAGAGCGGACCTTTTGAAGGTAAACGCTTTGGAAGATTCTGAACTTCTTTTGATGGATGTTCCTGAGATCCAGTAAAGAGGCGCAGAGGTAAGAAGAGGCACAGAGCTTTTTCACGCAGAGTCACAGAGACGCAGAGTTTAAAGTTTTTGATTACAAATCCTCTGAGTCTTCGTGCCTCTGTGTGTTATTACCTCAATGTCTCTCTCAACTTTGTGTCTCTATTTTAATTCTCCGGGTTCGATGAAAAAACTCCTAATAGAACCTTCTCTTAATAAACGAATTCCTAATTTTTTGCCGATAGAGGTCTCATCCAAGATCTTATGAAGATCGTCTATCGTTTGAATCTCCTTATCATCCAAACCGATGATTAGATCTCCGTTACGTATCCCGGCACGGTCCGCTGGGGATCCCTTTTCCAAAGATAAGACTAAGATCCCGGATTCTGACCCGACCTTGTTGAGATTTTTGGTGAATGTTGGGATCTTTTGGTTTTGGCCTGCAATCCCTAAATATCCTCTTTTGACTGCTCCGCTTGTAATCAGACGAGTGACCACATATTCTGCCGTGTTCGAGGCTACTGCGAAACATATACCTTGGGCAGGCAGAATGATCGCTGTGTTTATCCCCACAACTCTACCCTGGAAGTCCACTAATGGTCCTCCCGAATTGCCCGGATTTAAGGCGGCGTCCGTTTGGATCACATTGTCAATCAGACGTCCATTACGAGATCTTAATGTTCTTCCTAAGGCGCTTACCACTCCCGCTGTGACTGTGGATTCGAAACCGTATGGATTTCCGATCGCCACTACCAATTGTCCTACTTTCAGTTTTTTGGAATCCGTAAAACCGGAGTGAGGGAATAATCCTCCATGCACTTTCAAGACGGCAAGGTCCGTATGCGGATCGTTCCCTACAAGTTCCGCTTCCTTACTGGAACCGTCGGAGAGTTTCGCTTTAATTCTAACCGCGCCATCCACCACATGGCTATTGGTTGCGATAAATCCGTCAGGTGTGAGAAAAAATCCGGAGCCGCTTCCTCCTTCTCCATTTTTGTTCGTAACTTGTAGATGGACCACACTTGGGCCTACCGAATCCACGGCTTGTATAACAGATTTGGAATACGCGTCTAAAATTTCCGCCTCGTGGAGTTCGGATGTATCTTTAGGATGAGTATTTTGACCGAGAGAAGAGATAAAATGCGCGCTTGTATTTGAAAGTAGAACCATAATATTTTTGGACTCCGCGTCCAAAAATAAAGTCCCAAAATAGCGGAATTCGGTTTAAAAAAATGAGGTTTCCTTGTATGAGCGAATCTATCGCAAAAGGATCTGAGGATCTTATTTTCCGATTATTTTTTCCAATCTTCCGGTTTAGGAGATAGCGGTTTATAATAAACGGTAGTAGTTCCTTGGGAAAACATTTCCGGCACAGTCCTTCTCCAATTCACGAAATGCGGGGTTTCTAGATGAGACTTACGTTTGGATTCGCTTTCATAAGCTTCTATGATCAGAAATCTGCCTTCGTCTCCATCGTTCTGTAGCAGATCGAATCTAAGAACACCGTTCTCTTTGAGAGATTCCCGGGAAAGTTCGCTGCTGATCTCCAGAAATTCTTGGATCCTTTCCGGAAGTATTTTGTAAGAAGAGACTGTAACGATCATAGTTCACAGTTTCAAGATCCGATTTTCTTATACCAGAAAAAAAAGATAGATGGAATCGGATCGGAATGAAAGCTTTTCCCTTATGAAAATAAAAACTCCCGTAACGGAGATGCTTGGAATCGATCTGCCCATCATCGGGGCTCCCATGTTTCTCGTTTCATACCCTGATCTAGTCGTCGCAGTTTCCGAAGCCGGAGGCCTTGGAACATTTCCCTCCCAAAACTATCGAACCTTAGAGGAATTAAGAAGAGGTTTGGAAGATATCCGATCCAGGACCAAAAAACCGATAGGGGTGAACTTAATTTTACATAAGGCTCATAACCCTAACTGGGCGAAACACTTGGAAATACTTTTAGAATTCAAAGTAGAATTGATCATCACCAGTTTGGGGAGTCCTCGTTCCATTATCAATGAGGCAAAATCGGTGGGTACAAAAGTTTTCTGTGACGTAACTACATTAAAACATGCGAATATAGTTGCTAAGTCCGGAGCGGACGCTCTGGTAGCGGTTGCTCAAGGTGCGGGCGGACATGCCGGAAATATTTCTCCTTTTTCTCTTTTTCCTTATTTAAAAAAAGAGATCGGTCTTCCAGTTATTGCGGCAGGTGCGATCAGTGGTGGAGCACAAATGGCGGCAGCTATGTCCTTAGGTGCGGACGCGGTCTATATAGGAACGAGGCTTATTGCCACTAAGGAAGCAGCAGCTTCTCAAGAATACAAAGAGATGATCGTTCAATCAGCGCCGGAGGAGATCGTTTATACCGAAAAAATTTCCGGAATCCCTGCAAACTGGCTCAAACGTTCCGTTGAAAAGGCCGGAGATAATTTCCATAACGAAGGAAGTACGGATATAGACCAGGAATTCAAACGTTGGAGAGATATTTGGTCTGCAGGTCATGGAGTGGCACAGATTGATTCCATACTTCCTGCCGGTGACGTAGTAAAAGGTATGGCCGCAGAATACGTGGATATCGTAAATAAACTGCCAAGACCGGTTTAATATTTTAGAATATTCTAAACCCCCGGTTCCGGGGGTTTTTTGTAATATTTACTTTTTATCAGAAAAGCTTACAGGAATTAGGTGGAATACTCCGAACACGAAAACCTGAGCGGCGTCCGAAATTTTGAATCCTCCTCTATCTCCTGCCCGGAAGGAATAGATCCCGACTTCCAAAATATGGATACTTAAGATCACCCAACCTAGAGTGAGCACGATCCAATCCAGACTTGGATGTAAATTTACGAGTTGTACGATTCCGCTCAATACTCCCAACCATAAAAGCCAAAATGCGGCAGTGGAAGCCTTGGATATATTATTCACTAGATTCATTCTTTTCCTCTCGAAAAAACGATTCCGAGTATAGCAATCGATACAGAGGATTTGGTCAAGAAGAAGTTTCTGGAGGAACTTTTAGGAACAATGTTCGTTATATACAAAAAGAAAATGAGTTCCTAAGACTTGCAGATTGTCCCTAACATGAACTTAGAATGAGAATTCCGGGTAAAAATCGGATATGAATTGGGAATATGAAGATATTATGATATAGGGGGCCAGGGGTTTCCCACGGGCCCTCCTCCGCCACCCAAAACTCGGGCGGGGGCCGACTTTTCCCCCAAAATGGCCCTGAATGCGGAATCCGATTTCCGATATCTATATTTTAAGAACCAGATTCTACTTCTATTTTTTCGTCTTGTTCCGCTTCGTTTAAAACCGGGCTTTCGATCTTATCCAACAGTAACTTTAGAATATCGTAATATGGTAAAACTTTAGGACCGACTGATGTTCCGAATTTTTTTTCATAACTGGTTCTAAGTGTGGTTTCTTCATCTCCTCCCATAAAATAAGAAGAAGAAGCATACCCTTCCCAGAGGATTTCCTTTGTGTCACATTTTTGAATTTGGGCTTCAATGGAAATTCTGATCCCTTCCGATGAAGGACCGAATATCGCAGGATTCAACCAAACGAAAAAAGACGGTGTGGTCCCTTTTAAGGTTTCTTCCAGTCTGAGTGTAAGAACTCCTTGTGATTTACCTATCGGAGATTTACAATTTTGGTTTTTGCTGGATGGGTCAGGATAAACGATAAATTCTTTATGGTGAGCCAATTCCTGTTCCGCCATGGATTTTACTAGAATTGCCTCGACCTGGTTTACCTTAGAGCTGGAATCTATCGCCACAGTTAGTCTTTTGAATTTGTCCAATGAAGGTTGGAAATTCGGGGAAATCCTAATTTGTTTTACGGCGCAATTTACAAAAGAAATAGAAATTAAGAATAGAAGAAGAAATTTAGATCTCATTTTTTCTTTCCGGTTTTCTTTTTGGAAGTTGTCTTTTTTTTGGCGGTTTTTTGGATCTTAGGCTTGGGAGAAAGTTCTTCCATTACGAATTCGGAAACTGTTTCCGGTTCATCTTCTTCGGGGCCTAAACCAAGAGGTACCGCTTCCGATTCTTCTTGTTTGCGACTTCTATAGGCCAATTCCAAAATTGCGGGGAGAAGTGTGAGTGCTATGAGCAAACACGCACCGATACCGATCGTTGCCACTTTCCCGATGGAATGTAGTCCTCTCTGGTCTGCAAGAAGTAGAGCGCTCCAACCCACCAAAGTGGTCAATGTTGATGCAATCACCGCAGGTCCAACCATTGCCATCGCTTTTACTATATCATGGTCTTCCCTAAATCTATAATATATATAGATCCCGTTCTGTATCCCGTATCCTATGATGACCGGGAACACTAAAACATTCATAAAATTTAATTTAAGGTCTATGATCGACATGACGCCTACGGTGACCAATATCCCTAATAAAAGAGGGATTAAAGAAAGTATCGCGGGTAAGAACGCCCTGTAGAATAGTATCAGAACGATGATTACCAATACCAAAGTGATGAAAAATGCGGTAATTCCTTCTCTTTTTACGATCAGAATAAGTTGAGCAAATAACATCAAACTTCCCGCCGTATCCGTTTGGAATTTGTAGGATCTGGCTTGGGCAATATCCTTATAAGGTCTATGCTCCAAGATGGTGTCCACGGTCCCAGGGAGGATCTTGATGGAGAGAAGTTTTTCCTTTGAATACGTATTCAAAGCGTTCAATAGAGTTTTAGTTTCCGAAGGAGAATAATTTTCTTTCACCGGATCGATTTCGGATTCTTTTAATGTCCCTGTGGAGTAAAGGATCGCATTTAATGTCCTTCTGGAAATTTTCGGGACTTCTAATCTTCCTACTGCTGCAAAGAACTCCAATAATTTTCCGCCATGCCATAAGGCTACTTTAGGATAGAGAAATAATAGATGTCCTTTTTCTTTGGAACTTGCCACTTCCTTGAATTGAGAGGAGAAGTAATCGGGTATAGCGGTATAATCGTAAGGTTTGACGGATAAGAATAATTTTGCTCTAGGCAAATATTTTCTCTGCTCCGGCTTTAAGAAAGAAGCTTTTACGGGCTTCATATCTTTTGCAAGTTGGTCCAAAACTTTACGGTTTTCTAATTGTTGAGAGTAAGGTGGGACAAAATTCCAGAGAGAAACCACCTGATCTACGGAGCCCGCAATCGATTCGGGGACTGGATTTAGATAATCGAATACTGCTTCCGATTCTTCTAAAGTTTTTACAACGATTGCCTGAGGATCCGAGGAAATATCGAAACGGTCCGCGATCTCATCATATAAGTTTACGGATTCTAAATTTTCTACTAAAAGGTTCCTTCCGTTCACGTCGAATTGTACTTTTGGGGCAAAAACCCCGAACAATAGTACTAAGACTAAAACGCAAATGGATAATATCCCAGGTCTAGAATAAAATTTCCTTAATAGACCGGAAGGAGTCTGTTGCGCCTCGTTTAATAGAAATGCCTTGGAAAGAGAAGGGAACCACTTTAAAAGTAATGCGATCTGTAGCGCAGTCACTCCGTACATCGCGATCGCGATCAGAACGATCCCATAAGTTGCGATAATTCCGAATTCGCTGAATCCCCTAAATTCCGAAAAGGAAAGGACCACGAACGCGGAAGTAGTGGTTAATGCGGAACTAAAGGAAGCAATCCCCGTATGATAGATCGTATCTTTGATCGCTCGTACGATATCCTGCTTTTTAGTAAATTCTTCCCTGAACCTGTATAAAAATTGGATCCCATAGTCGATCCCGAGCCCCATTAGGATTGAACCGATAATACTCGTGATACTGTTCAGCTGACCGATTACGAGCCCCGTTAGTCCGAATGTCATGAGTAATCCGCTGAGTAGAGAGAATAATAGGATCATTATAAAGATCGGATTACGGAAAAATAATAAAAGTAGAAGTCCTATTCCTAATAAAGAGGCGATCCCGATCGGTTTTAATGCTCTGACTAAGGTCTCGTAATCGTCTTGGTTGAGTTTATAAGCTCCCGTATAACCTGCGTAAATTCCTTCTTGTTCTATTCCTAGGGTTTTTACTAAACCTTGGACTTTTTTATCTATTTTTTCGAGGAACTCAATGTCTACGAAAGAACCGGTAGGTTTGATAAGAACGATGAGCATTCCCTTATCGGGGGAAATATTATATTCGTCGAATATATCTCTTTTGGCCAGTTTTTGATATTTGGAAATAATATCGGTGAAGTCCGGATTATATTCTTCGTCGGTAAGCTTGATGAAGAACGGATTTGCCTTTTCTATCTCTTCGTCGATCTTTCTTTTTACTCTTTTGCGGATCTCCTTTAGATCTTCCGTTTTTAGGAATAAAGGAAGCCTGTCCTGCAAAAAGGAAACATTATATCGATACGAAACATAACGCACCAGTTCTTTGTCCTTTAAAACTTCCTTTGCAAGTTTGTCGGATGCTTTTTTGAGCGCGATTTCTTTGGCTTTATAATAGGCGATGTTCTTACGTTTTGCTTCGTCAGCCAGTTCCAATTCTTTCTTTTGGGTTTCAGGATCACCGTTACGTTTGGCTTGGAATGCCTTTGTAAGATGTTCCGTCATTCCCTTGTCGTCTTGGAATTTGAGAGCTACGGTATAAAAACCGCTTCCCCCGATCATTTCGATCACACGTTTTGTTTGGACAACGGAAGGGTTATCGGAAGGAAGAAGTTGTAGGTTATCGCTGTTTATCGAAAGCCTAGTGGCTAAAAGTGCGGAGATAACCAGGAAAAAAAATAGGATAGCGGAAGAAGCGGCCGGTTTGGTCAAAACCAACTCGGTCGCTTTAGATAGAAATTTTCTCATCAGTTCTTAGCTGCTTTTTGTATAAGGGCAATCGTACCCTTGATCCCGTTTTTTTTGATAGACGGTTCTATGTTTTTAGTACGATTGATATCGGTGGCGAGTTTACCTTCTGTCTCGAAATCGCTTATATACCAAGTGCCTTCATATTCGGAAAGGATCCAAGCGAACTTGATCTGATCGGAACCTTTGTAAAGAATAGAAGAACCGATCCTTGATTGTTTACCGTTTAGGGTAGGTTTGTCGTAAGTAATATCTATCTTATCAAAATATTTTAATGCGATAGGGAATGCCTTGTTTACTATGTATTCGGAGATTGCCTCTTCGAACTCTTTTCTTTCCAATGCGGAAATTTTATGATCTCCGATGAGTTTTTCGGAAAATTTCCCGACATGCACCAATGCCAACGCCTTGTCGTTCTTTTTATAACGAATAAAGCCTATTAATTTTTTAACGGCGGATAACGTCTGCTCTTCCGCCGAAACTTCCGGCGGAGTATTTTGGGGCTCGTTAGCGGTTTGAGTATCCTGGGCATGAATAAAACCCGAGGAAAGTAAACAAAATAATAAAATTTGAAATAGTTTCACAGATATTACCTAAGGAAGGATCGATCCCGGAATTTTACAATCAGGTAAAAATAGACTGCATGCTGGCCGGATAAATTTACAGTAATGGAAGTGGAACGCGTAAGTCAACGGAAATTAGACTTAATTCGGGCGGAGAAAATCGTATGCTTGGCTTCCGCAAGAAAACGATAAAACTTTCGGTGTTAGGCAACTTAAGATGAGAGGATGTTTCGCTTTATATTGTTCCACTAAAATTTGGGTAGTATGTTCCTTCGCAAGGTTTGCCGCCCAATCATGATAGGTTACGGGTATTCCGGGTAAAACCGTGCTAAGACTTCTATGACTGTCGGAGGAATCCTTGTTTAGGCATGCATGGGTTGCAAATGAATAATGACCATGAAGACCTGCTTCCGCATCGAAACAATCTCCAGCTTCCTCGGTATGTTCAATGATCGGCAGAAGATTAAAATAACCTGTTTGGATCTCTTTCATACTTAAAAAAATCCAAGGATGTTCTATGGGAGCAAGTATACTCACCATCGGATAATTCTCCGCCCAATTGGAGTGCGAATAAAAATCCTGAGCGATATGTAATGCCATCCCTAATTTAATTAATCCTGTGATATGATTGGATTCTCTGTAGGAGTCGTCCTTTAGCGTCCTAAAACGATCGGCACATCCGAGAATATTATCATTATCACAATGATACGCGTCATTGTTCATAAAAGCGGCATCGGCCCTTAGATTTCCTTGAACGATCAGTTCCATACAATCCGCTCTTAGGTCCCAATCCGTTATATTCGCAAATTCTAAAAACGCTTCCTGTGTGATGCTGGTATGGGTATGCGGGCCTTTCTTCCCGAAAGCTCTCAAGGGAGCAAAAGAAGACAGGAAATAAGCGAAAATTCCAAGCGCCAAAAATTTCAGAAAAACAAAGTTAGTTTTGCTGCTCATATATGTAATCAAGCAATTACATATATGAGACCCCGGATTTTTTATAAGTAATCAAATAATTACAATATGAGGAAGAAAAAGTCACATTTTGATCCGGACTTAGGTCGAGACCGAAGTCTATAGACTGTATTCTATTTATTTAATGTATAGGGTATAAGTTATTTCGAGCGACTATTGGATCAGGGACCGCTCTTTTTCCAGTCCAAGATCCCTTTGGATTCGAAATATTCCAAATCTTGGACTTCGTCCAGATCGGAAAGGACGGGAAGAAGTCCCACCTGTTTTCTGGCCCATTGCAGTTTTTCCAAACTTCTCGCAAAGACGGTCTCTGTACTCCATTCTATACCGTGAAAAAGTTCGGGAGTATCCGCTTTCAGTCCTACCAAATAATAACCTCCGTCTTTTGCCGGGCCTAAGACCACATCCTTATGATCTAAAATATGAAAAGCTTCCTTTAGATGTAGAAGGTCCAGTTCCGGACAATCGCTTCCGATGAGTAATGCCGGGCCGGAACCGTTCTGGAAACAATATAAGAATGAATTTCTCATCTTTTCCCCCAGATCTTTTCCTTCTTGTTTACGGATAAGCAATGGTGAATGTCCCCAACTTCCGAGATCGGATGGATTGGGAAGATAAGAATCGAACCAAAGAACTTTGGGAACGTCTAGGTCTTTGCAAGCGGATCTGGTTTTTTCAACCAAGGCCTGATATACTTCCAGAGCTGCTTCTTCTCCAATATTCTTTGCCAAGCGTGTTTTCACTTTTCCCGGGATTGGGTTTTTCAGAAATATATTCAAGATGGGTCCTTTCATTTTTGACTCCGGGAAGTTATAATCTTAAGGCATCTATTCCTTGGGGGATGTTTTTTCCAAGGATTTACCGAAATAAAGCTATCCTTGAACACTCGGAAGAAATAATTAGAACAAGCTCTTTAAATACAAGCTATATGAAAAAAATAAAGTCTCAAATGTTCATTATTTTATAAGGAGATATTTATGATCTTAAATCTAAAAAGAGGGATTCTGCTTATTAGCTTAGGGATCATCCTGATAGGATTAGTCGGGACTGCCTGTGCTCCGGGAGGAAAAGACCCTTTCATCCCTCTCTTCAATTTCGGATACCAATTGGAAAAAAGTAAAACCGGATTTTTTATCATCGTTCCAAGAGGAATTGCACAGTGAAATTACATAATCGTCGTTTTATACTTCCTAAAGTCGTTTTGGCTTTATTGGTTTTTTTCGGGATCACTGCAGGTTTTAAATTTAACTCCGGGGCCAAGAAGGAAAAAAATCATATTCCGTTTTCTTTAAATGTTTCTCTACTTCGACCGTTGCATGCAACTGCGGACCAATGGGGTTTTGTAAGAGGATCTGCGACCTGGGCTCGTGGGAACTCTCTCTTTATGGATGATGTGATTGGTTCCATTCAGTCAAATCCAGGGATTGTTTTTCTTGCAAGCCAGCCTGGCGGACTTGTGCAGGATAATTTTTCCACAACTTCCGGGACAGACTTTACGATCTCTATCAAGTTGGGAGGATCATTTACTGCTTCTTCCACTGCGTATACCGGTTCAAAAACTTTCTCCAATTATTTGGAATTGAGAAACGAGGGAACGACGGGGACTGCAGATATCGCGTTACAATTCTATTGGGATGATAATCCTAGGGATTCTAGCCAAGACGGAGCTCTTGTGAGATACCGTTTGCAAATGTTAAATCCTTCACAAGACGGAGGATCATCTGCCGATATCGAAAGTTATGTATATTCTCCGGATGTAACAGCCGGCGGTTTTTATGATACTGCAGGATTTCCGAACCAGGGACTTGTCCAAGTATATTCGTGGGACAATAAGCTCGCTAACGATACAGAGATAGGAAATAATGCAACAAAAGGAAGAGTGATCCTGGAAGAAATGGACAATCGTACAGTATTCTGCTTCAAGACCGTGGTTAGAATTCTGGGAGCTGCAAACTTGGTTCCAGATTTTTATCCGAATGAAGGATTCTGTAATAATGCTTCTGCTGATAACGAATATTATAAATTAGCTTACAGCCAAAAACTTACAGGTAATCTGGAAGTTACCGCAAAGTCCGGATGGGAAGAACCTGCTTCGGATCTGACTCCTGGAGACGGAAGCCTTTGTGGGACTCCTGTCTCTTTGAATTACGGGCTATTTAATATGAATGGTTTCGTTAATGATTTTGTTGATTCTTCGGATATTCCTTCCAATTACGTCCAGGCTACTCGTGTAGATGGCCTTTATGCAAGGATTGGAACCTCCGGTAAGTCCGGAAATTCAGGAGATGATAAGGGAGTTCTTTGGGACGATTTAAGAAAGTCTACCATTGACGCTTTGGATATAGTATTCGAAAATTCTCCCGCTTTATAAGAGCATCTATCTGTTTCAACTTACCAAAAACCCCCGGTCCTCGGGGGTTTTTTTATTGTTCAAGCGGCTTTGCTTTGGATCTCTTTTGCCGGATCTATATCCTTCCATTCTGCAAAAACATGTCTTTGGGAAAGAAACCAGGCAAGGGAAATTGCGCCCAATCCTGCCACGATAAACGCTGTTCCGGTGGAAAATCCTAAAAGAAAAGCGGTTCCTACTAAAAGTGTGATCCGGACCGGTTCCAGATACAGGGTCCAACGTTTTAGATCTAAGATCCCTCCTACAGTCGTTAAGGAGAATAAACTGAAGAAGAAGATCAGATATAATAAACCTGTCGGAATGGAATTCACTTTTACGAGCATGGAGAATGTCCCGACTAATGTGAGAACGAACCAAGTCACCGCGTATACCGTTAAACCTTTGGAAACGGATACATCATATTTTTTGAATGTTTTTTCGTTCACTTCAGGGATAGGATATTGCCCTCCTAGATCCTGAGGTCTCCATCCTGGCACTGCTAAGAATGTTTTGATCTTATCGGACCAACGACGGCTTTGTTTTGCCTGCTCCCACATTTCTACCCAATAATGAACATTCGCCCATAATGGATTGAAACTGCGAAGAGGTTTGACGGTTCCGTAAACGGGAGTTTCTTCTTCTGCTTGGAATGTCCCGAACCATTTATCAAAAACGATCAATGTCCCGCCATGGTTCCTGTCGATATACTTAGGATTGATACCATGATGGACCCTATGATGGGAAGGTGTATTGAATACCGCTTCGAACCATTTCGGGAATTTATCGATCGCCTTTGTGTGGATCCAGAATTGATAGATCAAATTTAATTGTCCGTTCAGGACCATCACAATCGGAGAAAATCCTATGATCGCTAGAGGAATATAGAAGATCCAGGTAAATAATCCGTGAAAGCTTGCCTGACGTAATGCCACCGTCAGATTGTATTCTTCGCTTTGGTGGTGAACCACATGTCCGGCCCAAAGGAAATTGACCTCATGACTCAATCGGTGCAGCCAATAATATGCCATATCGTAAAGAACGAAGCAGCTAATCCAAACTGCTATAACGATTGTCCAAGCCCAAGTAGAAGCGGAAAGACCCAGCACTTCGGAAGAAGGCATCCAAGAAACTGGTTCGCTTGGCCAAGAAGGAAGATTGAATATTCTCCAATTTTCATAAACCCAAAGATATGCGAAAAATGTGAACGTCTTAAAAATGATCCCGAAAATTTGGCTAGCGATCCCAGCGCTAAGATCGTTGATAGAATCGTTCAGACGATACAGTTTTCTTTTATGATACCAGGAGAATGCGAGCTCTAACCCGATCAGCAAAAAGAAAAACGGAATTGCGATTGTGATAAGATTTATTTTTTCCATAATACAAGCCGGTAGCCTCTATCATTCTTCGTTCCGTAACAAGGTCAATCCAAAACTAAAACGGACTCCAAAACGGAAATTTTTTACCTATCAATTGTGTGAAAAAAACTAACTCGTTCAAGGTATGCAGGTTGACGTAATTTGGAACGATGTCTTAGTTCCTACCGTATGGTAAAATCAAAGTGGATGATTTATGGAGCGAACGGTTACACAGGAGAACTGATCGCAAGAAGAGCGGTGTCCCGAGGTTTAAAACCTGTACTTGCTGGAAGAAACCGAAACAAAATAGAAGAGCTGGCAAACGAACTGCGTTTAGAATATAGAATTTTCGATTTAAATGATCCGAACGAGATCGGCTCCAATATCCAAGGATTCCAACTGGTTCTACATTGTGCGGGGCCCTTCGTCCAAACTTCCGTTCCGATGGCAAAGGCATGTATTTCGAAAAAAGTCCATTATTTGGATATTACCGGAGAAATTCCCGTTTACGAATCTCTGCAAACCTTAGGGGAAGAAGCAGAGAAAGCAGGAGTTCTTCTTTTACCCGGTGTAGGTTTTGATATTGTTCCTACCGATTGTCTGGCTGCTTCTCTAAAAAAATCACTTTCAAAACCTAAGTATTTGGAACTTGCATTTGTGGGCTTAAGCGAGGTTTCTCCGGGCACAATGAAAAGTGCACTCGCACAATTGCCTTACGGTTCCAAGATCAGAAAGGACGGAAAAATGGTTGGAGTTCCTCATCTGAGTAGAACTAGAGAAGTAACCGCAGGCGGGAAAACCTATAAAGTGTACGGGATCCCTTGGGGAGATGTATTTACGGCGTATATTTCTACAGGTATCCCGAATATTGATGTGTACACGGATATTCCTTCCGGTCAAGTGAATGCGTTACGCTATTTTAAACCGATTATTTCTTTATTAAAAATTCCTTTCGTATTAAGGGGAGTCCAGGCCTTGGTAGGAAAAACGATCAAAGGCCCTGGAGAAAGGACAAGGACCCTGGTCAAAACGACTGTCTGGGGAGAAGTTCGATCCGAAGATGGAAAAAAATCCACCAAAGTTTTGGAATGTAAAGAAGGTTACGAATTCACAGTGGAATCATCTCTAGCAGCGGTTTCCAAGGTTCTTTCCGGAAAAGGGGGAAAAGGATTTAAGACCCCGAGTCTTGCATTCGGTTCCGAATTCGTTTTGGAAATTCCCGGGTCAAAATGGAAAGATATTTCTAATTGAACGGAGGTCCCTTTCTTTCGGTTTGGAATTTATTCTTTACATTCTTCTCCATACTTTTAGATTACAAAGCTATAAACCATGTCTTATTTTCTTAGGTTTGTATTATCTTTTTTTCTAATATTTCTTTGCACTTGTGTTTCCATCAAGGTGCATATTCCTAAAACGCTTTCCGGAGCTCATGAGATCCAAGAACATTGGATGGAGGTGAAATCCGGCGCACCTGATTACGATTCCAAAGATCCGGATTTCGAGGTGGAATTCCCGAGCGAGGATGCCGATCGTTTCGTATATTTCGAAGATGGGTTCACTTCTTGGACCGGTCGGGGAAAAGATTACGCCAATGTGTACGGACCGATCTCGAAACTGATCCGAAAAGAGTTGAACGACCATAAGGAAGAATATCCGGGAAAACATAAGATTGTCATTCAAAAGTTCAGATTAGAATCGGTAGATCATTGCAGTTACAACCAAGTGAATGTCGAGATGGAAGCGGAAATCGTTTCTTCCGGAAAAACATGGCATTACCAATATAAGGATGGGATAGAATCCAGAGTTACGGATTGTATGGCCACACTTGCAACCATTCCGATCCTCCTTGGATGGATCATCCACCTTCCATACATAGGGCATCGAGGGAGCAGAGAGGATCAACTCAACCAAATGGGAAGAGTGGCCCTTCTGGATTTTCTGGATGAGATCAAAAAACATTCTCCGAATAAAAAAGGGATTAAGTAAGATGAAACGGAAAATTCTAATATTCTTACTTCTCTGTTCGGTTTTTCAATCCTGCTATTATTCCACCGAAAAAAGATACACCGTCGCTCAACCGTACGATCCGAATGACCAACTGTATTTTGATGAAAAGGATCCGCAATTTGAAGAAGGAGAACCCTATTCAGTATTAGATTTTATAGGAAGTTGGATTTGGATCGAAAGTTTACTCGGAAAACTCATGATCTGGGATCGAAGGATCCAGAATCACAAGATATCTTTTGAAACGAAAAAATATCTGATGGATTATATCCGCGATAATAACCTGAAAGATGTTAAGATACGTTTTAATCAATACGCTCCTTGGGACGATTTAAGGAGGCTTTGGCATTCTAAATCTGTAAATCCACTTTTAAAATGGACCATAGGTGTGTTCGCTTACTTAGTGAATGACGTACTTTTGGTCGGTCGTATTTTTGGCGGCGACCATTATAATCCGTACTCTAATACGATTCATATCTATTCGGATATTCCTGCCGTAGTGATACACGAAGGCGGTCACTCAAAAGATTTTGCCCAAAGAGAATATCGTTCTTTATACGCATTAGGTTATGCCGTCCCGATCCTGGGAGCCTTCTACCCGGAAGCGAGAGCGTCGGATGATGCAATCCGATATTTCAGATATCGTTGTGATAAAACCGAAGAAATGACCGCATATCGCACATTGTATCCGGCTTACGGATCTTACGTGGGGGGCGGTGTATCCGATCTAATTCCAAGTTCTCCTTATGCACTTTTATATACGTATTCCATTCTCGCAGTAGCGGCCAGCACCGGGCATGTCGTCGGTTATGTTCGTGAAAAACAAGTCGAGAAGGAATGGATCCCGAAAGAATGTATGATTGCAGCAGAGTTGGAGAAGAAGAAGTAGGGGGGCTGAGAACGCGTGTAAGGTTTCCGTCTTGCTAGTCATTTCGGAGTGCTTAGTTGCTGCCCCGTTGACCTTGATTCTGGTCGATGCGTGAATGTCTCAACAAACCCTGTAAAATTTTGCCATTGTATTATCTATACACATCACTGGAGGTCAGCTTGCCCTCGACCCAGACCGCATTTAGGCTCCGCCATCACTTACGATGGGCCATAGTGAGTATATACGGTAGTCACCTAACTCCTAGTTAGACGATGTGCGGTTTTAAACCGAATTTTCCAGCAACTTCGTTTACTCTATTATCAAAACTATGAAATACAAAATTTGAAGAATGCATAGCATCTCTTAGAAAGATTGCAGTAGCGACATGAATACCATCTAAAGATCTACAATCGGCAATTTCTTTCTTTAATTCTAGAATGGATTGAATACTCTCATCAATTTTCATTAAATAGCATTCGGAAAGTAGTCCTTTGAGTTGTTTTTCATGTTTAGAGAGCCATTGTGATGAAAGAAATTTCTTTTGATTTTTAAAAAATCGTCTGAGTACGATAGTAGCTTCAATTAGAGTTAAAATTGAACTTACTTTTTCACTAGGAGCATTCCATATTTTTACGGCTTTATCATGAAAATGGTCACCTAAGATTATAGAAAGAATAATACTAGTTTCAATATAGTAGACCATACTAAATTAAAATTTATCTTCCTTTGATTCTTGGTAGATAGCCCACCAATCTACTTGTTTTTTTTCATTCGATTTCAGTTTAGTTAATTTATTGATTAGCGTAGATTTACGTTTTGCTGGAATTAATTTTCCTTCAGAAGTAAGTTTATTTAATACTTCTTGTATCTTATTGTTGGAATTTTCTTTTTCAGGGAATTTTAGTTCAGCTACAACTTTGTTGTGTTCAGTAATCAGAACATTTTCTCCATTTTTAACTAGTTCAATATATTGGCTAAGGTGGGACTTTAGTTCTCGGATTCCAACTGATATCATGAATAAATTGTGACTACTATGACTACTTTCGTCAAGTGATAATAAATCGAAAAATCATTCTACTTTTTTTGCAATTTTCCTTTTCTGCTCATGTATATCTTTACCTCTTTTGGAGCTTAAAAGGTGTCCGGGGTTAGGTGACTAGGCAATACTCGCGTGTCGGGATAATCCCGAAAACCACTCCACATTTGCTATGGCTGATTTATTGGATTTTCGGATCAAAATTGGATTTCTTTCAGAACACTTGGATTATTATTTTATTAAAATGTTTAGTAATTAGGCATTGATAAATAATCAGTATAAAAAATAAGCGATTAATTTAATTTCTGCTTGTTTATTAGGGGCAAAATTAGTCTCCTTCAGAAAGATGGGGGGAGAATTCTATGCTCCTGACTAATTACCAAACGGATTCCTTTTACGACGAAATGTTCTCTGAAGAGGGAGGGATCCGACAGAGTTATCATATCTTAAAATCCAGGATCGAAGGCATGGATGATAAGGAATTATTGAAGCGAAAAGCTTCCGCAGAGAAGGCGCTTCTTTCCTTAGGCATCACCTTTAATGTTTATGGAGACGAGGAAGAGGAAGAAAGGATTATGCCTTTCGACATCATTCCTCGGATCGTAACTTCTTTCGAATGGAAAAAAATGGAAGAAGGTCTCAAACAAAGGATCCGCGCCTTAAATCTTTTCATCCAAGATATATATGGAGACGAGAAGATCATAAAGGATGGAGTGATCCCTGCCGAGATCGTTTATAGCAGTTCCGGTTATTTAAAAGAATGTAAAGGAATCAAACCTCCGAAAGGAATTTGGATCCATATTACCGGAACCGATCTTGTGAGAGACGGGGATGGGCAGATGTTAGTCCTTGAGGATAATTTACGTTGTCCCTCCGGTGTTTCTTATGTATTAGAAAATCGTGAAGTAATGAAAAAGACCTTCCCGGAACTTTTTGCGAGTCTTTCGGTAAGGCCGATCTACGATTATCCCATCCGACTTCGCGGGATGTTGGAAAATCTTTCCGACAAATCGAATCCGAATATTGGGGTCCTCACTCCGGGAATATATAATTCCGCCTATTACGAACATAGTTTTCTTGCGTCTCGTATGGGAGTTCCTTTGGTGGAAGGTACGGATCTCACGGTAAGAGATGATAAATTGTATATGAGGACCACTAAAGGTTTGAGACAAGTGGATGTTCTATACAGAAGAATAGACGATACATTTATGGATCCTAAAACTTTCCGTAAGGATTCTCTCTTGGGCGTTCCCGGTATATTCGAAGTGTTTAAAAAAGGAAATGTGGCGCTTGCCAACGCTCCCGGCACGGGAGTCGCCGACGATAAGGTAATCTATTCCTATGTTCCTGATTTTATTAAGTATTATCTTGGAGAAGAACCTATTATTCCTAACGTTCCTACGTATTTATGTTCTAGAGAGAAGGACCTGAAATATGTTTGCGAGAATATCGGAAATCTTGTCGTGAAGGCGGCTAACGGAGCAGGCGGATACGGAATGATCATCGGCCCGGTAGCCAGCGAATCGGAAAAAGAGGAATTTGTGGCAAAAGTTAAAGCCGACCCTCGAAATTATATCGCTCAGCCGGTTTTGAGTTTGTCCAGGATCCCGACATTGATCGAAGATAAGTTGGAAGGAAGACATGTGGATCTAAGACCTTTTATCTTATATGGAGAAGAGATCTATGTGATGCCGGGCGGATTGACAAGGGTTGCATTGCGAAGAGGTTCCTTGGTTGTGAATTCTTCCCAAGGTGGCGGCTCGAAAGATACTTGGGTGATGGGTTAATATCAAAAAAAGATCAAGAACTGGCAATAAGGGGATAACCCAAGCGGAACCGAAAAAACATCACAAAACTAGAGAGGTTTCCTAATGCTAAGCCGAGTCGCTGAATCCGTATACTGGATGAATCGTTATATGGAGAGGGCTGAGAATTATTCACGTTTTTTGGATGTGAATTTTCAACTTTCCTTGGATCTAAACGAGGACTCCAATAGGCAATGGATGCCTTTGGTGTATACCACCGGAGACAATGAATTATTTTCTAGAAAGTATAATATTCCAAGTAAAGAAAATGTGATCCACTTCATGAGTTTGGATATAGAAAATCCGAACTCGATCATGAATTGTTTGATCCGTGCCAGAGAGAACGCAAGGACCGTCCGGGAAAATATTTCCACTCCGATGTGGGAAGTGATCAACGAATTTTATCTTACCATCAAATCCAAAAGAAAATTTGAAGAATCCGATATGCCCGGA
This sequence comes from Leptospira sp. WS58.C1, assembly GCF_040833995.1. Lineage (NCBI taxonomy): Bacteria > Pseudomonadati > Spirochaetota > Leptospiria > Leptospirales > Leptospiraceae > Leptospira > Leptospira cinconiae. The sequence continues at coordinate 1,239,389 of NZ_CP162137.1, forward strand.
ATTGCGGAATTTTTTAAGGCGATCCGAAACCAATGTTTATTATTCTATGGTTGCCAAGAAGCTACAATCTCTCACGACGAGGTTTGGCATTTCGCTTTACTCGGAAGATTGTTGGAAAGGGCGGATAAAACTACTCGTATCCTGGATATGAAATATTTTATTCTTCTTCCTTCTAGGGAAGAAGTCGGATCCACCTTGGATCTGATCCAGTGGCTTTCTCTTTTGAAATCAGCGAGCGCTCATGAGATGTTCAATCGTATTTACACTAGGATCACACCCAAAAATATAGCGGAGTTTTTGATCTTGGATAAAATTTTCCCGAGAGCGATCCGGTTCTGTCTTTCCAAAACGTTCGACAGTCTTAAAATTTTAAGCGGCACCGAAAGGGACAGTTACGCCGACGAGGCGGAGAAAAGGGTAGGAGTTCTTCTTTCCGAGATGAACTACGCCTCCATCGACGAAATTTTTTCGTCCGGGATGCATGAATATTTAGACCAATTGCAAGTGAGATTGAACGGTATTGCGGCACAATTGGACGAGACCTATTTTAGGAATTGATCATGTCCTTATTAGTCTCTCTCACCCATGAAACTTCTTACGAATACGATAGGCCTGTCGCGTTATCTCCTCATATCATTCGATTGAGGCCGGCTCCTCACTCTAGGACCAGGATCGTTTCTTATTCTCTTTCGGTAGAACCTTCCGAACAATTTTTGAACTGGCAGCAGGATCCTTTCGGAAATTACCAAGCAAGATTGGTATTTCCGAAAAAGACTGAAAAATTAAAAATACTCGTGGATCTAGTTGCGGAGATCCAAGTCATCAATCCGTTTGATTTTTTCCTGGAACCTGACGCAGAAGAGACTCCGTTTATTTATTCGGATGCATTGAGAAAGGAACTTCTTCCTTACTTGAGCGCTACGGATGGAAGTAATGCACTCGCCAATTATATTTCAAGTTTAAGAAAAGACGGAATTCTAAGACCAAAGCGCACCGTGGACTTTTTGGTGGGTCTCAACCAAAGAGTATATCAGGATGTTTCTTATGTGATCAGAATGGAACCCGGTGTGCAGACTTGCACGGAAACCTTGGAGAGAAGATCCGGTTCTTGTAGGGACTCCGCATTTTTATTGGTCCAGATTCTAAGACATATCGGTCTGGCGTCTAGATTCGTTTCCGGTTATCTGATCCAGCTGAAACCGGATGAAGTTTCGATCCATGGACCTTCTGGTGCTAAGGAAGATTTTACCGACCTTCATGCATGGGCAGAGGTGTTCCTACCGGGGGCCGGCTGGGTGGGGCTGGACCCAACTTCCGGTCTATTTGCGGGAGAAGGTCATATTCCTTTGGCCGCCGTTCCGGAACCGGGAAGTGCATCTCCCGTATTCGGATATTCCGATCCTGCGGAGTCCAAGTTCGGATTCAGGATGGAAGTTAAACGGTTCCAGGAATCTCCTAGGGTTACTAAACCGTATACGGATCCTACTTGGGAAAGAATGTTAAAATTAGGGAAGGATCTGGATGCTAGATGCAAAAAAAATGATATTCGTATCTCTATCGGTGGGGAACCCACTTTTATTTCCGACACTTCCAGACAGGATCCTCAATGGAATACTCTTGCTATCGGAAAAGAAAAACTAGAGTTAGGTGAAACACTTCTTTCCAGGCTTCGTAAAAAATTTTCGCCCGGTTCTTTGGTCCAGGTTACCCAAGGGAAATGGTATCCTGGAGAGCCTCTTCCTCGTTGGTCAATGAACGTTTTTTGGAGAAAGGACGGGGAGGCTTTATGGAAAAATCAAGGATTACTATCTTCTTCCTCCGAGAAAGAAAAACAGGATTTAGACAAGGACTTAAGATCATCCGAAAAACTAGGGGAAGAAATCTGTAAAACTTTGGGAGTTTCTCCCAAACATATAGTTCCTTTATTCGAGGATGGTTTTTATTATTTATGGAAGGAAGGCCAACTTCCCGAATGGAAGGACCCGAAAGGAGAGGATTTTAATTCGGAGGATTTTTCTTTCGAGGCTTTGGAAAGAAAAAAGGTCCTTTCCTTGGTGGATAGAGACTTCAAGCTGAAAAAAGCGATCGCTATTCCATTACAATTTAATTATGCAAAATCGGAATGGGAAAGTTCCGAATGGGAATACAAAAGAGAAAGATTGTATCTGATCCCTGGAGACAGCCCTGCGGGTTTTAGACTGCCGTTTTCTTCCATCTCGGAAAATTTCAGGCCGAGTGCCGTTCTTACGGATCTATCCAAGGGTAAAAAATTACGCTCCCGCAAGGATCTGGATTCCATTGGACCAAAAAGATCTTCTAAAGAACCTAAATTTTTTCCGAAAGGTAAAGATCTTCCTATCAGAACGACATTGGTGATAGAACCGAGACTTGGTTCTATTCATGTATTTCTACCTCCAGTGGAAGGTTTAGAACCTTGGTTGGATCTGATCTCTTCCTTGGAATTCGCTTCCGAAAAGGCCGGGGTTCAGATCGTCTTGGAAGGTTATGAACCTCCTTCGGATGCAAGGTTGTGCCTGTTTCGGATAACGCCGGATCCGGGTGTTTTGGAAGTGAATTTACATCCTTCTTCTAATTTCCAGGAGCTGGAAGAAAAGACTCGCATCTTATATGAAGAAGCGAAGGAAGTAGGTTTAAGCGCGGAAAAATTCCTGGTCGATGGAAGACATACCGGAACGGGGGGAGGCAATCATATCACAGTGGGCGCTATGTCCCCGGAAGACAGCCCTTTTCTCCGAAGACCGGACCTTCTTCGCAGTTTGGTGAGCTATTGGCAGCATCATCCTTCTCTTTCTTATCTTTTTTCAGGATTGTTTATCGGTCCTACATCCCAGGCTCCACGATTGGACGAGGGTAGGGACGAAATATTATACGAATATGAATTAGCTTCTTCTCAATTAGATAAATTTAAAGAACCGAAGCCTTGGCTGGTGGACCGGCTTTTCCGGAATTTGCTTGTGGATCTAACCGGGAATACTCATAGAGCAGAGATCTCAATCGATAAATTGTATCCACCTTCGGGGCCGCGATTGGGCCTTGTGGAGTTACGGGGATTCGAGATGCCTCCTCATTACAAGATGAGCGTTGTGCAACAACTCCTGGTTTTATCCTTACTCTGTAGATTTTGGGAAAAACCTTATGTGCAATCCCCTATTCACTGGGGAACGGAACTACATGATCGTTTTCTCCTTCCTCATTTTGTTTGGAACGATTTTAAGGACGTTTTGAGAGATTTAAAAGAGCATGGATTTAGATTCCAAGAAGAGGAGTTCCTTCCTTTTTTCGAATTCCGTTTTCCCGTGTATGGTAAAACCCAAAGAGAAGAGGTATTTTTGGAACTTAGGATGGCATTGGAACCTTGGAATGTTTTAGGAGAAGAATCTTCTTCTTTTGGGACTTCTCGTTCCGTGGACTCGGCATTAGAAAGATTACAAGTAAAGGTGGAAGGTTGGAGTGATCGTTATCTTCTCAGTTGTAACGGTTACGAGGTCCCCCTAAAAGGGACAGGCAGAAAGGGAGAAGGAGTTTCCGGAATTCGTTTCAAAGCATGGAATCCCATATTCACTTTGCATCCGAATCTTCCCGTTCATACTCCTTTGGTGTTTGACGTTTGGGATACCTGGTCTTCTCGACCTTTAGGCGGTTGTCGTTATTATGTTTCTCATCCGGGCGGAAGAGCTTACGATACGTTCCCGGTGAATTCGTATGAAGCGGAGTCGCGTAGGATCTCCAGATTTTTAGCGGATGGTCATTCTGCTTTAGATGGTTCTGCACCGAAACGACTGAAGAATACGAACGGGTATACAATGGATCTTCGTTGGATCGAATAAGATAAGATATATCAATTCCGGTTTGTGAGAACAAATCTCAAAAACAGTTGCCGCCAGTCCTGGGGAATTAATTCTGATTCTCAAGACAAAGAGCCCAGTTTCGAGGGGACTATGCGACAAAATTCTAGTAAAAGCGAACAATTCGGCAGGTTTTTCCGGACGAAAAATCTGATCCTTAGGCTATGGATCTTTCTAAGTATCTCGGTACTTTCTATTCTTATTTCTTGTTCTCATAAAAACTCCGCATCCACTGCAGCGAATACGAATGGATATTTCTATCAGATGTTCAATTCATTCGATCCTAGATCTCTTTTGCAGAATTTAGGAAATAATATCATTCCTCCACTTTTTGTGAATTTAGAAGCGAGTAGATTGGCGCTTGTAAATGCAACTAACACGTTTGCTTTGACTTCTTGTTCGAGTGGAAATCTGAGCGTAGTGCAGGCTGCTTGGATCGCACATAAATCCGATCTGAAAAAAGTGGAACCGTTCCGCTTCGGAACTACTCTAGCGTATTTTTCCAGGATGGATCCTTTCCTGATCAATTATCTAACCTTGTCTCCACCTAGTAGCATTAGTACTGTCGATTTAACCTCAGGCTTAGATCAATTAGATTCATTTACAGTTGGGGATCTTTCGGATGCTCAACTAACTATAGGGCAAATGAAAAACCTTGAGAAGGGCATTAGCGCGATCGAATATCTTCTTTTTAGCAGGCCCGCGCCGAACAGAGGAACTGCTCCGACTTGCGCGGATTTTCCTGATGTTAATCCATATCCGTATCCTAGAGCCTTTCTTCTGCAAGCCTTAGTTTTAGAATATAGCGGGCATGTACAGAATGTGACGGCTGCCTGGGACGAGAACGGTTCCAATCCCCTTGGAACACAGCTTGCGACTGCAGGTAGCGGAACTTCCAGCGCCTTTCCCAGTTCGGGAGCTGCGTTAGACGCTGTTTTTGCAGGAGCAGTCCAACTTCTTACAACTATGAAAGATGGAAAACTGGAAATTCCTGCCGGACTTTCCGGCGGAGGAAACGGTTCTTCTTCCAAGCCGGATCGGGCAGAGTCCAGATTTTCGGGGCAATCTTTCCAGAATTTGATAGATAATTTAAGCATTTTTAAAGCGATCTATACTGGGAACGGAACGGGTGCGGGACTTGGAGATTATGTAAAGTTCTATAGTCCTAAATTGGATGAGGAAATTAAGGAAGAGATCGCTGAATTAGAAGAACATCTGGGGGATATAACTCCTTCCCTCTCTCCTTCCGATCCATCCGGCGCTTGGGGAAGTTCTAATACCGCGAATTTTATCGCGATCAAAGCCTGTATCAAAGAATTAGATGAACTATTAATAATTTTGAATACTGAATTAGCCGCATTAACAGGCTCGAGTCCGGTTTCCGGTGGACCAGGAGGGGACGGAGATTAATGTTAATAAAACGATTCCGTTCTTTTCTTATTTTATGTATTTTCATTTTTTCTAATTCTCTCCTTTTCTCCCAGCCGAGCGGAAATGCCGGAACGAACGGACCTTACACTTCGGAGCTCGAAAAAGAGGATGGTCCCAAAAAAGAAACATCCAAACAAGAGGAGACTCTTGCGGAAAAAAAAAGGAGATTTTTGGAAAGCGGTCAGATCAATGTGATCGGTTCGAAGGACGATGATATCAAAAAAATCCCGGGTTCTGCGAATGTGATCGGTAAAAAGATATTAAAAGAAACAAATCCGGTCGATTCAATGGAAGCCCTACGCAGGGTTCCGGGCGCCACCATCCGCTACCAAGATGCAGCGGGTCTTACTCCGAATATCGCGTTCAGGGGAGTGAGTAACGAAGAATCTAGAAAAACTCTCATCTTAGAGGACGGAGTATTTACTTCATTAAGTCCTTATGGGCAACCTGAAAGTTATTTTGTTCCTCATATTGATCGAATGGAAAGAGTAGAAGTTGTGAAAGGTTCCGGCTCTATTCTTTTTGGACCGACCACTTTAGGCGGTATCGTCAATTATGTGACCCGTAAACCTCCGGAAAAACCTACGTTTAGTGCCAAAGTGATCGGCGGAACAAACGGTTATGCGTCTAGTCTTTTGCAGTACGGTGGGACCAACCAAACTACGAATACAGGTTACGATATTTCGTATATGCGTAATCAAGGGAACGGTTTTCGGGATTACCAAGGTTTTAAAGTAAACGATCTGAACTTGAAGTTGATCCAGAAGTTAGGAGAGAAGGATTCCATTTTTCTAAAATACCAATCCTATCACCAAGAGGCGCAATCCACTTATTTGGGACTGACCCAAGGATTGTATTGGAAAAACCCTAGGATCAATCCCGCTCGTTACGACCAAAAGTCGATCGAAAGGCAAGCTGCGGTTATCGGTCACGATCATACGTTTAATGAAAATTGGAAAATGATCACAAGAGCCTATTGGAGCAATGTGGGTTTCTTGTTTCGTCAGCAATCCTATTCTTATAATAATATGACCGAATTCGGTTTTCCTGCAAGACCACCCGAGAATGCGTTCGGTGTGTATGCGCCCGATATTATTGGGAACCAGCCTGGAGACGTGATTTACATGTTAAATTCCACTCCGAATAGACATTCTTTCTTTAAGACGGGAGGTCTGGAGACTAAAATAGAAGGTAAATTTAATACGTTCGGTTTGGACCATGAGATCGCTTTCGGTGCGAGAATGCATTACGAATCCGTAAATGCTGCAAATAACGTATTTCCTTATCCTACTCTTACAAAAGGGCTTACCACACAAAGGCAAAATCGGAATGCAAGAGCTTATGCTTTGTATGTACAAGATTCTATTAAGGTCACCGACAAGTTCAAGGTGATCCCCGGAGTTCGTTACGAACATATCTTCCAAGGTGTATATACTCATCGGAGACTTGCAACTGCGGATGATGTGACCAAGGGATATGCGAATACTGTGGGCCAATCCATTTTAGTGAATGATGCAAACGAGACTTATACAAAGGTGGTTCTTCCCGGAATCGGTCTCACATTCGATATTACGGAGAGATTTATTTGGTTTGCGGGAGCTCACACAGCGTTTTCTCCGCCTACATTCTCTACGGTACAAAACCCCGCATTAGGTTTAGGTTATAAACTCAGTGCCGAAAGATCCAATAACTACGAAACAGGTTTTAGGGGAAACATCACCCGTTACTTCTATACTCAGATCAGCACGTATGCATTATATTTTTCGAATCAAATCGTAAATACGAATGAAGCGGGCTCCGGACTCGGGGCCGTCCCGGTTAATGCGGGGAGATCCGTAAACAGGGGTGTGGAAAGTAACTTCGTTTTTGACTTCGGGAAATTCGCCGAGTCGAGATGGGAAATTCCTCTTGAATTTACTTATTCTTATACGAAGGCAATCTCAACCACTTACGTTCCTGTAGGAACAGTGCAGAATGCGGATGGTACTGTGAGTATCACTAACCAACCGCTGTATGAGATCAATTCGACAGGAAATTTGATCAAGGTGAACACGAACGGGAATTATCTGCCATACGTTCCTATGAATGTTTTTATAGGAGCAATCGGAGTCAAAAACCCTTCCGGATTTTACGCAAGAGTGGAATACCAATATTTTGATAAACAATATTCCGATCTCCAGAATACGAAAAACCAAAGTACGGACGGGAGCCAAGGGGTGGTTCCGGCATACGGGATTTGGAATGCTGATTTCGGATACGAAGCTCCCGGAGGAAGATGGTCCGTTTTCGTAAACGGAAAAAATTTAGAAGATCGAGTGTATATTTCCGGAAGACTTCCTGTGGGGATCCAACAAGGGCCATATAGACAAATCAATATCGGAGCTACTTTAAAGCTGGATTAAAATCCGACGGGGGGTGAAAATGTCTCTCGGAAGATGAATCAGAGAACTTCCCAAGCAGCAAATCTTCTTTCCGGATATACACCTGCTCCTGGAGTCTATGACGAGCTATGCCTCCCCGACGGCAAGTCCAGGGAAAAATACGAATTCTTAATTCGCAGTCTGAATCATTTGGGCGGAGCCGAATTAAGGAGACGCAAAGAAGATAGCCTTCGTATCCTGAAGGAAAGCGGAGTAACGTATAATGTTTACGGGGACGAGAGAGAAAGGGTCTGGGGATTGGATCTTTTTCCTCTTCTCATGGATAGCAAAGAATGGGATGGTATCGAAAGAGGTCTTGCCCAAAGATCCGAACTACTTAATGAAATTCTAAAGGATGTCTACGGTCCTAAAAGATCCTTATACGAAAAAAAAATTCCTCATGAGGTTTTGTTCCAATCCGGAGGTTTTTTAAGAGCATGCGCTCCGGTTTATGATTTTACCAATTTCCGTTTGGCATTTTTGGCAACGGATATCAGTAGGGACAACCAAGGGAATTTTTATGTGATAGGAGATCGAGTCCAGGCTCCTTCCGGTTCGGGATACGCTTTGGAAAATAGGATCGTTCTTTCCCGTATTTTTCCTTCTTTATATCGCGATTCTCAAGTACATAGAGTCGCTTTATATTTCAGAGCATTAAGAAAAACTTTAAATTCATTTTCTCCGAATCGAGATCGGGAACCGCTTACCATTCTTCTAACGCCAGGCCCCGGGAACGAAACCTATTTCGAACATGCATATCTTGCCGGTTATCTCGGTTATATTTTGGCCCAAGCCGAGGACCTGACAGTAAGGGACAATAAGGTATTTTTGAAAACGATAGAAGGTCTGCAGCAGGTGGATGTGATCTTTCGTCGGGTGGATGACTGGTACATGGATCCCCTAGAATTAAAGGGAGATTCTCTTTTGGGAGTTCCCGGTATTTTGGGTGCGGTTCGAGCGGGGAATGTCATGGTTGCCAATCCTATCGGTTCCGGGTTTCTGGAGAATCGGGCCATCCACGCATATCTTCCAAACTTATGTAAATTTTATTTGGGAGAAGATCTAATCCTTCCGAATGTTTCTACTCTTTGGATGGGGGATGAAAATTCCCGGAATGAAGTATTCTCCAATCCTCATAAGTATACGATCAAACCGGCGATCCGTTCTCCTTTGGATTCTTCCGCTTTCCTTTCCACACTTAAGGAAAAAGAAATGTCGGAATTGAGGGCCAGGGTGGAAGCAAGGCCGGAACGTTATGTGGCCCAGGAAATACTCGCCGGTTCCACTTGCCCAATTTTTTCAGGAGATTCCGAGGAACTTCTGATAGGTAAGTCTGTTTTGAGGACTTTTACCTGTCTTTCCGAGAACGGATACACTTCTATGCCCGGAGGACTTGTGAGAGTCTCTCCCAAAGCGGACGAACTGATCATCACTAACCAAAGAGGAGCCATTTCCAAAGATCTTTGGATCTTAGCATCCGAAGAGAAGAAGGAATTCAGTCTTCTTCCCGGACAGATCGGAAGAATACCGATCAAAAGAAAAGGTTCCGGTATACCGAGCAGGGTCGCAGACAATATGTTCTGGATGGGACGTTATGCGGAACGTGCGGAAAATATGACGAGGCTCCTAAGAGAAACGGTACACAAGATTCTGGAAGCGGAAGAATCCTATGAGAAGGAACAGTTCTCCATGTTGCTCGGTATTCTGGACCAACTTTCGGGATATAGTCTTGGATTTTTCGAAACAAACGGATTGGATTCTTTGGATACTATTCGGGAGAAAATATTCCAATTGGCGACTTCTCCTTATGCTTCCGGAAGTATCCGCCACGATCTGAACTTTTTTGTCGGAACCACTAAGGCGGTCCGGGACAGGATCTCAGACGATACACGTTATTTGATCTCCAGGTTGGAATCCGAAGCTCCCGGAAATTCGAGTTACGATGAAGTATTGGAATACCTGCAAAAACTTGTGAATCTGTTCGCTTCTCTTTCCGGACTTGCGAATGAAAGTATGAGTCGTGAAACTGGATACTTCTTTCTGGATATGGGAAAAAGATTGGAGAGAGCACAGTTCTTAGTTAGACTTATACTTTCTACGATGGAAAGAGCTTCCTTGTATAATAAAAGTATGTTCGAAAGTCTTTTGAATGTGAACGATATACGGATCACTTATAGAAGACGTTATAAGTATAGAATAGAAGCGGAATCGGTCGTGGATATTCTGATCTTCGACGAAAGTAATCCGCGTTCGCTTGCATTCCAATTGGAAAGATTGAGAGAGAATACATTATTCTCCTCTTCTGGAAAGGACGAAGAAATTTCCGAAGAGATCCAAAGACTCAGGGATGTTCTCGTCAGATTCGGTGAAGAGGATGCAAAACGTATTTTCGAGTATGCGGATCCTGTAGGAGGGCTTCGCAGATGGCTGGAAGATATCCTTACGCAATTGAAATCGGTCTCCGACGCAGTCGCTACGAAATACTTCCGATATGTGGAAAACCAAGTCAGATTGGGAGGACCTTATGGCTGAGTATTCCGTACGACACCTTACCCATTATACTTATGAGAAGGAAGTTTCTCACTGTTTAAATTTGGCGCATCTTTGTCCTACATCCAATGAGAGACAGATTTGCAGAGAGTTTCGGATAGAAATATTTCCTAAACCTAAATATACGGAATTCAGAACGGATTACTTCGGGAATACCGTATATTCTTTCGCTGTGGAAACTCCACATAATATTTTATCCGTAACTGCTGAGGCGAAAGTTTTTACTTCCGAGCCGGAAAAGAAAAAAGATCGTATCGGGATCTCAGCCTTTGAAATATTACAAAAATTGAAAACCGTTACCGAAAAGGAAGATCTGGAAGCAATGGAATTCGTAGGAGATTCTTCCTTTGTGAGTCGCAATGTTTCTTATAAGAATTTTTTGGAAAAATATCTGCCAATGGACCGTCCCTATCAGGAAGCCGTTTTGGAATATGTAAAACGATTCAGAGAAGATTTTAATTTTAAGGCAGGCAGCACGAATATTTATACACCTTTGGACGAAGTTTTAGAAAAAAAAGAAGGAGTTTGCCAAGACTTCACTCATCTTTCCGTAGCTGCTTTTCGTTCTATGGGTCTGCCTTGCAAATATGTATCCGGTTACATAGAAACGTATCCTCCTCCGGGAAAACCTAAGTTGAGGGGAAGTGATGCAACCCATGCTTGGATCTCCGTGTATTGCCCTGGCGAAGGTTGGTTCGATTTTGATCCTACAAACGGAAAGGCGATCACAGGCGAGTATATTCACACTTCTGTGGGTCGGGATTTTTCCGATGTTTCTCCTTTGAAAGGGATCTTATTCGGAGGCGGGAAACATAAATTGAAAGTAGAAGTGGATGTGTCTCAATTAGGAGATCCTAACGGGGGCGGAAATCATTTCTGACCTGCAGAAATAGAATGTCACAAATAGAGTTTTTTCTCTTCACTACACTGCACAAACCCGAGACAAGGTTAACAAAATAGATCAGTTACAAATGGTTGGATCACTTCCGTAAAGTTCTTTCCGTTGGGCGGCTCCTTCGGACCAGGCTGCTACGGGTTCGCGCATTCGCGCTCATCCGGTAAACCGGACTTACGCCCTTCGCATCCTTGCCGCGGATGTAAAACCTCTGTGATCTTAGTGTCTCTGCGCGAACCGAAAATGTACAAACAAGTTTCGCACAGAGTTCACGGAGCACATAAAGTATTGCACGCAAAGCTGCTAAAGAAAAAAAATGATAAGAAAGATAATGAACATGAATTAGTAAAGCGACAGAGATCGTAGCGTAAATCCGGCGATGCACCATGGCGAATAACACAAGTTACTAAATTAAAAAAGGGTAATGGTGCTTCGCTGATTGGAGCGTAATACGAAAAAAGCCCTCCCGAAGGAGGGCAATGGATCAGGTACTGGGAATAATATCAAACCGGCGCTAGGTCTCCGGAAACGAATCTTTTCCAAGTGTTCAATGCCACCTTGAAATCGGACTTAGCTTCCTTTACGGCCTTTTTGCCGACTTCTTCTTTCACGGATCTCAAATTGATAAGTTTGGCTTGCGTTTCCTGAACGGAATTACGCAGAGCCTCTAATCTTTCTTCGAATCCTTGGCTTAAGGTTTCGGACTTGGATTCCAGTTTTTCACGTAAAGCCTTCTCTTCCATCACCATCTTTTTGCGAAGGATCTGTTCGTCGGAGATAGTCTTTCTATCGCTAGCCAAACCGAAAAATGCGAACGTATCGATGAGCCATTTGGTAGGATCGTAATCGTACCAACGAATACCGTTTCGGTAATCGGCTTGGAACTCATGGTGGAAGTTATGATATCCTTCTCCAAAAGTGAACAAAGCGATAATCCAATTGTCCTTGGCAGTATGTTTGTCGGAGAAAGGTTGAGCACCTTTGTAGTGAGCCAAGGAGTTGATGAAGAATGTCATGTGGTGGTTGATCGCAATTCTTAAAGATCCCGCCAATAACAGTCCGCCTAATGCATCTCCCCAAAGAGCACAAAGAAGAGTGGGGAAAAGAAATCCCATAAAGATTGCGATCGGATAATAATGATCATCTTGGAATTTCACCCATTTGTCTTCGTAAAGATCGTTTACGTTAACTGGGGTTCTGTGATCTCGATTCTCGAATAACCAAAGAATATGAGCATACCAGAAACCTTTTGTGATCGCATAAGGATCTTCTTCCTTGTCTACGTATCTGTGGTGTATCCTGTGATCGGAACTCCATTCGATCACGGATTGTTGGAACGCAGCCGCTCCGAAAAGAATATAAAAAAGTTTTACCGGCAGAGAAGCTTTATAAGCTCTATGCGAAAACAGACGGTGGTATCCCCCGGTGATTGCAAGCCCGGTTGCTGCCGTCATAAATAGATACACAAGCCATGTGTTTAAAGGAATGCCTCTGGTAAATAATAAGGCACCCGTCCCGATAACTCCGATGATCGGAGTCGCAAATAAGAAGATTGTGGTCTTCAACGCGTATTTCTTTTTCGTTTGTTCCATGTCGGTTTTTCCCGTCTTGGTTTTTCTGATAAGAGCGGAATCGGTGGTCCAGGTTGCGAAAAAATTCGGAAATTTAGAATTTTTCCCTTCGGCTCCAATGCGGCTCAAAAATCTGTTTTTTCCTGAGGAGTTTCTACTATCATGGGATTCCGGGCATTGCCCGAGGGAGATCCGCTTTGAGGGAAGAATTGTTTCAACTCATTCAAACCCACGCCTATCGTTTCCGAGAGGAACCTTTCACACTGGCCAGTGGTAAAAAATCCAGGCATTACTTTAATTGTAAGGAAATCACTCTTCATCCGCAAAGATTGGAATTACTTTGTAAGTATATTGTGGAAAAACATCTCCCGGAATCCGGTCTGGACGGGGAAGAGGCCTTTGGAGGTCTCACTATGGGAGCGGATCCTATTTGTTTCGGGATCGCTTTGGAATACCGTAAACATTCCAAGAACGTGTTCCCGTTGATCGTGAGAAAACAAGCCAAGGATCACGGCACCAAAAATTTGGTAGAAGGCGGCGTAAACGCGGTCAAATCCTGTGTGGTCGTGGACGACGTGATCACAACGGGAGGTTCCACCTTGCAGGCGATCAAAAGTTTAAGAGATGCCGGATTGGAAGTGAAAGCATGTATTTGCATTTTAGACAGGGAAGAAGGCGGTAGAAAAGCGATCGAAGAAGAAGGGATCCAGGTTTTCCCTTTGTTTAAAAAATCGGAATTTGGAAGTTTAGAATAATGTCCGTATTTCAATACGATTCTCCCGTTTTTAAGAAAAAATTACTGATCCGAACAGGACTAGTACTTTCTGTTTTCGTAATATTTATCGGAGTCAGTTTCGTTCAGGTGGAATTGGATAAAAGATCCGCATTTCTTTCCATGTATTTGCTCCTGAGCGGTGTACTAATACTGCTTCTTCTAAAAAATTATCGAAGACAGTTAAAAGTATTGGAAGGCGCCAAGGTGGAATTGGATTCTTCTTCCTTAAAACAATGGAACGCGAAAGGCCAATGTATGGAATTCGAATTTCGCGATCTGGATAGTATCGAAAAAGATAGATTTCGAGGTTATGAAAGGATCCTTCTCATCTCCAAACAAGGAACCTATATCCCGATCTTAAATTTGGAGAATATGGATCAGTTCTTAAGCGAGTTAGAAAAAAAATCCGGCAAAAAGGCGAAAGTTTTCGAAGAAGATTCGAAGGTGTTAACCTGGAAAACCCTCATTGCTTTTGTGCCTTCGATCGGTGCGGCAATCGCTTTCGGAAGCGGATACTGGAAGGAAAAACAGGACGCGTTATTTATCGTGTTCATAACGAATGCACTTTTGTTCCTGATCTATTTTCCAAAAGATCGAATGGACACGGGATATTCCGCAAGAAGGAGATATATCTTTATCTTAGTGGTATTGCTGATCGTTTTACTAGCTCGATATTTCGAGTGGATTAATTTTGGATAGAACCCGAATTGGTGATCCCTTTCAGGATATTCATTTTTTTTTGAGCAAGCCTTCTCAGCTCGGTCATCTCTTCCGTAAAATTTTGTAAGATAGGATCCAGATGTATATGGTTTTCCATAGTTTGGATACTATCCCTAACGTATTTTAGATCGTCGAAGTTGACTAACTTTCCTCCTAAGATTAGTTTGCGTACCGTATCGAATTCGTACTTTCTCAAATGGATACGAACTAAAAACTCAACGGAAAATTTAGCAGTAAGCCTGGACCAAGGGCTTTTCGGATTAAAAGCGACTTCGTTAGATGCGACTGCATCAGCCGCTCTTTTAAATCCCAAAGGGGAATTTCCGCTACCCCCGCCCAAAGAAGTTATTTCGTAATCAGGAATATCTCTCGCTACGGTGACAGGGGCCCCGTTCCTTTCCAATAACTCCGACAATAAATTTCTGCGCCTATTATCGTCATAATCGTTGGGGGCAGCGGTGAGAACCCTTTGGTATTCTTCCAACATTACTGCGATATTGATGAACCTTCCCAAGGGAGTATTATTATGTTCTTTGATCTTAGGAAATAATTCTCTGGTGATCTGGAAGGGAGATTTTCTTTTATAATAAGTGGCCTCGTATGCCTTCTCCAGTTTTTTCTCCGCAAATCCTTTCAGCTCCGTGACAATGTTTAGGTCGGCGTAGATATATGCGTCCACTCCCTGGTCTTGGTCCCTGGAATTTTTAGATTGTTCCGGAAGAACGATCTTAATGATAAAAATATAACGAGCTTCTCGGAGCATTTCCAGGATTTGGCGGATTTCGTGCATATCTCTGGAAAAGAATGCGATCATATCCTTCAAAAAAGAATCGGAAGTAGGGATCCGATTGTCCTCCTGCTGATTGATCTTTTTGATCTCTTCGGCAAGTTCCAGGGCAATTTCCAGCTGAGTAGCCATCGAAGGAATAACTTACTTCGGGCTAGCTGGGAATCAAGATAGTTTTCCTCATTCCGGGCTGAGCTGGAAGCTCATTTTTCTCAATATCCGTAGAGGATAGATTGCGGAAATCCAACCCAGGATCGGCGCAAAAATTAGGATGAAGACCGGGGTTTCGGGTAAAAAGGAGAAGGTAAGAGTCCAACCAAATGCGTTCTTATTTACCACGTACAAAATGATAGGAGACATGATAAGAGAAGAGAGGATCCCGAAGAATGCACCGAATCCTGTAAGATAAACCGACTCCGTTTTTAGAATGATACCAAGTTGCTCCTGAGACGCTCCCAAATATTTCAGAAGGCCTAAGATCCTTCGCTTATCGTATAAAGTATGGACCAAGGAGGAAAGTAGTGAAATGACCGAGATCAGAATGGCGGTTGCCTTAAGAGAATCCAAAACTCTGAATACTTTATTGATCTCGAATAGATAAATTTCCCTAAGTTGTGCGGAATCCAGGAGGATTAAGTCCTTGTATTCGGGATCCGACTTTAGAAAATCCAAAATTTTATTTTTGGAATATTCTATCCCGGAAACGTCCGAGTATTCTTTTTTTAAGAAAAGTTTAATGGAGTTTATGGTCTTAACTTCGAAATTTTTTTCGTAGGAACGGATATCCATCATTACCGTTCCCTTTTCCGAAAAAAAATGTTCTTTGATCCCTTTAATATGAAAATTCTTAATACCGAAAGGAGTTTGGGAAACGAGAATATCACCCACTTTCAGTTTTTTTAAATGTGCCATATTCGAAGAAATTAAAATATCGGTTTCTTCCTTTACCTCATTCTCTATTCTTTCCGGCTTGTCCCTATAAACGGAAAAATCGTATGCATGAATGATAAAATTTCCTTTATCGGTATCGAAAGAAGTATTTACCAAAAAACCGTCCAGGTAAGAGCTTACACCTAAATCCCTGATCTTTTCCGGAAGGTCTTTCGGAACTCCGCCGTGGATCCCGGAATGGAAAAATCGATCGTTTATGATCGTAAAGTCGGAAGGATATTCGGAATCCACCCAATCATTCAAAGATTTTTTATAACTATCCGTAAGAATGGTCAGACATAAAACCAAAGAAACCGCGAGCATCACAGTTGCCGCAGTCAAAGTGTTCCTTCCAGGATTTTCTTTTAATTCCTCCAAACCGATTCTGAAAAAAGGAAAACTTTTATCACTTTTATCCAGGATCTTGGACACGCCCGAACTGAATAAGGAAAGTAGATAAGGAAAAGCGAATGTGATCCCGATGGTCACACCTCCCACACCCAGTAAACCGGGCAGAGGAAGCTTCCATGGAGATGGAAGATTAGAAATCCCTAAAGAAGCAAAAAAAATAATTCCACCGTAGATCGCAAGTTTTGAGTTCGGGATCTGTCTTTTTTCTTTTTGGGAATCTCTAAGTATGGAAAGGGGAGGGACCTTACCTGCTCGGATTGCAGGATACACGGAAGAAATGATCGAGCCCAAGATCCCAAGTCCGGCAGCGAGGCTCAAATCGATGAGGGAAATAGAACTATAAGTGGATAATAGGTTTTTATCCACGAGTCCCGACTCTGGACGGAAAAAATCCAAACCGGAGAAGAATATTCCGAATAGGATCCCTAAGACGGTACCTATACTTCCTAACAAAACGGACTGACTTAAAAAAAGAAAAATAGAAGATCTTACATCCAATCCTAAGGTTCTTAATATTCCCAGTTCTCTTTCTCTACTCAAATACAGACCGGTCATTGTATTGGAAACCATGAAGAACGCGATCAAAAGCGAGATAAAAGAAATGATAAGAAGATTTAATTGAAAAGAACGAAGTGCATTCGCCGATTTTTCTTGGATCTCTTCCGAAGTTTCTATTTTGACATTTGAGCCTAAGAACTTTTGTAAACTTTCTTTCGTTCGGGAAAGATCAACTGAAGAGGACTTTAAAAGTAAATAGTCCGCTCCGTCTATATCCGGGATTTTTTCTTGGATCAAAGAAATGTCTTCGATGACCAGAAATCCACCTTCCATATCAACCGGAGTATAATCCTTAAACTCCCAAGTTTTTCCATTTAGTAAAAGAGTGAAAGGTTGACCTTTGAATTTTTCCGATAGAGACTTGGATACATACGTTTTTTCTAATGGACCGGAAGTATCCGATCCATTGTCTATCTTCAAGGGAATTCCTAAATATTCTTTGGTTAGGTCCATTCCTATGTACAAAACCCTTAGATTGTCCGAGGAAATTCCTTCTTTCTGTATCCTGGGTCTAATCGCGGAAATATTTCTTAGATCCGGATGGGACTGTATTTTGGAAAGGATCCGCCAATTAAGGCTTTGCTCGGAGTTACTTGGAGAAATTTTTAAATTAAAATCTCCTTTTAGGTAACCCATGGAAAAATCGATGAGAGATTTTTCCGCCTTATTTGCATTACTTGTAGTGGATAAAAAAAGTCCCACACCCAAGGAAATCCCTAAAAGTGCGAATATGAATCTAGGAAGATGTGTCTTAAAATATTCGTATAGGAATAAGAAGTATAAATTCATACAAGACCCAGGGCAGGATTTTGTTCCGGCAAGATGAGTCCATCCTTCATTTTGAGTCGGACTTTTCCTTTTTCTCCGATCTCCCTATCGTGAGTTACTATGAATAAGGAAAACTTTTCCTTCTCTTGTAGCTCTAATAGAAGTTCCAAAATTTTATGCGCATGATACGTATCTAAATTCCCGGTAGGTTCATCCGCTAAAACGATACTCGGACGTTTTGCAAGCGCTCTGGCGATTGCGACTCTTTGTTGTTCTCCACCCGAAAGTTCGTCCGGTTTATGTTTAAACCTATGAGCCAGATCCACCTTTTCTAAAGCTTCTTTGGCGATCTCTCTCGCCTTGGATTTTCCGAAACCGGAGATATATAGAGGTAAGGCTACGTTTTCTAAAGCGCTTAAGTAAGGAAGAAGGTGAAAGAACTGGAAGATGATCCCGGTCTCGTTCCTGCGATATTCGGTAAGTTCTTGTTCCGTAAAATTGCTAAGGTTTTTTCCGCCGATCCAAACTTCTCCGGAATCTGCTTGGTCAATGCCGGATAGAATATTCAAAAATGTGGATTTACCGGAACCGGATGGGCCCATCAACGTTAAAAAAGTATCCGCAACTTCTAAGTTGATCCCTTTCAGGACCGGGACGTGTTGTTTTCCATTCATATAGGACTTGGTTAAATTTCGGATCAGGATCTTGTTTGTCGGATTCGACATGGTCCTATTTTGCATCCTCTAGGAGAGGAGGCAAGGAAAAGAAGGGCGGTTTCGCACGGAGCTCACAGAGGAGACGGAGCAGTAGTGAGAGAATATAATAGTTTTATATATTTAAAATAAGTTTGAGGACAAACGAAGGTTTCGCACGAAGCTCACAGAGACCACGAAGGAATATCAGGATCTGGGAACTCCAACACCCGACTCCTCTCGGTGCTCAACGTTTCTAAATTAAAAACTCTCTGTGTTCTCCGTGATCTCTGTGCGAAAAAATTACCTAGTAATTCTAGCGAATTCGATTCCTTGGTAATAGTGACGGATGATCTCCGCATAGGTAAAATTCTGTTTCGCCATGCCGAAACTTCCCCATTGGCTTAGTCCCACACCATGACCGGCGCCCATTCCCTTGATCAAAAATCCTTCACTCTCTCTTTTGATACCGAAACGAAGAGACTTCACTGAAGTTCCGAGCAAATTACGGAATTCTTTTCCTTTCATTTTAGAAGTGCCTTGTTTGCCGATCACTTCCAAAAGATCCACTCTACCGGAAGGAGTTCTAGAAAGTACTTGGATGGATTGAATGGAGCCCACACCTAGGGAAGAAAGAGTTTGATCCATTTTATCTTGGTTTACAATTTCTTTCCAAACGAAATTATCCCCGGCTTCATCGAATCTGGAGGCGACGGATTCCAAATACGGAAGCCTTTTTCCTCCCCAAACTTGGTCCGGAGTTTCTGTTCTTCCACCGCTATTGGAATGAAAGAACATATGGATCGGATCGTCTTCATAAACGGCAAGAACACCTTCCGTATCACGAACAGCTTGAGTGGTTCTTGGATTTTCTTTCGTCATACCTGCATACGCTTGTGAATTCACAGTGGATTCCACATCGTACGCCGTATCTTTTTTGTTCAAGATCTCTCTAACTGCATAAGTCCTGGAACAGATCGCTTGCGCTTTTAAAGCCTCTGTCGGCCAGCCTGCAGGAACTTCGGAAGGAACAACGGAATACAAATATTCTTCCAAAGGAACTCTGTTGATCACCAGAATATTGCCGCTTTTATCAGGTTGGAGTAAAATTTCTCCTCTGAACTTTCTTCCTTTATATTCCAGACCAGGATTGTCCGCAACGAAACGGATGGGCGCCTTCAATTTTTTAGCATCAAGAGACACCGCATCGTAAGCACGTTTGATCAGAAGATCGTTCACATCATATACGAAAATTACACCGTCCGCTTTGATCATCAGATCGGATTCAGCCTTACCTAAAAAGACACGGATCTTTTCGGACGTTTTGAGAGCGTTCGGAGAATTCCAAGGACGGATGATGACGGTATTACAGCCCCAAACCGCCAAAATTAAGAATGATAGAATGATGAAAGAAAGTCGTTTCATGGGCACCTTCGGTTTCGTATACCTTTGGTACTTACTATCGAAAAAAAATCGGATTCCCTTCAGCGATTTTTAGGGGAGAAGATGGATACTGCTTCTAAATGAGGAGTCTGAGGGAAGGGGTCGCAAAGTAGGAACTCTTCCATTCGGTAGGATTCTTCCAGGAGTTTTGCATCCCTCAGAAGATTTTCCGGGTTACAGGAAATATAGATAAGTTGGGAAACGGGGTTGGAATTTAAGAAGGTACACAATTCGGGGGAAAGGCCGCTTCTTGGAGGATCTGCGATCACAACGGAATCCTTCCAAGGTAGATTGGCAGAGGACATTTTCTCCAATCCCTTTTTGTGAAACAGGTCGAATGCCAGAAATTCAATCTTTTTGTCCGGGAAAACCTCCTGTAGGAACTCCTCACCCGCGGAAACCGAAGAAGATACGATATCGATCCCTAAGATCCGAGAAAATTTTTCTCCGAATAGAATCGAAAAAAATCCACTCCCGCAGAAAAGGTCGGCAAGATTTTCCGCACGGACAATTTTAGATTTAATAAATTCTAAAATTTTTATGAACTCTTTCGGGTTCGGTTGAAAAAAACCGTCAAAAGGAATTTTGAATTTTTTACCCCAGATCTCTTCGATAAGATAAATATTTCCCCGGATTGCGATCGCTTCTCCCGATGCGGAAATTTCTCCTTTTTTGCGGTTGAAACAAAATACTATATTTTTCGCGCTTAGGACTTCTAACGCCTTTTCCGCAACTTTCCGCATCAGATCTTCGTTTTTGAAATCTTCCGTGAAAGTAAGAATACTCATGGAGTCGTCATGGAAAACCGATTTGCGAAGAGTAAAATATTTCAGGTAACCTGATTCTTTTTTGCGGTCATATTCCAAATCAGGAAAACATTCTAAAAGTTTTTGAAAAAGTGGCATTTCCGAATTTGCCCAGTCCGTTTGGATGGAACAGTTCCTTATCGGCACGATCTTTCTAAAATTTCCGGACATTCTTAATCCGACGATTCGACCGGGAAAAACTGCAAAATCCATACGATTCCGGTAAGAATAAGAAGAATCCGCAGGAGAAACAGATAGTCGGCTCGGATTAAAATTTTCTAATCCGTTTAAGATCGGCTCGGTTGTTAATTTGAATTGTTCCGAATAGGGCAGGTGTTGGCCGGAACATCCTCCGCATTCTCCAAAACTTGCACATTGAGGAGCAGAGATCCTCGGCTCTAGATGAGTAGGATCCCATTTATAGAATACTTTTCTTTTTCCGAATTTGTATACGTTATATACGTCTCCAGGAAGCGAATAAGGGATTTCTATTTTTCTTTCCTTTATGAAAAAAAAACCTCGAAGATTGGGAGAAATGCCCTCAACTTTTTTGTTGATATGAATAATTGAGTCCGGTAGCATAATTTTCAAAAAGGTTGAAAGTTCATTTTCACTAGTTTTCCAAATAGGGGCTTGTGTACGTATTATTTTTTATGAAATAATTGTGGAAACTTCTTGTAAATTGGGGTTATCAGATAATCTCCATTTAATCTTATGAAAAAAATCGTTTTAGTAGTATATTGCTTATTTTTGGGTTTTTGCTCCGGTGGAAGATACGAAATTTATTCAAAAACCGGAACTTCTCCCGATCTAAATGGAGCAAAAATTGACCTATATAAACCCTTATTCTTAAAGGATATTGCAGGTTTTAAAACGTCAGAAAGTGCATATTATAAAAATGCTTACCTTGGATTTATTTCCTTTTCCGGTGGTTTGATAAGAGTTAAAACTGCTCTGGGAGATCAAGTTAGCACAAAGACAATTTCCTTCGAGAGCGAAGCTATGTTTCGCGAGCTTGCGGAAGACGCGATACAGAAATATTTCCGAGAAAAACTTCTTTCAAAAAATATAAATTACAAGGAATCACAACATAGCCTTCCTGAAAAAAATTGGAAGATTACATCTAAGCCTGTGTATATTTTAGACAAGTATTCAGGCACTGAAAATATCAATCTACCCCAAATGGAATATATCTATAATCTCTCCATTTCAGACACTGAATTGGAAAAAATTTCTGCAGATTATTTACTTATCCCTGTCGTAGAACGTTTTTATGTGCATAATGCAGGCTGGTTTATGGGACAAGACTGGGGATGCCAGGCTGGAGTACGATTCGCTTTAAAATATTTAATTTTTTCTAAAAAAGCAAAGAATATTATATACTCCTTTGGGCTGGAGCAGAGAAGAATCGAATCAAAGCGTTCGATTTATAATGTGAGTGAAGTAAATATTTATTCAAATGAAATTATAGAGAATACGTTAGATTCGTTATTGCAAAATTTTCCATAATTTTTTTTTTTACTTGCTGGTTGTTCTCTTTCCAACCGAAATGGTTCCCATTATTTTGAGAGGAGTATTATGAAAAAAAATATAGCAATTGGATGTTTGCTGACAGCTGCGTTTCTTGCAAATTGTACTTATCAAGTAAAAAGTACACCGCAAATTTATACTGACGACGTAACTTTAGCTCCGGCAGACTATACCGTTCTTGGTGAGACAAGTGGAAAATCCTGCGGTGGAAACATTTTCGGGATTTTTAGACATGGTAATACAAGCAAATACGGCTCAGGTCTATTGACTTTAGATTTCGTTACCGAAAACGCTTATTATGATGCATTGTCAAAATTAGAAAATGCAACTTACATCTTAAATCCTAAGATCGAAGAAACTGGCACCAATTATCTGATCTATTCAGATCGTTGTGTAACTATTAAAGCTCGCGGAATCCAACTGAAAAACGGACCAGTCGGAAGCAAGTAAGTTTCAATAACGGATAATTCTATGAAAAAATTAACTGTTTTTGTTACTTTAATTGTTTTTGCATTTCTTTCCACAGCATGTTCTTACGCTACCAAAACTATGGTTGGCTCCCAAACTTATCATTTAAGATTAGCCAAAGCTGATTATAAATTGGGACCGGAGACTTCGGGGAAAGCTTGCTCAGGAGACTTAAGCGTCTTTGATAAGAATAAGGCATACGGGATGAAGCCTGGATCTATTTCATCTTTCTCGGCTTGGAATGTTTTTGAAATATACCTTTCAGTTATTACATTTGGTATATATTACATTTTGGTAGTGGATGGAAGAACTCCTGGCGAAGGCGCATACAGTAGGACGTATTCTGCAGCAATGTATGATGCATTGAAAAAGACAGAAGGTGACGTTCTTCTAGATGTAAAATATAACTATGTAAAAGAAGGATGGTTCTCTGAGTGTTACACAGTGACCGGACGTTCTGCTACTGTAATCGGACCTGCTCCTGGACCTTATATATACTAAGATTTAAGGTTTAGTAGTAAATAAAAGGCCGCTCTTTTTGGGGCGGCTTTTTTATGTGTGCATATTGCTTTTTCTTTTTCCTAATGTACCTTCACCTCTTAGGTTGGGAAGAAGGTTTTCAATCTCTAAAACTCCGAAAGGTTCCTGATCAAACATGGATTAAGGACGAATGTCTATATTCTCCAGGCCTTGGTTGGTAAATATCTCTTCGTATTTGCTGATATAAGGAGCTTCTTTTTCGATCCTTTCTTCGATTGCCATAGAAGCGACTCCTGTTTCTCCATACTCTTGAAGAAAATCCCTTCTGGCCATTCTGTGAATAAGCTCGTCCCAGAATAATTCGTTATCGTAATCGGAGATGATATCGAATATATCCGTTTGGTCTTCGAATTTGCGAGTAGGGAAATACACATCGTCAGCGGCATCGTAGTCCACGAATTCCTGCTTCCCAAAATCTTTTGCAAAGGAAAGTATGTATTGCTCGAGTTCGGCGTAGGAATTTAACTCCTCGTCCCCTTCGTTAAAAGCATTGATCATCCAACTGGAGATCGCGATGGATTTTAGTAAGGTTTCGTACTGCTCGGGTGTGAACTCAATTTTCATGAAAAATCCTCGAATTAGGGTCAATTTTAACCGTAGAGCCCAAGGAGCTACCAGATTTTTTCAGAGGGTTGCCAACTTTAGGCCCTTCTTAATTTGTATTTGCCTGGTCTTAGGATTCGGGTCTTGCACAAGCTCTCAGAGATTCGATCAACTGAAAAAAGCGAAAGAGGATCAAGCCTTGGTATATGTGCTTAGGCCGCAGAGAGAAGCTCAGTCCTTATTCACCTTTCGTATCGAATTGTATCGATATTCCGGATCTTTTAAAGAAGGGAATAGAGTATTATTCCAAAAATTCGGATTGGATTCCGGCGAATATAAGGTCTTGGAGCTTGCTCCCGGATTTTATACGTTAAAATGTAGGGACTTCGAAAAAGTATTTTTCGCAAAGGAAGGTAAAGTAATCTTCTTATCTATAGAACTTTATAATACAGGTAACTTCTCTTTACCGGAATTATTTATCCAAGAACCTAAACCGGAAGAGGCACTTAGATCTTTATTGGAAGGTAAAAGAATGTACTGGTTCCCTTCCGAAAACTAAGGAGTCCAATGAGAGACCAGTTCTTCCAGGAATTTTAGGAAATTTTTTGCTCCGTCGGATCTGCCCATTCCCATCCAATCTAAGTGTCCACCTCCTTTGATCTCCCAGAAAATTTTTGGATCCTTCGCTTTTTGGAAAAGTTCCATCCCGTTCGGATAGGAAACGATCTGGTCCTCTGTTCCATGCACGACCAATAGTTTTACCGGAGAAATTTGATCCGCTACTTCTCCCGGACTTAAGTGATCCGAGAAGAAGAACCCGACCAATTGCCCTATCGGAAAGAAAAACACCCTCTCTGCCACCGTTTTAGCCACATGAGAATAATACGCGAAAGTCCCGTCGCCGACTACGAGTAATAATCCCTCTTTGTTTTGTATTTCTCCGACGGCTCGTATTGCAAGCGCTCCACCCATACTTTGTCCGTAAACAATCCAAGGAATGCCCAGTTCTTTTGCCCTGTTTTGTTGGAATTTCAGAATTTCTTTAGAATCTTCTAATATAGATTCCTTTTCCGCTTCTCCTTCCGAATCTCCGTAACCTCTATAGTCCCAGATCACTAATTCGTAACCTTTTTCCACAAGCCATACAAGACTGATATAGTGGCTGGACATATTGTCTCCATTGCCATGGAACTGGAGAATGCTCGCTTTCGCTTTTACCCTAGAAGGTTTGAAAATCCAAACTTTGATATTTGTGCCGTCTTTCATCTGAAGAGAAATTTTTTCGGGCCGAAATCCCATTTTTTCTGGAGAGATATACATTTCCCTGGTAGGGTAGAATAACATAGAAGAACAACTGCCCGATAAAAATAGAATAAGAATGGAATAGTAGAAATATTTAAAATTGATACACATAGGAGAAGCTAGCTTCATTATAATTCCTTTGGGCTTTTGCCTCTAACCTCAATTCATGATTGGCATGGATCGCATAACGAAACCCTAATTGTGCCTTATAATCGTCCGGGATCCCGTAAACGGAAAAAGTATAATAATGCAAAGACAAGACCGCCTTAAAAATATCAAAATTGGCGATCCAATAAGTCGCGATCTGAGGAGCCACAATTGCATTCGTATCGTACTTACCATTATACCTTACTTTTGCACCTGCTTGTGCGGAGAATAAAAACCGTTTTGGCCCCTCCGAAAATTCGTCCTGGAAACTATAACCGAAAGTAGTCTCTAAATTTGCGTTTGTGACTCTTTCATATTTTTCGGATCGGGAGATCTCGTCCAACCGATAGAGCGTATACGACAGATCTTCCGGTCGGAGGAGTGCCTGCCATTCCAGAAGTTTTCTATCTTCTTTGTTCCTGTTTTTTTCATAAACGGAAGAGTCCGCACCCGAATCCACAAAATAAGAAACGGAACGACCTAATGAATTATAAGGAGTTAAGGATAACATGCGGATGATATGAAATTCTTCCAGATGTAGTTTTTTTGAATCCTGATAATACCTTGCCTTGAGAGAAAAATAATCCACGGAAGAATTCGGGATATAACCTTGGTCCGTATTCAATAGATCGTGGACTGCCGCTCTATAACCGAAACCTAAAAAATTTCCCAGATTGGAAGTCCCAACTTCATTATACAATGCCGAACTTCCGTGACCTATATGGGGGCTCTGGGTAATGGGAGAATATCCGGAATCATCGTAGTCGGTCGGGAGTTTGCTCCTGAACAAAAGTAATTGTTTGTAAGTTTGGTCCCATTCTTTCGGAGAATTTCCTTCCGCTTTTTTATAACGGAAAGAATCCAGGATCGTATCCGAAAGAAAAGAAGTCCTAATCTTAGGATCGGGTTCCTTATTCGTCAAAAGGGAAATATTGGCATTCTTCATTACATTTTCATAAAGATCCCTTTCTTCTTCGTTCATTTTCCTGAGTTTTTGGATAATTTTACTATGTAGAGAAGGCCGATATTTGATCTCTTTAACAAGACCGGCCTGCTCTAGGTATTTTTTAACGGTATCTCCCGGGATCACAAAAGGTGCTTTGTCCCGAAGGTAAAGACTTGGTCTCGCTACTTCTATCAAAGAAAATAGATGATAGGAACAGTTCTCATCCAGAAAATAATAATCGAATGTGGCCGCTCCCAGTTCCCAGAGATGCCTTGTCATTCTTTTGACTTCTTCCTCTTTTAGGTCCAGTTCGTATTCCCAAAGATCCCTGCTTTCGATATCATTATATTCCGCAATTTTAACATAGTAAGGAAATAAGGAGAATGTTCCGGGATATCCGCCGAACAAACCCAAAATAGAATACACGATCGCATTTGTAGACTCAGGGTCCGCGTTTGCGGCATAGTTCACGGAATATTCTAAAATTTCTTTCCGATTCGGATCTCCTGAATCCAATTTTAAAAGGGTATGACCGAAGATGGAAGCGGGGGCATTCATATAATAGGAAGCGAATATGATCTTTGCTCCTTTCGGGTTCAAGGTAGCGAACCATTTTTCGAATCTGGAACAATCTACTTCTGTAAAGTCCTGATCCGGAATGGAAAGTTTCTCTTGGATCCATCTTTTTCTTTCCGGAAATTTACACGATGGATGCATCCAATTTTCGTCTCCAGACGGAGGTGAGGCTGGCGTCATAAACGCTTCAATGGCGGAGAGTAGCTCACTTTTCGGATTGTTTCTTCCCTCCTTGGAAAGAAAAAAAGAAGAAGAATCCGCTTCGCTTACCCAGTTGCCGAAAGTTGTCTTAGAATAATGTAATAGAAGGATCCAATATCTTTCTTCCCAAAGTTTTTTGACCTCTGCTAATTTTTGGTATTCTAGGATCTTTTTCGTGTCCGTCGCATAAGCAGAGCTGAAAGTTCCGAAGAGGGAGAATAAAAAGAATATTATAAAAAAAGAACGGAGCCTAGTTAGCACTTAGAGTTTTAGATTTTCAGAATATTCCCTTCTCCTTTGGGGAGAAGGGAATTGAACCTTAGAATATAAGGTGTGTATGATCAGATTTTGCAACTACCGACTAAAGCGGAGTTGTTTGCTACTTCGAATCTCATTTTTTCCAAAAAGGAATCCGGAGTATTTTGGTCGAAAAGTGCGGAGAATTTCTCTTTTCCTACTTTTCCGAATGTTCCCGTATCGGAGCAACCCATCAAAGAAGCGAAGGCTTCCATTTTTTCACCGGAACCTTTCGCAAATTCCTGCTCCAAAGATTGGAAGTTCATGTGAACGAAGATTTGTTGTTCGACTTGTTTTTGAGTGAAACCGCTCGTTTCGCAATTCAAAGTTCCAGTAGAAATCCCGAAACTTTGGTTTAAAACGGTTCCATTTACGGTTGCCGCGATTACTTGGTGAACTTTTTTATTTTCCGTAATAACAACGGATCCCAAGCCGCATCCTGCAGCACCGTGTTTAGCGGAAGCCACATAAAATGGGGAAGCTACTAGAGCGAGAAATAGAGATACTGATAATATTCTTTTCATGAGTTATCTCCTTAAATTTTGCAGCTTTTAGAGAGTGCTGCGTCTTTTCTGATCCCGTCTTTTACTGCGCTGAGTAAAGAGGAAGGTGTGGTTTCCTGAGTATACAATACATCGAAATTGGATTTTGTGTATTCTCCCAATTGTGCGGTTCCGTTTGTGGAACAACCTAGAAGTCCCGAAAGAGCTTCTAATTTTTCCCCTTTTCCTTGTGCCATTTCAGCTTCCAAAGAATTAAAATTGAGGGAAACGAATACTTCTTGAACTTTTTCCTTTTGAACCAGTCCGTCTGTTGCACAACCCAAAGTTCCGGTTGAAATTCCGAAAGATTGGTTGATCGAAGTACCGTTTGTAGTTGCTGCTAAAATTTGGAGACCACCTTTGTTTTCTTTAAAAACCAGAGACCCAAGGCCGCAACCTGCTACACCGTAGTCTGCGGCGGAGACCGAAATTCCCGAGGACAAGCAGAGTAAACCGACTAATCCTATCGATAGAAGTTCTTTTTTCATAAGCGAACCTCTCCTTCCTTTTTAGTTGGAAAATAATTGAATTGCCCAAAAGGGATATGTCAACTAGAATAAGTTTATATACGTTGTTCTGAAAAGTTTTTTCTTGGATTTTTATTGAGATTAGGAGTAGTGTCATAAAATATTTTTTATGCCGATGCGAAAATTCAGAGAGATGATTGTATTTTTTAATACGTAAATTTTTTTAAAAAGTTTTTCATTGGATCAATGAAAGTTCATTAAGTTTTCTGCATGTTCCTTTGGACTTCTTTTAGGAACGGGATATGACACAAACTTATTCCATTTCCGCTAAAGAATATCCCGTTTCCAAATAAAACTGGAAAGTTTTGTCCAGGCTATAAGGTCCCGCATATCTGGAAAGATCCTTCTCCAGTTCTTGGGCCTTTAGATTTTTATACATGTCCTTCCATTCTTTGGAAATGATGAGAGCCGATTCTTCAGGTTCCGTTTCCGCTACGGATCGGAGGGCGAATGCCAATACTTCCCAACTGAAAGAAGAATGTTTGAGAAGTACGTTCCATTCTTCAAGGCTTGGACTTTTTTTTGTGCGGATGATCTCTTCTAATAATTCCGTTCCTAAAATCCCCGAGTCCGATCCTATTTGTATATAATATCTTCGTAAAGGAAGAAGATAGTCCTTATCCGGGAAAATATTTTTTCTGAGAGAAAGTAAGAGCGCTCTTCTTGCGAACGCAGCGGACTCGAGGAATCTTCTCTGGTCCAGATATTCCATACTTAAAATGTGATGAAAGATCGGTTCGTCTCTGAAGATATTTGCTCTTTCCAGTAGTCCTTCTTCATATAGATTGGAATCTTTGGATTTATAAGATAAAATACAAAGTCTATGTAGGCTTTTGTTTCTGGGGAAGTAGGGTAGGAATCTTTTGCATCTTGCGATAGAGTCGTCTATCTTTCCCGCTTTCTGGAAACCGGAGATCTCATCTAATAGAGCTTGTTCTTCCGCTTGGTAAGGGTTGGTTGATTCTAATTCTTTTAAAGCGGCTTTATAATATTCAATATCTCCGATTCTCGAAGACCAGAGTAATGTTTTGTATCTGAGTTCCCTATTTTCCGGATCGCGGGACAATAATACCCTGGCGGTGTTTAGCGCTTTGTCCGGGAATCTGAGCGAATCATACAGTTCGGTCATTTCTTCCAATAATTTGGTTTGGTCCGGATTTAATCTTAGGCTTGTTTCGTAACTTTTGAGCGCTTCTAATTCTTCTCCTTTTCCTTTTTGGGATTTTCCTAAAATCCAATAGTAACGGAAGTCTCTAGGCTCTCCTGTCTCGTCGGCGATCTGTAATTTTTCTAATGCTTGTTGGTATCTGCCTCTTGCCGCTTCTTCGCCTGCCTGCTGGATCAGCTCTTCCCAAGAAAAGGTTGAACTCAAGGCCAGGACCGATTTTATAGTGCAAATAACTAGAAAGAACCAAATGGAAAGTGTACGTCTCATATTAACTTTGGCAAACACAGGTCCCATCTTTTTAAACCATCGGAAATTTTAAAAAAAAACAAGAGGTTTCCCTGAATGAATTCGGTAACCATTATTCTGGCTTTTGCCTTCCTGGCTATTTTGACCGCCGTAGTATACGCATTGAAGGTCACCAGGATCCAAATCGGAACTGAGGGCGGAAAGGATAACGAATCCAAGAAATTGATCGAAATTTCTTCCGCAATCTCCGAAGGCGCTATGGCCTTTCTCGTGAGAGAATACAAGACCATTTCTCTCTTTATTGCCTTTATGGCAGTTCTGATCTTCTTCCTTTTGGACAATCCGGAAACTCCGGATTTTAACGACGGGTTGTTTACTGCGATCGCCTTCGTTGCAGGGGCCCTAATCTCCTGTCTTTCCGGCTTTATCGGTATGAAGATTGCAACCATCGGAAACGTTCGTACCGCACAAGCGGCGAAAACTTCCATGACCAAGGCTTTCCGAGTCGCTTTCGATTCCGGTGCGGTAATGGGATTCGGACTGGTTGGTCTTGCCGTTTCCGGCATGATCGGGCTTTTCCTGCTATATACTCATTTATTCCAAAATGTAGGAACTCTTTACCTTATGGAAGCTCTGGCCGGTTTCGGTCTTGGGGGTTCCGCAGTGGCTCTTTTTGGAAGAGTGGGTGGGGGAATTTATACCAAGGCTGCAGACGTTGGTGCTGACTTAGTTGGTAAGGTAGAAAAGGGAATCCCTGAGGATGATCCTAGAAACCCTGCGACTATCGCCGATAACGTAGGGGATAACGTGGGTGACGTTGCCGGTATGGGGGCAGATCTTTTCGGTTCTTGTGCTGAAGCTACTTGTGCCGCTCTTGTAATCGGTGCAACTGCAACCGCTCTTTCCGGCAATACGGATGCTCTTTTATATCCGCTTTTGATCTCCGCGTTCGGGATCCCGGCTTCTCTTTTGACTTCCTTCATCGCTTCCGTGAAAGAGGGGGGAAATGTGGAGAAGGTCCTAAAGATCCAACTTTGGGTCTCTACATTACTCGTAGGTGCGATCATGTATTTTGTAACCGATAAATACATGGTGGATTCTTTCGAGATCGCCGGCAAAACGATCGGTAAATGGAACGTATTCATTTCATTGGTTGTAGGTTTATTCTCCGGAATGTTCATCGGTCTTATCACTGAGTATTACACTTCTCATTCTTATAAGCCTGTGAGAGAAGTAGTTGAGGCTTCCAAAACTGGAGCTGCTACAAATATTATTTACGGTCTAGCTTTAGGGTACCAAAGCTCCGTAGTTCCGGTCGTATTACTCGTTATTACTATCGTTACGGCGAATATTTTGGCAGGAATGTATGGGATTGCAATCGCCGCCCTCGGGATGATCTCTACGATCGCAATCGGTTTGACTATCGACGCTTACGGTCCGGTTTCGGATAATGCTGGCGGGATCGCTGAGATGGCTGAACTCGGAAAAGAAGTTCGTAATCGGACAGATACATTAGATGCGGCCGGTAATACCACTGCAGCCATCGGTAAAGGTTTTG
The DNA here is from genome assembly GCF_040833995.1 of Leptospira sp. WS58.C1. NCBI lineage: Bacteria > Pseudomonadati > Spirochaetota > Leptospiria > Leptospirales > Leptospiraceae > Leptospira > Leptospira cinconiae. The sequence goes on from NZ_CP162137.1 coordinate 1,270,603, forward strand.
CGATCGGTTCTGCGGCTTTGACTTCTCTTGCGCTATTTGCTGCGTTCATTACCAGAACTAAAACTTCCGGCTTGGATATCTTAAACGCGGAAGTTTTCGGCGGATTACTTTTCGGAGCTATGCTTCCGTTTGTTTTCACCGCTATGACCATGAAATCGGTTGGTAAAGCTGCCGTAGACATGGTGGAAGAAGTTAGAAAACAATTCCGCGAGATCCCTGGGATCATGGAAGGAAAAGCTAAGCCTGATTACAAAAGATGTGTGGATATTTCCACGACTGCGGCTCTTCGAGAAATGATCCTTCCCGGACTTCTCGTTCTTTTAACTCCTATCGTTGTAGGTTACTTGTTCGGAATTAAATCTTTAGCAGGTGTATTAGCCGGTGCATTAGTGGCAGGTGTGGTTCTTGCAATCTCTTCCGCAAACTCCGGCGGCGGTTGGGACAACGCTAAAAAATACATCGAAAAAGCTGCGGGTGGAAAAGGTTCCGACCAACATAAGGCTGCTGTTGTTGGAGATACCGTAGGCGATCCTTTGAAAGATACTTCCGGTCCTTCTATCAATATTTTGATCAAGTTGATGGCGATCACAAGCTTAGTGTTTGCGGAATTTTTCGTGCAACACGGTGGATTACTTCTTCGCTTGTTCCAATAAGAAATTTCGTTTTCACGCAAAGGCGCTAAGTTGCAGAGGATTCTCTGGGCCTAGCGCCTTTTTTATTTTAAGTTCGCACGGAGAGTTCACGGAGAAGTCAGAGGGAGAGAGCTATTTGCGATGTTGGAATTCCTACATGGATTTAAAGAGGACGATTTTATTGACAGAACTAGGATTTTGTGATTAAGAGAATGGGCTCTCCCACGAGCCACTCCCCCCAAATCCCAATGCAGGGCGGGGGCGATCTTTGCTTTCTATGTTGGAGTTCCTACATTCAAGGCCGCATGCTACGTATCTTATCTCCGCAGCTTCGTGGCTCTGCATGAGAATAACGCTGCGCCTCTTTTAACTCTGCGTCTTCACTTCACTGATTTCCTAAATCTCACATAAAACGGATCGAATCCCATCTTCTTCCAGAATTCCACAGCTCCCTTGTTCTCTGAGATCGCTCTCAATTCTACCGCTAAGATCCCTTTTTCTTTTGCGTAACGAAACGTTTCTTCGACGAGAGGTTTCATATAACCGGACTTTCTTTTGCCTTGTTTGGTAACTGCCAAGTCTATGAATAAATTTTTCTCCTCAATGAGATACGGTTTTTCTTCTACTCTAGCAATGAGAAGGGAGACTAGCTCTTCTCCTAAAAACCCGCCGATGAATAATACTTTGTCTGTAGCCCGGAGTTTTAGATAAATATCCACCATTTTAGCGGCCGCTCTAGGGCGGATCTTGAATAATCCGTCTAAAGGGAGTTTATTGACCATTCTAAAAAATTGATTTACCAATTCAATGGCAGCCTCCCTATTTTGGGGGAGAATGGACCTTATCTCCAAAACTTTTTCAGACATTAAAATAAAACTTTGCAAATGACCGAAGTTTGTGGAGTATTTTTTATTGTAATCGAAGGGAACTTTTTCTTCTTTTTTCAAATAAGTAAAAAAAGAAACGATTCCGGTTGTTATTAATACGAAGGCAAAATGATCTCTCGAGCACTTATAATTTTATCCTTCTTCTCATTCATCAATTGCGAAAACGGCAAATCGGAATTACCGCCGGCAGTTTTGGGATATATCGCTTTGGATTATCTCATTCTCAGCGATCCCGATCGTTCTTCCGTTTATTTTTCCACTGTAAGATCCGTTGATCTTGAAGTTGCGTATGAAACGGATGCACAACCTTTTACAGGGAATTTTACGATCGGCGGTTCTAATATTTGGAATGTGACTGATACTAATATGCAGGATGTTTTTGCGGACAGAGGTTATTCGGTGGCAGTCACTGTACCTACCGATCTTTCCGAAATGAGCGAGATACCGAACCAAAATAGAACCACCTGGAGTGTGAACCAACTTTTGGATCTCGTTCCTAGATACAGAAAAAGATCTTCCGATTTCCAATCCACTAGTTTTTTTATCATGTATATAAGAGGGCAGTTGGCGGATGCACCCGGTGTGATCGCAGTTACGATTTCCGGAGTTTTGGGGATTGGACCTCCTGTGATCTTTGTATTTAAGGATATGATAGATCAATTTGATTCTATTGTTTCGCCAGACAAAGCTGAGAAGGCGGAGCAAATTACGGTGACACATGAGCTTGGACATGCTCTTGGGCTTGTGAACGCAGGGATTCCTTTATATTCTTCCCACCAAGATAAAGAGCATGGAAATCATTGTATCAACGAAACTTGCGGAATGTTCTGGGCTTTAGACGACACCAAGGTAGAAACTTTCAGCCCTGCTACTCCTTTGTTATTAGGACAAGAATGTAGGGACGATATCCGAAACTACAATCCCTGATTAAAGGATCTTATCCGCAAAGTAAGACTTCAAAGAATCGATCGAGATCCTTTCTTGAGACATACTGTCTCTTTCCCTTACGGTGACAGTTTTGTCCTTTAGAGAATCGTAATCTACCGTGATACAATAAGGGGTTCCGATCTCGTCTTGTCTACGGTATCTTTTTCCGATAGCGCCGCCTTCATCGTATTCTAAGTTCCCTAAAGAAGATAGGTTTGTATAGATCGATTTCGCAAGTTCGGGAAGTCCGTCTTTTTTCATGAGGGGAAAAATCCCGATCTTCACCGGGGCTACCTGAGGAGCAAAACGAAGAACTGTTCTTGTTTCGCCGTCCGGCAGTTTTTCTTCCGCATACGCGTCAGAAACGACCGCCAAGAATAAACGGTTTAAGCCGAGTGCAGGCTCTACTACATAAGGCACATACTTTTTGTTGGCGGCCTGGTCCTGGTATTTCAGATCTTCTCCGGAAAATTTTTCATGTTGGGAAAGGTCATAGTCCGTTCTGGATGCGATCCCCCAAAGTTCACCCCATCCGAATCCGTATTTGTATTCTATATCGGAAGTGGCTTCGCTGTAAAAGGAAAGTTCTTCCTTTTCATGTTCTCTGACTTTCAAGTTTTCCTTTTTAAGGCCCACATGATCGATCAAAAATTTAAGGCAATAGTCAACCCAGTGAGAGAACCATTCTTTTTGGGTTCCCGGTTCGCAGAAGAATTCCATCTCCATTTGTTCGAACTCCCTGGTTCGGAATACGAACTGTCTTGCCATGATCTCGTTACGGAAAGATTTACCGATCTGCGCGATACCGAATGGGATCTTGTTCCTGGTCGTGGAGATAACATTTTTGAAATTGATAAATATACCTTGAGCGGTTTCCGGGCGAAGATAAATATCCTGTGAATCTTCTGCGGAAGCTCCATGAGAAGTTTTGAACATCAGGTTGAAATCCCTGGCTTCCGTGAAAGTTCCTCTGTTGCCGCAGTTTGGACAGGCAAAATTTCCCGCCTTGATGACCTCGTTCATTTTTTCTAAGGTCAATCCTGTGGCGGCGCCTTCTCCTTTTTGGTCTTCCAAAAATTTGTCGGCTCTGATCCTGGTTTTACAATTTTTACAATCGATGAGCGGATCGTTAAAATTGGAAACATGTCCGGACGCTTCCCAAACTTTCGGGTTCAGAAGGATGGAAGAATCCAATCCTACAACGTCTTCTCTTAAGTGGACAAAATATTTCCACCAGAGTCTTTTTAAGTTATGGAGAAGTTCGGCGCCGTAAGGGCCATAGTCGAAGGTATTGGAAAGTCCTCCGTAAATTTCGGATCCGGGATAAACAAATCCTCTTCTTTTACAAACGGATACGATATCCTTGAGAGAGGAATCTAGGGTTTCTTTTTTCTCCATAGGTCCAAGGATTCTCGAATAGGATTCGTGATAAAGTATTAAATTCGTAGGAATTCATTCAATTCTTGTTTGCTTCCGGAACAAGCTAGGGTCCAATGGACAAGGACATTCGGAATGAAAAAGGAAATTTCGCAGAAGGAAAAACTAGTCTTTTGGGGGATCAATTTTCTCTCTTGGACCTCTCCTATCTCCATGATAGGATTCGGGATCTTTTTTCCCTTGGGAGTTATCTTCTTATTTCCGAAAGAGGATAGGGTCCGTCGGCCAGCTTTCCATTCCGTTCTTCTACAAGTTGTTTTGGGACTGTTTTTATTTTCTTTAGAACTTTTGTTCTTAATTTTTCCGAAAGCGGAAGAGATTTTTTCGGCATTCGTTCTACTCAATTCGGAAGATCCAAGCGCATTCGGTTTCCCTGTTCTGACTCTAATGTTCTTCTTCGGTCTGGCAGTATTCTTTTTACAGGCAAAGTATATAAGAGAAAGATTAAAACCGGAAGATCCAAGGCCTTTAATCTTAAATCCGGTCCTAGTATTTTTAACCGTATTCTGTTTAATTCTATTTACACATTATCTAACGTATTCCGATATTTTCCGGGCAAAGATGGCCACCTTTGCCGTTTTTTCCGAAAGCGTTTGGATCTTCTTTTTTACGGCGATCGGACTTGCGGAACTTCTATCCGGCAAAAAGCCTTTTTTCTTATTTCGTAGACCTTGGGCCTGGTTTGTAAGGCAGACAAAGGATTCATTCGCGAAAGAAGAAGGAGATCTGCCCGCTTCCGCTAGAAAACGTACGAACGCAAAAGTAAGAGATATGATCTTAGCCGGATGGGGCCATATCTATACGGGACGTTTATGGAAAGGATTTCCGATCCTATTCGTATATTTGCTCGGGTTATTGTTATTTGCCACCTTCTTCTTTTCTTGGTGGGAACCCGCATTGGGGATCCGCTTTTTAGCAAGTTTAGGATTAAAACCGGGGATTTCCGATAAAAAGTTTTTTGAAGTGGCATCTTCCATTTGGATCTGGTCTGCGATCTTAGTCGCTTTGATTTCGATTAACGTGTTTTCCGGCTGGTTACTTCGTAGGTCTTTCTATTCTAAAACCCCTCTCTTGGGTCTCAGCCCCGGCTTTGAGAACAATCTTGGATTAAGCGTTTTAGTTCACTTAATCGTGATCTGTTTGATCCTACTTATGCCGACTACGATCGCTTTCCAAAAAGAAAGTAAGTCTCGCCCTACCGATCATTATACGCCGGAGAATCATGCGGAATTCTATTTTATAGATCCGAATCTTCCGGACGAGGTAAAAGGGTTAAATGGCGGGGTCATCACCGGAACGGAAACACCGAACAGCACTCAAGGCGAAAAAATTCCGGAGGAAAAACCTTCTGATGAGGGAAGGGTAAAAGGAGAAGTTAAGAGGATCAAAGGAAAAAAACTTCCCCCTACTTACTCCAATTATATTTCCGCAAAGATGAGGACTTTCGAATCCTTTATGGATTACTGGAGAAGTGCTCCCAGGAATTATTCCTGCGTTGTTGCTTATACGATCACTCCCGATGGGGAAGTTGTGGATGTGGAACTTGTTCAAAGTTCTCCTTATCCGGAACAAGATCAAAGGACTTTAGAACTGATAGAAAACTTATCTCCAATGATGCCTCCTCCCGGAACAAAAGGTTATATAAGGGTCACGGAACTTTTTTGGAACGGACCTTTGGATGCGAAGGCTATGCCAACTCCCTTACAGCAGGAATTGGTGAATATGTTCGACGGTCGTTATATGGAGGAATTATGAGTTTAGAAGTAATTCTTTACGCGATCGGAAGTATTTTCCCCTGGGGATTTTATCTCATTTATACCCAGCCGGATACCGGTAGAAATAAACGTGTCTTTTTTATAATATTCTTCGCATTACTTTTGGGTTGGATCTCCACAGAGTTGGTGCTTCGTGCCAGCGCTTGGATCTGGCCTGAAACCGAGATAAACGCAAAAACGGCAAAATCCATACTTTCTCAAACCGCATTTTTAGCGTTCGTAAAAGCGGGAATGATGGAAGAATTATGTAAATCCATTCTGATCGTAACCTTATCTCTCTCGTTGGCATATGATTGGAAAAGGAAGGAATTCCTTCCGGAAACATTTTTAGTGGGCGGGTTTGTTGCATTAGGTTTTGCCGGAATAGAAAATTACCATTATATTCTCACCGCAAAAGAAGACGATCGGATCCATACTTTCATTATTAGAACATTAAAATCTTCGAATGCACATTTGCTTATAAATCTTTGTTTTGCCCTCTGCCTGATCAAAAGTAACAAAAGGTTATTTTCCGAAAAATACTGGTACATCCTCTCCGGATTTTTGCTTGCGGTCGTACAACATGGGTTATTCGACTTTTTTGTGATCCCTGTGGGAAGGTTCGGACATTGGGCGGCGACAGCGCTCTTCGTAGGAATCTGGGTCTGGATCGTAAAAGACAGAAGAGTGTATATGAAAGAAGAAAAGATCCATAAAATATTGAATGAAGAACAGCCAAGACAAGACCTCGTCTCCCGATCGGTTCCTGAGATAATCCGTTGAAATACAAAGAAATCAGAGTTTCCATTCCGAAAGATTTTGCGGAAGAATTTTCCGCGTACTTGGACGAATGGAAGGTGGCGGGATATTACGAGATCCTATTCGATAGGGAAGAGGCTAGAAAACCCGGAGAAGAGATCATCTCCGACAATACTCCGATCAGAGTGTATTTAGCTGAAGACGATGCCGAGTCCGAAGCTAAGATCTGGATCTATTTGCAGACGGTTGCCCCGGAGAATTCTTTTGCCGAATCCAGATGGATAGAAACGAAAGAATACGAAGAAGCTTATAAGGAATTTTATAAACCGTTTTCTGTCGGAGTTTTCTGGGTAGTGCCCACCTGGGAAAAAGACGACTGGGAAAAAAACAAAATATTGGGGCAAAAAGATTCCGTCCCGGTGTATATCAACCCTGGACTTGCTTTCGGAACCGGGCATCATGAAACCACTCGTTTGGTTTTATCCAGGTTAGGCTCCATCGATCTGAAAGGAAAGAGGGTTGCAGACATAGGCACCGGTTCCGGGATCTTATCCGTGGCGGCGGCAAAATTGGAAGTTTCCAAAATTATAGCCGTGGATATAGATCCAAATGCAGTACGTTCTTCCACATTCAATCGGGACGAAAACGGCATATCGGATCAAGTTTTAGTAGTCGAAGAAGGTGGATTCGATCATCCTAAGATCCTTTCCGAAAAATTCGATCTATGTATGGCAAATATCACATTTGCAGTCTTGAAGGCAAACATGGAGAAAATCGCAAATCTTCATACGGATCATTTTTTATTCAGCGGTGTGATCACGGAAAGAAAGGAAGAGTTCCTGGAGCTTCTTCTTTCCCAAGTGGGAGGTAAATCCGTTTACGAGACCTCCTGGAATGGATGGGAGCTGATAGAGTGGACCCGCCAATCTATATGACGTTTTATTAATATTTTATATCGGAGAAAAAATGAAACATTACGACGTATTCGGGATAGGGAACGCACTTGTGGATATTCTGATCCCAACCGAAGATTCTTTTTTGCAGAAAATGGGCTGGAACAAAGGGATTATGACCCTAGTGGATGCGGAAGTCCAGGGTGGTGTACTTACCGCTTTAGACGGACATAAAAAAGAATTAAGATCGGGTGGAAGTGCCGCAAATACTATGATTGCACTCGCCAATTCAGGCGGTACGGGAACTTACACCGGAAAAGTTACCGAGGACACTTACGGAGAATTTTATAAACAAGATATGGAGAAAGCGGGGATCTTATTTGAAGTTCCTCCTTCCAAAGAAGGGCATACCGGAACCTGTGTGATATTAACCACACCCGATGCCGAAAGGACAATGCTTACTCACTTGGGAATTTCTTCCACATTGACCAAAGAGGACCTGGACCTGGAACGGCTGAAAGCTTCTTCTTATAGTTATGTGGAGGGGTATCTTTGGGACAGACCTTCCACCAAGGAAGCCTGTCTTCTTGCTATGGAAGAATCCAAAAAAGCGGGAGTAAAAGTGGCATTTACATTCAGCGACCCGTTTTGTGTGAACCGCTCCAGAGAGGACTTCTTAAAACTTACAAAAGAATATTGTGATTTAATTTTTTGTAATGCAGAGGAGGCAAAAGCATTAGCTGCCACCGAATCCAAGGAAGATGCCTTAAAATTTATCTCTTCACTTTGTAAGAATGTTATGATGACCGACAGCGCTAACGGTGCGTTCGTTTCCGTAAATGGAACGATCAGTCACGTAGGCGGATTTCCTGCTCAAAACTTATTAGATACCACAGGGGCAGGGGATTGTTTTGCGGCAGGTGTGTTATACGGACTCACTCACGGATTTTCTCTCGAGAATGCGGCAAGATGGGGAAACTATGTTGCCTCCAGGATCGTCCAAGAGATCGGGCCTAGACTTTCTGTCAGACTTATGGGAAGACAGGAAGAGATCCTCGGGAAGACACAGGGCTAAGAAGAGACGCAGAAGTTTTTTGCACACAGAGTCACTGAGACACGAAGGGGATGATATAAGAGTGTAGGAATTCTTACTCTAAATTCTCTGAGGTTTTGTGCCTCTGTGCGAACTTATGGACAAGAATAAGACAATGAGATCGTGCTCATGTTTCCGTTCTCAGGAACGGAAAACGTAAGCGGAGTTCCTACGATGGTATCGGGAAACCCGTCCACGTAGGAAGTATCCGACAGACAATATAATTTATGGGTTCCAGGGTTGATGTATTTGATCCTTGACGTTCCGCTTCTTGCAGGTGTTGCAGCTAACGGAAGTTTTGTGAGAATATCCGTTTCATTTTCCCTAAAAACGGCAAAATAATGTGTCAGATTTCCGGATCCGCCGGTGATTGCGAGTGAAGAAGCGCCGCTTGGATAGATCGTTCTGGATCTGGAAAGTATCCCCCCGCCTATATCCGATTGACCTGAATGTCTCGTTTTCCAATCGCTAATAGAGATCAATGTTGCAGCAGTACTTCCATCCGCCGCCTTAATGGAATGTACCATTAAGTTTTCTTTCAGGTTCATTCTAACTTCAAAGATGTAAGGCTCGAATCCGGGTTTAAAATCCATATCCGCCTCTCCCGCTTGGACGGAATAAAGAAGCGGAAACACTAAAGGATATCCTGATTTGTCGGTAGTTCCTGCCGCATACGCAAGCCTTGGAACTATATTAAATCCATAAACACCGTAGTTGTCAAAGAAGGTAACTTTGGTCAGGTCCACACCCGGAGAATTTCCCCAACCTGTCACTAAAGAACGAATATACGTTCCGGTGTAATAATACTGGCTTGGGAATCCGAGAGACGTTCCTGAAGTTGGATCGTTCGACGGATATTCCGCTCCTTCTCCGTTTAAGAATTGGATCATTTTAAATTCACCGTTCAAAGATCGACAAGTGTTTGCGTTTAAGGTATATGGTTGTGTACAATACACTTCTCTGTTTGGGGCGACATTGTCCCAGAAAGCTTTTGCAGCGACAGCTGTTCTGATCTGAGAAAGATTATTTAGACCGTCCTGGTATTTGGAAGAAATTCGGATCTCACCTATATCGATATAAATAGGTAGATTTGCCATTTTAGGAAGGGCGCTTAAATTGAAGGTAGGATCACCGGACGGATCCATGTATACATCACCAGTACCGTTATTATACTCGGTAAAATCCAAAGGACTGTCGGTTGCATACGTACCTTTGAGTAGAAGTAACATTCTACTATTAAAAAGAGTGCTGATTACGGGATTATCCGTGGCGTTTCCTTCCCAATCTCCTACCTTACAATCCGAAACGAGTGCGAACAAAAAGGAAGATAGAAATAGAAAACGATTCGTTTTGGAAATCATAAGAATACGCTCACCATTAAACCGAAATGGAAAAATTCTGTATCCACTTTATTGTAATAATACGGGTTATTCAACCTAGGATCTACAGTCGGACCTACGTAAGGATATTTAGTTTCCGCAGGAGAATTCAAATCCGATTCGAAAATTTTATTATAATCCAGTCGGATCCCGATCCGGATTTTTTTTCCTGCTACGAAACTTGCCTCAAATCCGGCGAATAATGTATCATTCCAGCGGGAAGTATTAGCGGGTCTGGCAACCACGTAGGTTTCTCCGAATCCCGCCTTGACCATAAAAGTAATCGGAAGTTCGAACGGAAGTTTATAACAAAGGGCGCTATATACCGGGATCGTCGTAAGAGCTCTTTCGGATCTGGACAAATAGTTGGAATAAGAAGCTCCTACTTCCACATAAAAGATCCAAGGCCAAGGAACTCTGTAAAAAAATCCACCACCTAAAGTTGTATCCAAATATCTCTGAGCTTCGGAACCGGGGAACGGGTTAGAAGCTCCTACCCAAGCGCCTATCTCCGGTTTTCTATTATCATAGAATGTAGGAAGTTCTTCTTCTAATTCCTCGTCGTCCGTGTTGTCTTTTTTGTCGGAGCGGGTAAGTCCTGAAGATGGAAGATTCCCTCCTGCTTGGGCTAGGATCAATTCACCATTTTTAAAACTGTTCCCGATCTTATTAAAATCCATAGGAGGAGAAACGGGATTTCCGCGCAGATATTTTATAGCTTTGTTATCTAATTGGTCCGGATAAGGGAAAGTTTGTACCCAGGGAAAAAGGAAAAATGCAATCGGAAGGAGTTTTTTCATCTGGGAACTCCGCCGTATTCTTTCCTGTTTTGGTACATACGATCAATTTGAGGAAAAGAATCGTAGTACGCTTTTAGAAAATACAATCCGTAAGGGGGTAGGGTGATCCCTGCGATGGTTCGATCTTTGGAAGAAAGTATTTTCAATATATTCGTCTCTTTGCGCTTCTCTATCGCTATTTCAAAAAGTGTTCCGGTCAGGATCCGGACCATATTATGGAGGAAACCGTTTGCCTTGATTCGTAAACGAAGAAGTCCGGGCTCTTCTTCACTTTCCAAAAGGCTCGCATCATAAATGACCCGAGTTGTGGTCCTACGGTTCCGCATGGAAGTGGCTTTTGCCAAACTTCTGAAGTCATGCTCCCCCTTTAGTAGTTCCAGTTCTTCTCTTAAGCGGGAAACGTCAATCCGATGTTGATACCAGAATGCCCTGTTTTTCCAAATAGGTCTAGGAAACCTTGCATTCACCAAAAGATATTCGTATTCTCTCGCCGTGCAGGAAAACTGAGAGTTGAAATTCAGGGGAACTTCCGCTATTTCATGGATTGCCAGACCCCGGTCGGTGAGTGCATTCATTCCGAGTAGGAACTTCGACAGATTGGGAATGGGGGAATCCGTCTTAAAATTTACGACCATGCCCCTTGCATGAACACCTGTATCCGTTCTTCCGGCTCCCCAGATCCGGGTTTGTTTTTTCAACAGAACTTCCAACGCTTTTTCTATTTCTTCCTGAACTGTGGGAGATTGTTTCTGGCTTTGGTATCCAAAAAAACATCCACCGTCGAATTCGATCAGCAAAGCATAGTTTCTAGGATCTTCAGTCATAGTTAGGAGAGGAAGCAGAATGAAACAAATAGGAGGAAGAAAAGAGAAACGTCTCTTATTTTTCTCCGCCCATTTCATCTATGATCTTATTGTACTCATCATAGAGTTCTTTGGCCATATCGATGATGACGGATGGTTTGGACTTGGACGCCTTACCGGAACCGTACAATCTAGAAAGAGTTCTTTTGGCTCGAATGAGAAGGTTCAGTTTGGAGGCAGCATCCGATGCGAGTTCGTCCTTGAACTTCATAGTAAGATAGGCGGAGAGATAAATGACTCCGTCAAATCCCCAGTTTTTGTCGGTATCCGGACCGAGTAGATAAGAAGCGGCATCCACAGGTTCGGAACCGGATTGCATGATCTCCATCGTTTCCGTGTACCAGCCTGCCGCTTTTTGGTACAGAAGGTCCCGGATCTTGTCGTAACCCATACCGGGAAATTCCGTATTCACATCATCGAAGTACCAGGCCCCACGAACAGCGCAGACCGCTTTTTTTGGTGTAGGAGCTACCGTGACTTTTCTGGATTGATAACATTCTATCGCTAAAAGATAAGAAGCAGCGCCCAGGATCAGATTTCTTTCTTGGTAGAAATCCGTAGGTCCCATAATGGATTCTATGTTTTTGCGTCGAACCTCTGCGGATTCTCGTAGTTTTGCGAGTTCATCCGCATCCAAGCTAGACCAGTCCTTGGGAAAGGCTGTATAAAGACAACGGGGGCAAACGTTTAAGACGTAATCATTCGGGGAAACCCTGCCGAATTTTTTGTTTTTTTCGTATAAGCGACGTAATTCCTGGGTAAGTTTGCCCGCGATCAGCCTTCCTCCCCCTTGGAACATACTTTCCCTTTGGTGTACCTCGCTACAAATAGGGCAGACCGTATCTTCCTTGTTCCGAAACGAGATTTTTTTGCCTTGGGCTAATGCAGTTGCTGTCATACGAAGAATTTCCGGAAAAATCGAGCCGGAAGCATCAATTCTCACCGTATTCTAACCGATAGACTAAGAAGAAAAGCACGATTTTCGGGTTGAACCCGATCTCCGCAGGGAGAAGCTAAGGAAAAGGTCCGCCAATGAAAAAACTTCTCGTTTTCATGATCGCGATGTTAGTCGCCCCAGTTCTATTACACGGCGAAGCCGTTTCTATGAAATCGTATAAGAAGCGGATAGAGCTCTTAACTTATTTAAGAGAGATAGAGCCTGTCGTAAGAAATTATCCGGGAGAAGTAAAAGCTTCCGGAACCGGTCAAACCCAAGCAGACGGGGAAAGACTCGCGAAGTATAAAGAACTAAAAAGATTGTACCAAGAAGGTCTTCTGTATTTTTTCGAAGGGAATTTCGTAAATTCGTATCGTAGATTTTTGGAGTCCCAACTTGGAATGGAACTTCTCTTGGAAGAACTTTCGCAAAGTTATGTGGAAAGAACGGAAGAGATCCTAAAAACCGCGATCGAAAAGAAAAATCCGAACAATCCTACGGATAGAGCACTTGTAGATATTTCCGTGGAATACGGAAAAAACAGTTATATCCGTGCGGATATTAAGGAGAATAGAGAAGCTCCTTTTACCCGCAGAATGTACAATCCGAGAGAATTCCATTATGTGGTGAATAAATACACCATCGAAAAAAATATGGAGTTAGGTTATCAGTTCTTGGGAGAAGCCAAGGAAGCTAGGAATAACGCACTTAAGATAGAAAAACATCTGGAGAAACACCAGAAACTTCAACCTGAGCATAGAAAACATCGTATCGAAATGTATTTGGGAGCGATCAATCTTTGCAGGGACGCAAGAGCGAATGCGATGAATATTTTCAAACTTAAGTATCCTTACGATAACTATTATCTGCAAAGATCCGATGCCAAGTCCGAAGAGACTCGCAACGAGATCGGAGAGGTTACACCTGGACAAGTTGTTTCCGTAGAAGGAGTCACTTACGATTTTTCTACAAACCCTCTGGTTCGTGCAGATAATAAAATGAGCCCTGTATTCGACAAAAGAATTCCTGATGATTATCGCAGAGACGCTGTGGATATTTTGGGCAGAATTTACGACGACGAGGTCGACAATAAGTTGTATCTTCGTTGGGATGCTGAGACTCGTAAAAAACTTCTGGGAGACAAACTACCTCCGGGAACTCAGAAAAGAAAACAAGCTGCAACCGAGCCTAATAAATAAGATTTTTCGATTCTTCTGAGTGGAAAAAAGGCCTGCTTCCAAACGAGGACAGGCCTTTTTTATTTCTGAAAACGCTATCTAGCTAAGGCGAACATTGTAAGTTATAAGAGAGGCTAAGTTTTTTTCACTCTAGACTTAGAGTCGCAAAGGGGAGAGATTTGATGAAGTTGTTTTCCTTATAAAAAGCTCTTTGCGTCTTTGCTGCTCTGGGTGGCAACGGTTTCTGAAACTTAATATTCCATCTAAAGGTCTCTCAAGAATTTGCTTTCCATGTTCGGAGAGGTACTAAAGCATAGTTCGCATGAATCCACTTAAGTTTATGGAAAGCCGTTTGGGCAGGTTTTCCCCTAAGTATCGCAAACTGGTATTACGAACCTATGTCGTTACATTAAGATTGGTACTTACGGTAGCGTTTCCCACTATGATCGCCGGGATTTTTTATGCACTTATCGGAAAGAGAGAAAAACAATATGCGGCTTTTCTAAAAGGTTCCAAAACTTGGGGACCGGTCGTGATCCGCATGACCAAAACGGATCTGATGATAAAGAATGAAATGGAGATCCCGGACAAGGGTCATATGATCTTCTTAAATCACGTAAACGAAATAGATTTTCCTTATGATTGTTTAGTGGTAAACAAACCGTATCTTGCAAACCAGGTGATCAAAAAAACTTTGGTAGCTTATTGGTGGATGAAGGCAATGGGATCTCAAGTTTTTGAGACCTCCAAGGCCGCTACGATCGCAGTTTCCGTTCGTAATTTATTAAAAGGACTTTCCACTACTTCTTATATAGTGTATCCGGAAGGTCATAATTCTTATTCAGAGGTCATCCAGCCTATGCAAAAAGGGATGATTAAACTCGCTTATGAGAATAAGATCCCTGTAGTGTTAGTGCTAAAATCCGGGATCACCGCCTACCAAACGGAACCTATGTATGCTAAAGTCGGCTACAAATTTATTGGAAGATACGAACCATGGACCCACGATACTTGGGAAAGTTTTAGGGATTTCCTATATGAAACCATGAGCAAGGAAAAGATCGCATTGGATTCCGAGATCGGGACTCTGCGTGAACCTGTCTCTTCCAAATCCAAGTGATCAAAAGACTACTCATCGCAAACAGGGGAGAGATCTCACTCCGTATCCAGAAGACCTGCAAAAAATTGGGTATCGAGACTGTAGCCGTGTATTCGGATGCGGACAAGGATGCACCTTTCGTAAAAGCAGCGGACTTCTCCTATTATTTAGGAGAGTCCGAACCTTCCAAATCTTATTTAGTAATTCCTAATATTCTAAAGGCCGTCCGTGAGACCGGAGCGGACGCAGTACATCCCGGTTACGGGTTCCTGTCCGAGAAGGCCGAATTTGCAAGAGAGCTTTCCAAGGCTGGAATTTCCTTTTTAGGACCTAAGCCTGAAACGGTGGACCTAATGGGAGATAAGATCCGTTCTCGTGCAGCCATGGAAAAGGCGGGAGTTCCTGTCGTTCCAGGATACGAAGGAGATTCCCAAGAACATACCGTATTACTAAAAGAAGCGGAGAGGATCGGATTTCCGATCATGATCAAAGCCAGCGCAGGCGGCGGCGGAAAAGGGATGAAACGTGTCTTTTCCAAAGAAGAATTTTTGCCTTCCTTAGAATCCGCCCAACGGGAAGCCGGGAACGCCTTCGGCGATCCTAGAGTGTTTTTAGAAAAGTATATTATAAATCCTAGACATATCGAGGTCCAGGTTTTCGGGGATTCTTCCGGAAAAGTGATCCATCTTTTCGAGAGAGAGTGTTCCATTCAGAGAAGGCATCAGAAAGTAGTGGAGGAATCTCCCGCACCGAACTTGTCTTCCGAGCTGAAACAAAAAATATGCGAAGTAGCAGTTAAGGCTGCTTCTTCCATCGGCTATTTGGGTGCAGGAACTGTGGAATTCATTTTGGGAGAAGACGGCGCATTCTACTTTTTGGAAATGAATACAAGACTCCAGGTCGAACATCCGGTTACCGAATCCGTAACCGGTTTCGATCTGGTAGAATGGCAGATTCGAATTGCAGAAGGTATAAGTATCGAAAAGTTTACCGGAGGAAAATCCCCTTCTCAAAGTGGACATGCGATCGAAGTCAGATTATATGCGGAAGATCCGGAGAATGAGTTCCTACCTTCTATCGGAAAAATAGAACTCGCCAAATTCCCCGAAATCCAGAATGTCCGAGTCGATTCTGGAGTAGTCACCGGCTCCGAAGTATCTCTCTATTACGATCCGATGCTCTCTAAGGTGATCGGGATCGGAAAAACAAGAGAAGAAGCGCGAAAAAATCTGATCGCGGGACTCGAGGAAACGATTATATTCGGGCCGATCACAAATCTGAATTATCTAAAAGCGATTTTGGAACATTCTGAATTTGTAAAGGGAAATACAGATACTCATTTTTTAGAAAAACATAAAATAGATTGGGAAGAATCCGGGGAAGAAAAAGAAGCTCTTATGAGAACAGCTTCCTTTTTGGCGAACCGTACAGTGAAAACTTCCTCCGTATGGGAGGCCGTCGGGCCGAACGGAGTTTGGGGAGAAATATCTTGAACCGTTTGTTCCGACTCCAATGGAAAGAAAAAGAATACGTTTTGGACCTGGGAGATTCTTCGTCCAGACTTTTCGGTCCTGAAAAAAAATGGGAGTCTCTTCTCACTCATTACTCTTGGACTAGGGAAGAGGACGGTTCTTATTCTTTACCGGATGGGAGTGTCGCATTACTTAGAAGCGGAAAACTTTTTATCCATACAAAAGGAAAAACATTCCAGTTTGTGATCAAAGGAAGAGAAACTTCGGATGCTCAGGCGGCGTCTTTAGAGATCAAAAGTCCTATGCCGGGCAAGATCATCAAGGTAGAAGTGAAATCAGGAGATTCCGTTCAAAAAGGACAAACTCTTGCGGTAGTGGAAGCAATGAAGATGGAGCATGCCTTGAAAGCAGGAACAGACGCTAAGGTCCAAGAAGTCCTCGCAGCGCCGGGAGATATTGTTTCCCAAGACCAGTTGTTGATCCGATTGGGTGAATAAAAAAATTCATTCCAAATCTACTGCTGAAAATTTTTCCGATACGGAAACATTTCAACATTGTTAAAAAAGTAATTCTTATTTCGAACAATTGCTATAATAATTTTAGAATCCGGTTCGTTTATGAGTTCGCGACCCTTGTTCTAAAGAAAGGGTTCCCGGAATAAATTTGACATCGCCTTAGACACTATTATAACTTGCGAATTCTATAAAAAATCCAGGTTACTGATGAAACATTTCCTCGTTCGCATTGGCTTGATCGCTATATTGGCCTTTGTCTATACACAAAGTATTTCCGCGGATCCAGGGCTCTTGGATGGTTGTGAAAAACCTCCTGAGAGAAAGGATCTACCATTCTATATCAGTCCTAAAAGACAGCTCTGTATAAAAGATTTGGAAAAGAAGAAGGAGGGTTGGTTTCCCACCGGACTTCCTCTTTTAAATTCGGATCCGAATACCGGAATAGGATATGGGATCCGCGTATTCCTTTTTAATAATGGAAAAAAAGAGGATCCTTTTTTCGAATACACCCCTTATAAGTTCAGGATTTACGCTCAATATTTTGATACTACCAAACAAAGGCAATTTCATGAAATCGCTTTCGATGCTCCTTACGTGTTTGAAACACAATGGAGATTGAGAGGCGGTTTGTTTTATGATTCCAACCCGAATACTTTATACTTCGGAATGGGAGAATCTTCTCTCCAAACCTTGAGTTACCAAGAACGAAATCAAGACGGCGGTCAGGTTCACACCAACGCAACTTTTGCGGATCAACAAAAGAATTTGGCGTATACAAGACCGGGTGGGCCGGGTGATCCGGTGGATATTAACGGAACCGTGTATAACGGATTTCCATCTCAAAATGGATTTAGAGTTACCGATTCATTATATAACCGTTACAATATAATTTCTCCGACTGCCAACTTAAGTGGAGAGAGATCATACGTCGGAGGAACGGTTCGTTTAGTAGCCGGTATGAGATTTTCGCAAAATATTGTGAAAACTTTCGACGGAACTTTGACAAACGGGAACGACCCGATCCTCGACGGTTTTCCTATGAGTTCCACCGGAAAAGCATTCAACGGCACCACTAAGCTCACAGAGGACAATACTGCCGGAAAAATTTTAGGATATAATGGAGGGGTAGTAAACTCTCTTCGTTTGGGAGTCGTCTATGATACACGGGATTTGGAACCGGATCCGAACCAAGGTGTATTCTTAGAGGCAACGTATGAAAAATCCGCAAAAACGATCGGGTCTAATTACGATTACTCTAAGTATTTTACTCAGGCGAAATTTTTCTGGAGTCCCTTTCCTAAAGTTTTCGATAAGTTAGTTCTTGCAGGTCGGGCCGGATTTTCGATTACTGAAGGCGACGCTCCGTTTTTCGAATATAGGAATATGTGGGGAACGGAAGGTGTGATCGCCGGATTGGGCGGACGTACTACATTAAGAGGTTATAAACAAGACCGCTTTGTGGGACGTGCAATGGGTTGGGGTAATCTCGAGGTGAGATGGAAATTCTATCAGGTCTCAGTGGCCGGCCAACATTTTGCCTTCAATTTAGTTCCATTCGTGGACTTCGGACGGGTTTGGGACGACGAGCATAAGGCAGGTCTCAAGGATTATAAATATTCCCGAGGTCTTGGACTTAGGATCGCTTGGAATCAGACAACGATTATCATGTTCGATTATGCGGTTTCAAAAGAAGACAAACAGTTATTCGTGAATTTTAACCACGCGTTTTAAGGAAAGAAGAGATGAGAAGAGTATTTTATATAATAAGATCATTATTTACCTTATTCGCGTTTTGTATATTCGCGATTGGTTGTGAAGAAAACTTGGATCGTAGTCCTTACGGATTTAGTGAAGAGGAAGATAACGATCTGATAGCCGGGGCGATTTTTTTCCAAAGTTTTACGAACAATGGTGATGGTACGACGACGGACAGCACAAGCGGTTTGATGTGGAAGACTTGTAGCCAAGGTCAGGTATTCAGCGGAGATGCAACGAACTTCGGTTGTAGAGGAGGTAGCGGAACGTTAGCCAATCCTAGTTCTTTTGGAGCAACGGAATTGCAGTATTGTAGCGTAGATCTACATTCTTGTAATACGCTTGGAATCCCTCAAACGCTAACGAACGTATCACCGATCGGAATATCAGGTAGTTCGGAAGCGTATGATTCGTGTGCGACTGATACCACGGGAGGTCATACGGACTGGCGAGTAGCTAGTTTCTTGGAATTAAAATATTTAAGTTCGAATAGCCGTAACTTCATGCTATTAAAATTCCCAGATACGATAGAGTCTTTCTATTGGAGTTCCACAGCGAACGAGCAGGATGTAGCGGGTAAAACAGCTAGAGCGGTATCGTTTTCACGAGACAGATTCGGTGAAGACGAGTCTTACAGCAAGACCAGCAGATATTTCGTTCGCTGCGTGAGATAAGGGGCCCTTTCGCACAGAGGACACGGAGTTCACAGAGGAGTCTGTATTTCAGAATTCCCATTATGATCCCCAACTCAGTGTTCTCTGTGGGCTCCCTGCGAAATTATATTATAAAAGTCTAAAATTTGGCAATCTTGTTTACTTATATATCACTTATATATAGGTCAAAATCGTGTTTTCCTAATGCATGGCCCGATATTTTTTTTACAACCCCTGTGACGAAAGGGAACATTTCCGGGGTGAATGGGGTCGTTCAAAACTTGATCCGAAATTTTCAATTGACATAAGCCGTTATCGCTTCAAAAACTAACGAACTTAAAATCTTAAATCCGGAGTATACATGAGGATTAAAGAAATTAAATCGTTGGTGCTAACGATTTGTTTTATAGCGGTAAGTTTTAACCTAAACGCCCAAGACTATATTCCAGAACCGGGATGCGAGAAGCCTGCTCCTCGCAAAAATTTACCGTTTCATATGGATTCTTCCAAACAGCTTTGTGCGAAAGATCTAGCCGAAAAAAGAGAAGGTTGGTATCCTACCGGACTTCCTCTTATTAATTCGGATCCATTGGAAGGTGTCGGCTTTGGTGTTCGGGCGTATGCCTATAATAACGGTCTGAAATCGGATCCGTTATTCGATTATACTCCCTATAGAGTAAGGTTTTTTGCTCAGTATTTTAATACGAGTAAGAATGCACAATATCATCAACTTAGTTTGGATATGCCGTTTATCGCGAATACTCAGTGGCGTCTACGTGCGGATGCGTTTTTAACGATTACACCAACCACTCTCTACTTTGGGATCGGCGAGGGCTCCTTAAAGACCTTAAGTTACTATGATCGTAATCAGCCGGGTGGGGATTATTACACGAACGCAACTTTTGCGGATCAAAGTAAAAATTTTAGTTATTATAGACCGGGAGGTCCTCAAGATCCGGTATCCTTTGGTGGAAATACCTATTACGGAGTTCCGAGCCAGCCTGGATTTGTCGTCACCAATAGAATGTACAACGGTTATATTATAGAAACTCCTATGGTTAACCTAAGTACGGAGAGATCGTTCTTTGGTGGAACGGTTCGTTTGGTCGCTGGTTTAAAAGCTTCCGAAAATATTATCAGAACATACGACGGGAAAAAGGCCCCAGGTTACGATCCGGTTTTAGGTATGGATTACGGGGCTAATGTGCCTAACGCTAAAACTCGACTAACTGAAGATGCGGAGGCCGGAAAAATTTTAGGGTATCACGGCGGTTATGTAAACGCAGTTCGTGTCGCACTTGTGTATGATACTCGGGATTTCGAACCGGATCCGAATAGTGGGGTATTCATAGAAGGAACCTTCGAAAAGAACAACAAGGCATTCGGTTCGGATTACAATTTCCAAAAATACTTTGCTCAAGGAAAATTTTTCTGGAGCCCGTTTCCTAAGGTATTCGAAAAACTCGTGGTCGCTTCCCGTTTTGGAGCAGGTTTATCCGAAGGCGATGTTCCGTTTTTCGAATATAGAAATATGTGGGGAACGGAAGGTCTGATTGGAGGACTTGGTGGTATTCGTACCATCCGCGGTTACAAACAGGATCGCTTCGTAGGAAGAATGATGGGCTGGGGTAATATCGAGGTGAGATGGAAATTCGGATCCTTGAAGGTAGGTGACGAATTCTTTGCATTCAATTTGGTTCCTTTTATGGACTTCGGACGGGTTTGGGACGACGAGCATAAGGCAGGTCTCAAGGGTTATAAATATTCCCACGGTCTTGGACTTAGGATCGCTTGGAACCAGGCTACGATCATCATGATCGACTGGGCCAAATCGAAAGAAGACGAACAGTTATTCGTGAATTTTAGCCACGCGTTTTAAGGAAAGAAGAGATGAGAAGAGTATTTTATATAATAAGATCATTATTTACCTTATTCGCGTTTTGTATATTCGCGATTGGTTGTGAGGAAAACTTGGATCGTAGTCCTTACGGATTTAGTGAAGAGGAAGATAACGATCTGATAGCCGGGGCGATTTTTTTCCAAAGTTTTACGAACAATGGTGATGGTACGACGACGGACAGCACAAGCGGTTTGATGTGGAAGACTTGTAGCCAAGGTCAGGTATTCAGCGGAGATGCAACGAACTTCGGTTGTAGAGGAGGTAGCGGAACGTTAGCCAATCCTAGTTCTTTTGGAGCAACGGAATTACAGTATTGTAGCGTAGATCTACATTCTTGTAATACGCTTGGAATCCCTCAAACGCTAACGAACGTATCACCGATCGGAATATCAGGTAGTTCGGAAGCGTATGATTCGTGTGCGACTGATACCACGGGAGGTCATACGGACTGGCGAGTAGCTAGTTTCTTGGAATTAAAATATTTAAGTTCGAATAGCCGTAACTTCATGCTATTAAAATTCCCAGATACGATAGAGTCTTTCTATTGGAGTTCCACAGCGAACGAGCAGGATGTAGCGGGTAAAACAGCTAGAGCGGTATCGTTTTCACGAGACAGATTCGGTGAAGACGAGTCTTACAGCAAGACCAGCAGATATTTCGTTCGCTGCGTGAGGTAGAGACTCGGAGTTCGTAGTGAGGCACAGAGAGTTTTCGCACAGAGGCGCAAAGTCACAGAGGGTCATTTTGTATTAGTTTTCAAAGAAACTTCGTGTCTCTGTGGCTCTGTGTGAGCAATCCCTGTGTCTCCCTCTAATCTTAGCGCCTCTGTTTGAAAATATTCATAACGGAGCCTGAAGATCTCCATGAACCAAATCGTTGATCAGAATTGTATCATGTCTGGATGGGGATCTGTTCTCCGGATAATCGGTCGAATAATGAAGGCCTCTACTTTCATGTCTGGCAAGTGCGGAACGGATAATTAATTCGGCTACCAAAACTAAATTGCGAAGTTCTAACAAAGGATTCGTAACTATCGTCCTGTTGTAATAGTCTCTGACTTCCGCATAAATCAGGTCCATTCTTCTTTTTGCTCTTTCCAGACGAAGATTGGAGCGAACTATTCCAACATAATTGGACATCGTGTTTTTGATCTCCGAAAGATCATGGGAAATTAATACCCATTCTTCCGTATTAACCAGACCTTCTTTGTCCCAAGCTGGGATTTGATCATGTTCCGCTAGGAAGTTTGGCGGATTTTTGCGGATCTCTTCTGCGATCCGATTAGAGAATACAAGACATTCCAATAAACTATTGGATGCTAAACGGTTTCCACCGTGAACTCCCGTACATGCAGCTTCTCCCGCTGCGAAAAGATTTTCTATTCTGGTCTTTCCCCAAAGATCCGTTGCGATTCCCCCGCACATGAAGTGGGCTGCCGGTACGACTGGGATCGGATCCGTAGTGATGTCGATTCCTAACTCAAGACATTTTGCATAAATGGAAGGGAAGGCTTCTTTAATTTCCGCCGCGGGTTTATGCGAGATATCCAACCAAACGTGAGGATCTCCGGACTTCTTCATTTCCGCATCTATCGCTCTTGCGACTATATCTCGCGTGGCAAGATCCGCCATGGGGTGATATTTTTTCATGAACGGTTCTCCGTCCATGCTCAATAATACGGCACCTTTTCCCCGTACTGCCTCGGAAATTAGAAATGAATCTCCTTTTTCATGATAAAGAGAAGTAGGGTGGAACTGATAAAATTCCATATTCCTGATCTCCGCTCCGGCGCGATAGGCGCAAGCAACTCCGTCTCCGGTTGCGATCTTTGGATTTGTAGTATGAGAATAAACTTGTCCGGAGCCGCCACTTGCTATGATCGTTTTTTTAGCAAGAATAGGGATGATCTCTCCCGTATGACTGGAAAGAACGTAGGCTCCGAAACAGATCAGACCTTTTTTTTTGAGATGGTGGGGGGTAATAAGATCTACAACAGTATGATATTCTAATATTCTAATGTTTTGGTTTTGTTTTACGATTTGGAGGAGTGTCTTTTCGATCTCATGGCCGGTCCTATCGTGTGCATGGACGATACGATTTGTCCCATGCCCGCCTTCCCTATGTAGATCGAATTCGCCCTCTTGGTTTAGATTGAATGGGACCCCATATTCTAAGAGTTCTTTTACCAGAGGCGGACCTTCTTCTACCAAAACCCGGACTGCTTCCGGATCACAGAGACCGGCACCTGATTCCAAAGTGTCTTGTACATGGTCTTCGAATTTGTCTCCCTGATCGAAAACCGAGGCGATCCCGCCTTGGGCGTAATTGGTATTTGACTCGTAATCCGACTTCTTGGTCACGATCACAGTTTGGCCGACATGAGAAAGTTTTAACGCTTGGAAAAGACCGGTAATACCGCTCCCGATGACTAAAAAATCGGTTTTAATTCTTGGCATTTGTACAGATTCGGCGGCGAAAAAGCCGCCGAAATTTTAGATCATTTACGTTTTGTTCCCGTGTTTAGAAGTGCTTCTACGTAATCTATGGAGCGGATCAGCTGGAAATCAGGTTTGATCGGATCGTTCTTATGTTCTTGGATGAACTTCTCCGCTTGACCGTTTGCTTTTACGTAAGCCTCCAGTTTTTTCACGTCGAAATGGCTTTTTTCCTCTGCGGAAGAAGGTAGTTCCGGCAGGTGATTCCACATATTCTCTTCGCGATAATGGAATGGGAAACTGCCGTCTTCTTCGGAAGAGACTTCCACATCTGGTTTGACTCCGACAACTTGGATCGTATTTCCGGATGGCGCATAATATCTGGACTGAGTTAGTTTGATATAGTAAGCTCCGTTTCCTCTTAACTCTTGCAACTTTTGAACGGTTGCTTTTCCAAAAGATCTTTCTCCCAGAATTAAACCGCGTCCATGGTGTTTTAAAGCGGAAGCTACAATCTCGGAAGCGGAAGCGGATTTTGCATTGATCAGTACTGCTACAGGTAGATCGGTCAGATCTTTTTTACCTGCATTCGAATCTTCCGGGCTTCTGTTCGGGCTTTTTACGGAAACGATGAGTCCGTTGGTCACAAACATATCCGCAAGATCGATTGCCAGATCCAAATAACCTCCCGGGTTATTTCTTAGATCTAGAACCAAAGCTTTCAGTTTGGTTCCTTTGGCAGTGGATTGTTTTTCCAATTCTTTGAAATGTTGAACGAATTCCTTATCAACGGAAGGATCCGATTTTACGAAACCTGTTAGTTTGATGTAACCGATATAAGGATGATTGTCGATCAACTTGCTTGCGATATTTCGTATCTCGATCGTATCACGAATGACTTCGATCGTTAGAGTTCCTGCCACCCCTTTTCTGCGAATAGTTAAAACTACTTTGGATCCTTTTTTTCCTTTGATCCTTTCGACCACTTTGTCGAGTAACATTCCTTTTGTGGACTTACCGTCCACAGCTAGGATCACATCACCTGCACGGACACCTGCGTTAACTGCAGGTCTTCCTTCCAAGGGGTTTTCTACGATCACTTCCTTATTGCCGCCACCGCTTAAGATCGCACCGATCCCTTCGAAACTTCCGTCTTCGATCTTTGCCATGGATTCTTCCCAGGCGGCTTTTAAGAATACTTGGCTATGAGGATCTAAAGAAGAAAGATAACCGTTTGCAGCAGCTAGATACACGTCCTTGATGCTGAAAGGTTCCTTTTCTTTA
Organism: Leptospira sp. WS58.C1; assembly: GCF_040833995.1. NCBI lineage: Bacteria > Pseudomonadati > Spirochaetota > Leptospiria > Leptospirales > Leptospiraceae > Leptospira > Leptospira cinconiae. Next base: position 1,295,255 of record NZ_CP162137.1, read on the forward strand.
GGGTCTTCCTCTCCGAACGGATCTTTAAGCGGAGGAGTGGTGTAGTTCTGTAAATTTTTTTCTAGGTATGCGAGGATACGATCGAAGTCTTTTTTAGAAAAGTTAGTCTGTTCCCACTTAGCCGTGAGCACTTTTTTGCGGACCTTCTCCCTTTCTACAAGCTTAAGGACCTCGTCATTGGAAAGTTTAGGTTTGTTTGCCTCTTCTTTCAGTTTTTTATCCCGGATCTTCTCTACTTCTTTATAGTCCGGATCGAATAGAACGAATTTATCTTCCGGAGAAAGTTTGAAAGATTTGCCCGGAAAAATATCATCCGCTTCTTCGTATTTTTCTCGATCGGTAAAATAACTTTCCGGATACAGATAGAGGCCATGAGGCAAAGATAGAAGTGCAAAAACCGCTGCGTCCTTGTAGGCGCGGTTTTTATCTATATTTTTATCTATATAGTTTCCCTCAACGGTCTTGACTACGCTGTCAAAATCTTTGAGAGTGAAATCTGCCGTGGTCTTGGAATTTCCGGAAGAAGGTTGGCAGAAGAAGATGCTCGTACATAAGATAACGGAGAGAAAGGATAAGGAGAAGGATCTCAAGCTTTTCAAATCGGGTCCTCTTTTTGCAAGGTTGATTTTCGATCATTTTCCACCTGGAACAAGCATTGTCAATCTATTCCCCCGAAAACTCTCATTCTATCGAGGTTTGGAAAAGTTCGGTATTTTTGGTTTTTTCTGTTTTGTGGGAACTTTTTACTGCACCTCGGTGTCCGTTCCTGGCGGTGGAAGGTTCGGTTCGGAACTTATACAAGAGCAAGCCATCCTAGATTTTTACGGAACCGAAGAAGAAAGAAAATCCTCTTTAGATTTACTAAAATCTTCCTGTAGATCCCTGAGAAAAGATAGGGGACTCTCCTGTTATAATTTGTCCGTTTTATACGATTCCTTAGGAGAAAAACAGTCCGCTTGGGAATATGCAGTCAGAGCAAGGAATGCTGATCCGAATGATCCACTTTACCAGGAACTTGCATTCTCTTCTTCCCTCCAATTGGAGTCCGAAAAGTCGGCACTTTTGGATCAGGAAGAAGTTTTGTATCAAACTGCAATTTCCGCATGCAAAAAAGGAAATATTGCGGAAGCTTCCGCCGCGATTTCCAAACTGATAGAGATACAGTCTATTTCCAAAGAATCCTTAACGAAAGGGATTTTTGCAGAATGTGGTGGACTGGATAAGGAACTCGTCTCTAAAGCAAAGCCGAACACTTTCAAACCTTCTTCCGAATATTATAAATTTCTGGAAAAGAACCATCCATACAGAAAGGTCTGGGACTTAAGCGGGGAATTCGGTAGGGCTCCGAAGGATATCATTTCCGGAAATAAGGCCACCCAATCCTGGAAAGAACTTAAAAAAGCGGTTTCCGCAAAAGACCAGATGTCCGCCAAAAAACACCTCTTAAGTTTCAAATCGCATCTGGAAGAATTGGCCAAAACAAACTCGGAGGCCTCTCTACTTTCCGCAAATTTAAAAAAGGCAGCCTTTTTATTACTCTCGGAAGATTCGAATTATTCTTCCTTCAAGAAACTTGCGAAGGAACTCTCGGAATCGCAAAAATAGGCGTTCGCACAGAGCACACTGAGATCACAGAGTTTATTTATCACGCAAAGGCGCTAAGAAAAGAAGGTACCAAAGTAATCCCTTCGCGGTCTTGGCGGCTTCGCGTGAAAACTCTTGGCGTCCTCTCAATGAACTCTGTGTTCTCCGTGCGAAATACTTAACTTAGCGCCTTTAAATATTCTTTCACTGAGGCTGCTAAACCGACTTCGAGCGCGTATGACATGAGTCTGTGGCCGATGGAAACTTCTTCTAGGCCGGGGAGGTGAGAGAAAAGAGGAAGATTGAAATGATCCAGGTCATGGCCTGCATTGATCCCGATTTTCTCACTTTGTAGGAACTCGGCGGCTTTTTTGAAAGATTCGAAAACCAATTTACCTTGTTCCGGAGAATGATCGAATGCATGTGCATAAGGCCCCGTATAAAATTCTACCCTGTCTGCTCCGGTATCTTTTACTAATTTAAGATTTTCTAAATCCGTTTCCATAAAGATAGAAACCCGGATGCCTGCATTTTGGATCTTTTGGATGTACGTTTTCAGTTCAGAGGAATCCTTTTTGAGATCGAAACCGTGATCGGAAGTGATCTCTCCCGGAGTTACCGGTACTAACGTGGCCTGGTCCGGTTTTGCTTCCAGAACAAGATCTAAAAACCGGGAGGAAGGTTCTCCTTCCATATTGTATTCTATCTTCTTCTTTTTATCCCGATTGTAGAGCGCAAGGAACTCCCTGAGATCGAATACGTCCTTCTTCTTGATATGCCTTTCGTCTTCTCTCGGGTGGACCGTAATTCCGTGAGCGCCGGATTCTACGATCAGTTTAGATAAATAGATCAGGTCCGGATGGTTTCCCCCTCTGGAGTTTCTTAAAGTAGCAATTTTGTTTACATTTACGCTCAGATGGACCATAAACCTCGTATTCCGAATCCAATTCTTAAAAAGTACAAGTTAGCGGAAACTAGATTTCTGAGTGCTTTTTCTGCTTGAATCGGAATAAGTGTCTTCCAGCATGGTCAATTCCGATGGCAACAGCTAAGAAAACGGCTAAGAAAAAAGCTGCACCGAAGTCCAAAACTCCGGTGAAAAAAAGCGCCCCTAAGAAGAAAACTCCTCCGGCAAAAAAGAAGGAAGCCCCTAGTGCAAGCAAACCAGCAGGCACTAAAAAGTCTTCGGCTTCTAAATCTTCCCTCAATCCTCTGGGCAAAAAGTTCACCTGTCATACTTGTGGAACCAAATTCTACGATCTAAACAAAGAAGTAAAAATCTGCCCTAAATGTGGAGCCGATCAAAGTAAACGTCCTCCTTCTAAATCAAGGGTCCGAGCGGCCAGAGTCGAAGAAGAAGAGTTTCCGGAAGAAAACTTAGATTACGATGCCGAAGTAGGTTTCGAAGAAGAAGAAGGTATTGTGGAAGAACCTCTGGAAGAGGAAGAAGACGAGGAAGAGGAGGAGGAATAGATTCCCCCTTTTCATCCCATTCTGATCATCACCGCTCCCACCGGGGCCGGAAAAACGGCTCTGGTGAGAGAACTGGACCCTTCTCGTTTTGAAATTATTTCCTTCGATTCTAGACAGATCTACAAAGAATTAAGTATTGGGACCGCAGCTCCCAGTCCGGAAGACTGCGAAAAAATCCCCCATCATCTGGTTTCCTTTCTTTCTCCTTCCGAAACCATAGACGCGGCAAAATTTGTAACAAAGGCAGAAGAAGCTCTGGATGATATCCTTTCCAAGGGGAAAATCCCTGTTTTAACCGCAGGAACAGGATTCTATTTGAATGCATTTTTGTTCGGAATGTTTCCCGTTCCGAAAATCACCGAAGAAGTAAGAGTGAAAGTGGAATCCCTAAGCATGGAAGAACGGATCCAAGAACTCCGAAAACTGGACCCAAAAGCTCTACAAAAAATCTTTCCGAACGATAACTACAGATACGGAAGAGCATTGGAAGTGAATTGGATGGGAACCATTTGGTCCGAACTGAAAGTGGAGGAGGGTAGCGGTGCCTTAATTTCCAGAAATTTGAATATACTCGGGGCCTTCTTCTTGGATCTGGACCGAAAAGAATTGTACGAAAGGATCGATTCCAGAGCCAAAAAAATGATAGAATCCGGAATGGCGGAAGAAGCGAAACGGGTCGCAGATAAATACGGGGAAGATTGTCCGGGGCTTCAGTCCTTAGGTTATAATTTCGCGCTTGAAAATATTAAAGGAACGTCCAATCTTGAGACATTCTTTGGGAATTTAAGCCAGTCCCATAGGAACTACGCCAAACGTCAGATTACTTGGTTTCGAAAGCAAAAAATATTGGAACCGATCCATCCGAAAGAAGCGTACGAAAAGATAAAAAAAATATAAACGGATAAAAATCTATGTCTGCTAAAAATAATATACAGGACCAACTACTCAATACGGCTAGAAAAGAAAAACTGGAATTGACCATCTATCTTTTAAACGGAGTTCCTTTAAAAGGGAAAGTGGTAAGTTTCGATAATTTTACGATAGTCCTTGAGCAGGAAAACAAGCAGAGTTTGGTGTACAAACACGCGATCTCGACGATCATTCCTTCCAAAGTAATCAAACTTTATACAGAAGAAGCCGCTAAAGAAGCTCCTTCCGCCTAATGTTCCGAAAGATAGGCCGGGTACTTTTCATTCTATTTATACTAGCGGGGATACTTACGGTATCCTATCCGCTTTTTTTTATAAAAGAGGGAGAGGCCTTGCTTGTCTGGGAACAGGATTCCAAGTTAGTTTCCTTTGTTCGTGGTCCGGGCTTTGCCTATGAACCGGCGGTGATCCAGTTCTGGGAAAAGTCCGTTCGTAAAGAATCCTTAAACTCTTTGGCTTTGGAGCTGGATATCCATCACGATCTTTCTTCCGGATTATTCTCCGAAAAATCGGAAGAAGGAAAGATCAGAGCGGAACTGGATCTATCCTTTCACTTAGAGGGAGAAGAATCCAAAAAGTTTTTTCTCTCCGGAGGAAAAACGGACCAAGGACGAGCAAGATATCTCTCCAATATATTCCAATCCAAACTGAGGGCAGGGATAGAGGACGAGAAAAATATCAATTTAAACAAAGATTCTATTTCCGCCTTCTTAAGAAACGATATCCTGAGAATTCTTTCGAATGAAGTGCCTTGGTTGAAGATAGAATCGGTGCGTATTATCAGTCTGGACATTCCGGATCCGATACTCATCGCAAACATATTCCGTAATCCTAACTATATTTTGGCTAAAAAGTTAGAAAAAATAGAAGCCTTAAAAAAGGCGGAAATCTACACAATACAAGAGGAAGCAAAACTTGCAGTTTCCAAAAAAAAATGGGAACAATATAAGGATTTTCTAAAGAAGAATCCCGATATGAAAGAGTTCCTACTTTACGATAATATCGGGGAGAATGTGGATGTTCTACTTCTTCCTTCCGATACCGTTTTTGGAGATCCGAAATCTTTGAGTAAGAAAAAGTCCGCCCCGAAACCTAAAGAGGTGGAATAAATGATACAAGACAAACCCGTAGTACTCATTATGGCGGGAGGAAAGGGGGAAAGATTCTGGCCTAGATCCAGGGTTTCCACTCCTAAACAACTCCAAAAAGTATATTCTAAAAATACTCTCTTAAAAGAGACTTTAAATAGAGCTTATACGATCACAAGTCCGGATCGGGTATTTATCGGAACAAACGCCACTTTAAAAAAAGCGATCCTTTCCCAGGAAAGAAGTTTCCCGGAGAATAATTTTATCATAGAGCCCGAAGGAAAAAACACAGCGCCTATCATCGCTCTTGCTTCTTTATATTTTCAAGAGAAGTTCGGAGATCCGGTTCAGGTGGTACTTTCCGCAGATGCTTGGGTGAATTCCGAAAAAGAATTTGCCAAGAGTATCCAAAAGGCATTAAAAGAAGCTGATGAACATCTTGTTTTATTAGGGATCAAACCGAATCGTCCGGAAGTAGGTTACGGTTATATCTCCGCCGGAAAGCCGACCAAACATGGGTTCGAAGTAAAATCATTCTTCGAAAAGCCGGATGTAAAAACCGCGATCAAGTATATTAAAAAACCGAACTTCTATTGGAACCCCGGGATCTTTCTTTGGAAGACAAGTCTGATCTTGGATGAGTTCGAAAAACATTCTCCTAAAATATTAAAACCTCTTAAGGATAGATTTCCTTTTAAAAAGATGGGTGATCTGGGAGAAGCATTCAAACTTCTTCCTTCCGAACCTGTGGATATTGCCATCATGGAAAAAAGCGCTCGTATCAGAATGGTAGAGGCGAGTTTTTCTTGGGACGATGTTGGCTCTTGGCTTTCTTTAGAAAGAGTATTGCCTGGAGACAACCAAGGCAATCGTCATATCGGGAAAGAAATACTATTTTATAAATCCGGAAACAACGTCACTCAAACTAGAAAAGAATTCACAGCACTACTCGGAGTGCAGGATATCGTTGTGGTGGAAGAGGAAGACGTTCTCTTTATCGCTTCTAAAGAAGGAATAGGTGATATCAAGAATATGGTAGCCGAGATCCGTAAAAATAAAGGTTTACAAAAGTATACCGAATAATTTCCTGGCAGGTTAGGAACAGAATCAGGAGAACCGAATGCCTTCCGGTAAAAAAAGAAAGCGAAGAAAGATCGCGACTCATAAGAGGAAGAAAAAAAGAAGACAGAATCGTCATAAGAAGAAAGGCAAATAAGATATATTTTTGATATCTAAAAGACCGGGAAATCGAATCGAAGACCCGGTCTTTTTCGCCTCCCTCCTAATTCGGGAACTCTCCCGACTCGGAATTAGCAACTATCAAAGCCTAAAGCAAAATTCGAAATTGGCCGATCTTGTTGCTGTATGGCCTCCTTCCAGGACTATTCTCTTTTAAGACGTTGGTGGAAACCTGAGTTTCCTCCAGCCAAAGGATATACTAAATCCTACCAAGCTAAAACTCCGGATGGAGATATTCTCCAAGCCGACTTTCATTTTCATGATCGTAAGATCAGGCTCACTTTGGAGGTCTCCGGTGAGAATGGACGTATTTACGTTTCCACCATTCGAGATGGGTCGATTTTAAAAGAAACCGACCTGACCACCGGTAGATCTTATCCGCTTTATTCCAGGTTTGCACCTTTTAGAGACTTATTATCTTCTCTTCCGGACAAGGATGCTTTACAGATATTAGGCGGGGCATACGGAGTTTCTCCGGAGCCGTTGGGGGGACCGGAGAGAAGGAGCCCTAAACCTTGGGAAATTTCTACCAAGTATGATCATATTTTCGGGATCGATCGAAATCCAAGGTCGTGGAAAAGATTTTTCCAAAGAGAGAAAAAAGAGCCCTTATGGACCAGGATCAAAAGAAGGATCTGGGGAGATCTCCAGGACTATTCCTTAGGGCTTGCATCCGCTCTGGGGATCTGGTATGCATACATGGATTTTTATTTGCTCGGATTTTCGCTCGCCGTTTTCGGTTTGCTTTTTGGCGGATTGGACTGGATACTGAGGAAACGCGATCCGCTTTTCTCGAAAGTTGCAATCTTTCTGGGTTCCGGATCGTATTTTTATTATTACGGATTCACCCGTTTCTAAGGAGGGGGAATGTCCGCCGAAATCGAACACCAGTACATTTTATTTAGCTTGGGAGAGGAAGAATACGCTCTTCCGATCGTTCTTGTGGATGAGATCATCAAGATCCATAACCTGGTCAAGGTCCCAAGATCCAAAAACTACTTTGCAGGTATCATGGATATCAGAGGTAAGGTAGTCAAGATGGTGGATTTGGGTGTGAAACTCAATATTCCTCATACTCACGAGCATGGTTACGATCGTGCAATCGTAGTAAAGATCGGCGGAGAATCCGTCGGTATCATAGTGGACAAAGTGGCTAACGTAGCTCTTTTTCCTCCGGAAACAATCAATCCTCCTCCTCCTTCTATCAAGGGAATTTCCTCCCGTTATATCACGGGTGTCGGTAAAAAGGACGATAGGTTCATCATCCTGATCGATATCGAAAAAATCCTAGGATCTGAAGAATTAGCGGAGTTGGGTGCCGGGGCGAAATGAAACAAACCCGCCTCGGACTGGGCGTGGTACTTCTGACCTTATTTTGGTCGGTAGGAGGCGTCCAAACGCAAGCGGATGAGCAGGACCAAAGATTAGATCCTGCAGGTATTTATACACTTCCTCATGAGATAATTCCTCCTGCGAGCCTTCGCACATTAAAGGAGAACTTACTCAATTCTTCCGAAACGGCTTCCGATCCGATCACATCTATTCGCCAGGTTTTAGATCCGTACTACGCTCAATTCGTGGATCCAAAAAGAACGGAAGAAGAAAGAAGGCTCGGCCGAATTTTTACCGAAAAAACGGATCGTAATAGTTTACGTTTATTGATCTTAAAAATGTTAGGAAAGATCACGGGGGGCCAACAACTTCGTGATTCTCCGATTCTATTCGAACTACATTGGTTGCTGAGCCAAGAATATTCCAAGAAAAAACAAAACTTCAAGGCATTGGAAGAAGCGTTAGCTGCACTTAGATACAGGGATTTTTCCCATACCGAAGAGGCATTTTCCAAGGAAGAAAGGCTCCGTGAATTGTACGATACGAACGAAGTAGAAAGAGCGAAAGAACATGCGAATGCAAAAAAAGAATTAGAAAAAGCGAATTTAGACCTTGAAAAAGCGAAGGATAGGATCCATCTTTTGGAAGCTGCTTCCGTAAGGGAGAAGGACCTGATCTTCGAATCCAATCCGCCTGCGAATGCCCGCAAAGTCACAGCAAACGATATCACTCTTGCAAAACAAGATCTAAAGAATGCGGACGAGGCACTCAAAAAAGCGGCAAACGCCTATAAGGATTCTTTCGAAAACAATTATTATCCGTTTTTTAAAAGAAAATCCAGAGAAGACGCAGAGACGGTTTTTACCTTAGCGAAGTTCGTAAAAGAATCGGAGAATGAGAATAAGGAAAGACTAAAAGTAGTCAATAAAACCTCTGTGAGCGGGCAGGGGATATTCGTTCTATTCGATTATAAAAGAAATACGGACTTCTTTGCATACGCCGCATTACTCGAGTTGGCATTTCGTTTAGATCCCGAATATTCACCGGTAGTTCTGGCCTTGGCGGAAGAGTTAAAGGCGTCCGGTAAAAAATCCAAGTCATTGGATTTTTTCTTAAAATATTTGGCTCTAGCCTTAAAAGAAAATAAAACTCCCTCGGAGATGGCTTACGTATATCGTGCGATAGCTTCTCTTCATACCGAACTCAAACAATATGTATTGGCTGCGGAGTTTTACGAAAAATATTATCAATCGGAACCTGATCCTAAGAAAAAAGGGATCTATGCATTCGAGCTTGGAAATTTTTTCGAAAGCAAACTGGGCAATTTAGAATCCGGAAAAAAATATTACGAGGATTGGCTGCAAATTCGAGAGCAGGAAAAGGCGACCGCTTCCGATCTATCATTTATCGATTCGCAAGAAAGGATCAGGATGGAGGTCCTTGCGTATTTAGGGATTTCTAAATTATATAGATACGAGAAAAAACCCCCTAAAGAAAAAGAGGAATTGATCAGATCCGTCCAGGCATACGATCGTCTCCGGGAAAATTTAAGATTAGAAGAAGAAAAATATTCCCTAGGGAAAAAGGAATTACTCCAGATCAAAAAAGGTCTCTTGGAAAGAACAAACGACCAGGACATGGCACAGTACCGGCTGAAAAGTTTGGAGATGGAAGAGTCCAAGGAAAAAATGGATATTATCCGAACCAAGTTGGATGCGTCTCCCGGACCGAGAGCGATGCAAAGATTATCCGTATTGTATGAATTCGAAAAAAATTACGGGGAATCCAAAAGAATGAACGAAGAGATCCTGAAAGTAGGGAATCAAACGGAGATCAATTTGGCTCTGAAAAATATAGAACGGATCAATAAAATTTTAGAGGATGGAATGCAAAGAGATCCGTATTAGGATCGGTTTGCTGGAGTTGCAACAACCGGTTTAAGTCGCGATGTAGGAACTCCAACGTGCGATGGCATTTATTGGTTTAAAGATTTTTTCGCTTTAGTGTATTTTTCCACATCGTCTATACCGGATTCTTTTTCTTCTTCCCTTTCTTCCGGTTCTATTACTCTGAATTCTACTTGATCGATCACTTCTCCCTCATAGGAGACTTTGATCAGATATTTACCTGCGATCAATTCTTGAAAACTGCCCGTGATGCTAGAACTGGAAAGTTCGGGCCTTTTGCGTCGTACTTCTATCTCGTTAAATCCCACCTGAAACCTACTCAGACTCACGTAGATCTCCGCTTCCGGGTTAGGCGTTCTGGAAAATTTGTAAAGATATACCAATGTTTTGTTCGTGGGAAAGATCAACTTTTCTCTCGTAAGGGTAAATTCCTGGACGGATGTAAATTTTTTCTCCAATAAACTTTGTTTTGTCTCATCAACCAAAGCCCAGCCGAATTCTCCGCTCATTCCCAAGCAGGAAAAAAAGAAGAAAGAATATAAAAAAATTATAAAATAGGAAAACCGTATATTCATTCCTGGAATCATTCTCCCTTTTCTACTACTCTTCCCTTATCGGAAATGTCTTTTTCTCTGGGAGAATATTCCCGGTCCGGAAACACAACTCTGAAACCGGAACCTTCATTCCTTTGTGGAAACATGAGTCTTTGTAAAAAACGATACGTTAAATATGCGAATAATATAATTAAAAGGAGTTTCATCTCTGTCTTTAGGTCCGATTTTAGCTCGACCTTTTAAGTCTATACTTACCGGAAAAGTGATTCCGGCAACCCGATTTCCAAAAAACAGAGTTGCGGGTTTGGGTAATGATATTACTTTTTAGGAAATAACGGGAATACCCGAATGTGAGCCACTTGCCCCCTGGATATAGTCCAGGCGGGGCATTTTTCTATACGATTCGAGAAGGTTCGGTAATCGAGAGAATCCCGGTCAGAAGGAAGAAACTGGATCAGATAAATCCGGACTCGCTATATATATAATTTTTTAAGTTTTTATTCTCTTCTTCCGTTTTCGCAATTTTGGCTTTAACAGCGTCCCCAATGGAGACAATTCCCACCAATCTGTTTCCATCCAAAATTGGCATGTGCCGGATCCTTTTTTTTAGCATAATGGAAAGTACTTCATCCACTTGATCGTTCGGCTGCATTGTAGTCAATGTGGTGGACATTAGATCCGCCACTGTCTTCTCGAATACCGCTTCCCGATCTGTCGAGGCGAAATGAAGTAAATCCCTTTCTGTAAATATACCGGCGAGTTTCCCTTCTTTTAGCACGATCACGGAACCTATATCATACTTGGTCATAAATCGGATCGCTTCCCAAACGGTGGTACTGGGCTCCACCGAGAGGATCTTTCGGTCCTTTTTCTCCAAGATATCTTTTACCAGCATGGCTACCTCTAGGCCCAAAGTGTAGTTTTGAGGGAGCTTCGATTCAAGGACTTTTTTTGGAAAAAAGAGGTCGGAACTATGACAAGCTTTTGGTTCTTTTAGTCGAATGAGCGGAAAAATGAGGACTAAAATTCGAAAAAGACAATAAAATAGGACTGTTTTTAAATCCGGAAAATTCGGCGATTTATTCCCGGATTTATTGATGATAAAATGGATCTAAACGAAAGTTTTGAAAATTCTGCGGAAACAATCATATTCCTAAAAAAGGATTTCCCAATTCGCTCCTAACGTGGGAGCATAACGGGAGAGCCGCAGTTTTTACCATCTCTGGAATATATTATTAGCGAACATGAGTTCTTCTTCAGAACAGCCGAATATTCTAATCGTCGAGGACGAGTGGCTTCTATCTTTCAACCTTCAAAAGACTCTTCAAAATTTAGGTTATAAGGTTGCGGGAGTTGCCGCAAACGGTCTGGACGCACAATCTATTTTTAAGGAAACCGATCCTGATTTGGTCCTTATGGATATCTCTATCGAAGGGGATATGGACGGGATCCAAACAGCACAACATATCCAAAGGATCAAAGACGTTCCGATCGTTTTTATGACTGCGTATACCGACGACTCCACGTTCATGAGGGCGATGGACGCGGCTTCTACCTATGCTTATATCACTAAACCGTTCCAAAATCATCAACTTAAGTCTTCGATTGAGATCGCACTTCGCCAACAAAAACGTTTGGGTATAGTCAAGGAAAGCGGTAAAGAATTTAAGAATGTGATCCAAAGTATTTCGGAAGGTGCAGTTTCTTTGGATGGAGATGGGAATATCATTTTTCTAAATCATTCCGCAGAGGAACTGACAGGTTGGACTTTGGAAGAGGCGCTTGGAAAACCGGGAGATGTGGTACTTTCTTTTATCCAAACCCAGATCGGTTCCGGAGAACATCCTGATAATCTCGGCCATAATCTCAGATATATTCCGGCAGTACTCGTAAGAAAGGACGATCGAAAGATCCGAGTGGGATTCAGAGTTTCTCCTATTCGGGACGAGGCAAATCGGATTGTAGGAAGTATCGTAACCTTCTCCGAATTGGACCTTTTGTCCGTATCCGAAAAAAGGATCTCGGAAATGGAGAAGGTGATCCAATCCGAAAAAAGATTGGAGTCCATCCAGAAATTGGCCGCAGGTATCGCCCATGAGATCAATAATCCACTTATGGGTGTGATCAATTACGGAAATATTATTCGGAACAAAAAGGATCTTCCTGCGGATATTCGAAATTATGCGAGAGTGATCATAGAACAAGGAGAAAGGATCTCCGGTATAATCCGAAATCTGATCTTATTCTCCCGTTCGGACAATGAAGAACCTAGTTGGTGTAAGCTGGACGATATTTTAGTCGGGGTGGAAGGGATTATCTCCGAATTATTAAAGTCTAAAAATCTGGAAATTTCCAAAAATATTTCCGACGATCTGCCGGATGTTTTCTTAAAACAGAATCAAATTAAAGAAGTATTATATTACCTTTTGTATTTTTATGCGGATGGGGTCGGTTCGGATCTAAAAGGAAGCACAATCTATTTTAATGCCGTGTTAGAAGATAATAAAACAGATCCGGGAAAGGACTTGGTCTTAAGACTTTCCGGGACCTTGAACGGAGAACTAGATCCTGAAAATGCCTTCCAACCTTTTGAGCGGATTCAATCCGATGACTCTAGGATAGGGATGGGGCTTTCCGTTTGTTATGGGATCATACAATCCAATCAAGGGAAACTGGATGTTCAAAAATCCAGCTCCGGCACTGATTTCCATATCCGCCTTCCTGTGCAGATAAAATAGGGGCTGTGCTTTAAGCTCACTCCGAGCCTGGGATTTCTTGCCGAAAATCGATGGAAATTTTGGGCTTCGCTCCAAAACTAGTCATCAGATCGATAAAACCAATAGGTATAACTGGAATGTTAGATAAAATCAAGAGCGCATTAGGTGCGGAAGCGGATTCTCTCTTAAATCATGTCTCTAAAACCATCCCCAAGGAAACCCTGACCATCCCTGGTCCGAATTACATTGACGAAATTTTTGCTAAGACCGACAGAAACAACTCTGTTCTTAAAAATTTCCAATCCATCTACAATACAGGGCGTCTTGCCGGAACGGGATATCTTTCCATCCTTCCTGTGGACCAAGGAATCGAGCATAGTGCTGGGGCATCTTTCGCTAAAAACCCTGCATATTTCGATCCGGAAAACATCGTAAAACTTGCAATCGAAGGTGGATGTAACGCAGTCGCTTCCACTCTTGGAGTTTTAGGATTGGTTTCCCGAAAATACGCGCACAAAATCCCTTTTGTAGTTAAGATCAATCATAACGAACTTCTAAGTTATCCGAACAAATTCGACCAGATCCTCTTTGCAAATGTGGAGCAGGCATTTGATATGGGAGCTGCTGCCGTAGGAGCTACTATCTATTACGGTTCCGACGAAAGTTCTAGACAGATCCAAGAGATCTCGGAAGCCTTTCATAGAGCTCATGAACTTGGACTTGTTACCATTCTTTGGGCTTATCTCAGAAACGATTCTTTCAAAAACGATAAGGCTGATTATCATATCGCAACCGACCTTACCGGACAAGCAAACCACTTGGCTGCAACCATCGAAGCGGATATCGTAAAACAAAAATTACCTGAGACCAACTTGGGTGGATTTAGAGATCTGAAATTCGGCAAAAAAGACGATAAGATGTACACCGATCTTTCTTCCGAGCATCCGATCGATATGGCTAGATACCAAGTAGCCAACTGTTATATGGGTAAGATCGGTCTGATCAACTCCGGCGGACCTTCCGGTTCCAACGATTTAGGCGACGCAGTCAAAGCTGCAGTCATTAACAAAAGAGCAGGTGGAATGGGACTTATTTCGGGAAGAAAGGCATTCCAAAAGCCGATGAAAGACGGAGTTGCATTGTTAAACGCCATCCAAGACGTTTATTTGTCCAAAGACGTAACGATCGCATAAGGCCAGTAGTTCCTAAAGCACGCGCGGCGAAACTTTAGTTACGTTGTTCCTGAAGCTTGCTTTACGAACGATAAGAGCCGTTCAAAAACATTGATCGTTTTTCCGGAACAAAAAAAAACGGAAAAATTCGAGGGGAAAGCCGGTCCACTAAAGTGGATTTGCTTTCCTTTTTTTATCGGTATACATTAGAGCCATTTGCTCTTGAAAATCGCATAGCGGATTATAAAAATATTATAATAAAGAGGCTCTTATGGAGATCAAAAAAGGTTTTGCGGATGCGATAGGGAACACTCCTTTGATCCGTTTGAATTATTTTTCGGACCAAACAGGCTGTGAAATATTAGGAAAAGCTGAATTCTTAAATCCGGGAGGTTCCGTTAAGGACAGGGCCGCATTATTCATTATAGAAGAAGCGGAGAAGAAGGGGCTCTTAAAGCCCGGCGGGACAGTGGTCGAAGGCACCGCCGGAAACACGGGGATTGGACTTGTGCATATCTGCAATGCAAAGGGATATAAATGCCTGATCGTGATCCCTGATACACAATCTAAAGAAAAAATAGATCTACTTAGGACACTTGGGGCTGAGGTCAGAACGGTTCCTGCCGTTCCCTATAAGGATCCTGGAAATTATGTAAAAGTTTCCGCTCGAATTGCGGAAGAAACCCCGAATGCAATCTGGGCCAACCAATTCGACAATATGGCAAACCGTTTAGCACATTATCATACAACCGGGCCCGAGATCTGGAGACAAACGGATGGGAAAGTGGATGCTTGGCTTGCGTCGCTCGGAACTGGAGGAACATTTAGCGGAACTGCAATGTTCTTAAAGGAAAAAAATCCGAAGATCAAAACGATCGTAGCAGAGCCTTATGGATCAGCAATTTATAATTTTGTAAAGAAAGGGGAACTTTCCTCGGAAGGGAATTCTTTCACAGAAGGGATAGGTAACGGAAGAATTACCGAAAATATGAAGGATGCTCCTTTTGACGATGCGATCCGAGTTACGGATGCGGAATGTTTGGAGTTTATTTATACTCTTCTGCGCAAAGACGGATTGTTTGTCGGCGGTTCCAGCGGGATTAATGTAGGGGCCGCCGTAAAACTTGCAAAAGAATTAGGCCCGGGACATACTATCGTTACCGTTCTGGCAGACAGCGGAGCAAGATACCAGTCCAGATTATACGATCAGGACTGGTTGAAATCAAAGGGGCATTCGATTCCGGAAATTTAGAAACTGCTCACATATCTTAGGTCGGTGCGGTATTCCCATAGATTGCTCGCGCCACCGGCAGCGATCGGCATATAATTACTTTTGAAATTGAATCCTTCTTTGACTGCTTCTCCGGAAGGCGTTTGGATGATATTATGGGTCGCCCATTTTTGGCCTAAAAAATAACTCTGGGCCAATTGGATCAAATATAACCCGATACCCGCATAAAGTCCTGTTCTGCTATAGGTTTCATATTGGTTTTCCTTACTTTTGAAGGAATTGTATTCTGAAATACTGTCCGATTGTAATTTAGTCACAAGAACTGAGGCGCCCGTAATACCGGAGCCTTGGATCTGCGCATACGTAACCGGATCTTCGAATAAAATTTTACTCAGACGATTTTCCGCTTTATTACCTTGTTCCGTTGCAGCTTGGCTTCCGCCGATTGCAACGATAAACGAAAGACCGATCGCTATCTGATAAGCCCTCGCATAGTTCTCATGTTTCATGGTGGAAAGTCCCCATCCAGGGAGGATCGCAGACTTCCAAACTGGTTCCCAAGGACTTCTATTGGCGGAAATATATTCTTCCCAGCTGGAATCTTGCTCGTCTATGTATTTTTCGATCAATGCCAGACGTTTTTGGACCGCCTTATAACTGTTCTCCTTAATCATTTGTTCCAGAAGGATCGTGTCCAATTGTTCTTCTTTTTCGGGCTTCTTTCCGTCTTTATTCAGTTTCTTTTTTTCAGCTTCGAATACTTTTGCAAGTTCCGCCTCATCTTTGATATCTTTGAAGATGATCTTTAAGATTTGTGACTTGGCCAAAGTTTGCCTTTTGGTTTCTTTCAGGATCGTAACGGTATCCGTGGATTGATCGATTACGGTTCCGTAGGTTTTTTCGCCGTTCTTTAAAAGGATCGTTTCTGCCCAAACTTGGCTGAATGAGATCGTAAGGAAGATCACGGATATTGATACGGATTTAGGTCCAGGTAAAATTGAGCGGAGATTTTTCATTCGAATACCTTTTCGGCCTTTACACTTTTCTCCCTTTGTCACCTTCGTAAGGCCTTAGAGTCAACGTAAAAACTTGACTTCACTTTTTGAATTCAGGGATTTTTCCTTGCCTTGGAATGTAATTCGGGAAATAAAATGAGTATGATAAATTTCCGAACTCGGATCTTGGTTTTGATCTTGAGTTATCTCTGTTGGATCGCGACTTCCGTTTTCGGAGTTTCTCCGGAACCTCCCAAGGATACTAAGAACCAAGAGGTTTCTCCCAAAAAAGAAAAACCTTCTCAGACTCAAGGATGTTGTCGGATCAAATATGAGGGAGGAGGGATCGATTATTTTCCTTCCACTGAGGAAGAATGTGTGGCCAAACCGGGATTCCAAAGTTTTGAAAAAAATTCAGCTCTCTGCTTTCAATCCCTTTGGGATTAGAATATTCTAATTAATAATTCTTTTAGATTCGCACCGAGTATACAGGGTTCACTGAGAGTTTTGACGCTGGAGTTCCAACATCGTAAAAATATAAAATCACCAAGTTTGAAAATTATCGACCAAACTCTTCGCGACTTTGCTCTTTTCCGTGAGAAAACCCTCCTTGTCCTCCGAACTCTATGCGAAACTTTCAGTGAGAAAACCGCAGATTACTTTTTCTCCAAGTCCTCTTCCGATTCGAATTCTTCCGCTTCCTTCTGCGATTTTTTGGCGGAATCTCTCCATTCCGGAATTTCAAAAGAAATGGAAGTAGTGATCGCATAATCATAAAGACGGATCTCCGGATCCCGGATCAAAGGAAGACGTCCTGCGACCGTGAGGTAAGTACCTTTCGTCAGAGTATAATTGAAACCTAAACTAGCTTCTTTGAAAGCTTTCGGGAATTTTTTTTGGGTTTCGGAATCTTCTTCCAAAAGACTACCGCCTCCGATCACGTTAACATAAGGAGTCCGATATAAAAATCCTCCAAAAACGCTAAAATCTTTGGTCCAAAAATAGGTAACGTATGCAAACCACTGTGTGATTTTTTGGATTTCCTGACGTTCTTCAGATGTCTGAGTAGCGGAACTTCGGGCCCAATAAGGAAGTCCCGATTGGTTATCCATGCTTGGATAATCCTTGGAAAGAGGGAAGATCCCGGAACCTCGAAGTACGAATAAAAATTCTTTCCAAGTAGCTCCTAACGTAAGATTTGTGATCCCGGAATAATAATCCCCTCCTGCAAATTTATCGGTATCCGCACCTGAGGGAAAACCGAGCCTACCTTCTAAAATAAGGAAAAAAGGCCAGCCCGTATCTATCAACGGATTCCATTTGGCTCCTATGAAGGCTTTGCCGTAACGAGCCGCATCACTTCTATCCTTCTGTTCATAATACGTCCAAGGAGCGCTAAAGTTTGCAGCGAATTTACCGCCTGCAAAATTGAATTCACCGAAAACAGTGGTGGTATGTAAATTGGAGTTATCGATCGTACCTTTTTGGAAATCCTGTGTAAGTAAAAAATAATCGGATGGTTTTTCCCTTTTTCCCGTAAAAGGATCCACAAATCTTGTGGAAGATATCAAACTTTGTCCTTCTGCGGCGTGATGAGCGAAAATTTCTCCTCCTAACAAAAGCAAAGAGAAGGATACAATCCCTTGGATAAAGGTTATCAAAAATCGTTTTTTTATAATTAGAAACATGAATAAAATATCAAAACTTGGCCGTTCGTTTTCAGGTTCTCCAGGATTTCGGAATGTAAGACCGTATTCTGGAAATCGTTGATCGTGATCTCCGAGGAGGGGAGCGAAAAGATCCCGTCCAAAATAGAGAAAGACGATCCGGCTCTCTGGGAAAGTAATCCGTCCGTTCTTAAACCTATGGAGAAAGGAATATTTTTCGTATAGGGTATTTCCAATGCGCAGGAAACCTCCACTTGGAATTCGGCTTCTCGTAATTCTAAATGGACCGTCTTAGTCGTTGATCCATTAAAAATTTGGAATGTAAGAAGAATGTCCGAAAATTCCCCGTAAATATGTTCCAAAGTCCCGTAAGGCACGGGGGGAAAGGGGGATAAACTTTGTCTTCTGACTGCTCCGGTTAAGGAATTAAAATTGGAGCTGGAGATATCTCCCGGAGAAAAACTTCCCTTGATCCCGTATTTTTTAGAGTAGGAACCTGTTCCGGTTGTGGGAGTTTCCGAACCTCCTGAATGGAATATATGATATCCTCCATCCGAAGAAGAAGAAACCGAGAAAGAATTTTCAGGAGCCTTGAACAACATAGAAATACTTTCTAGGACAACTTCATTATTCGTGAGTTGGATCTGATAAGTAGAACTTCCATTTAATGTAAAAGAACCTATATCGGGATCTCCCTGATCGTCCGAGTAGTACAACCAGGGAGAAATAATAGCTCTTCTTTCGTCCAAAATTCGGAACAGAGCTTGAAGTTCTTCCGATTCTTCTTTCGCGGAATTCCCTAATGTCCCAAAGGTGCAAGCCTGAAAAGAGAATAGAAGTAGGAAGATATATTCGAATTTTATTTTATTCTGGATCATGTTTTTATAAAATTTCAGAATGGATCCTCAAATTTAGGGTTGGCGATAAATTCCGTGTCCGTCAGGCTTTTTAGGAATTCCACCAGATCCTGTTTTTCGGATTCGGATAATGAAAAGTTTCTTACAAAAACGTCCCGATTCGGATTCGTAGTTCCGTCACCTGTCCCTCCGTTTGTATAATGGTTGATCACAGACAATAAGTCCGGAATTGAACCGTCATGCATGTAAGGTGCGGTGAGTTCCACATTTCTGAGAGAAGGCGCCCTGAATTTTCCACGATCCGACTCCTGGAAGGTGAATTCATAGAGTCCACCGTTCGGACTTACGAATCGGGAAGAATCCAACCCGTTATTATGAAACGTAACTTCTTCGAATACTGTTCCCGTATGAAGGACGGTATCCGTAAAATTAAAACCGCCATGGCAGTGGAAACATTCCGCTCTTTCTCCGAAAAATAGGTTTTTCCCTCGGATCGCAGAAGCGCTTAGGGCGGAAAGATCTCCTGCTTGGTATTTATCATAAGCGGAGTTTCCGGATATAAGCGTTCGTTGGAAACTGGACAATGCTTTCGTAATATTTAATACGCTAAATGGGTTCTGGTCGTTCGGGAATGCCGCCTTAAATTTTGAAACATAATCAGGATCATTTTGTAATCTTTCCAACAAAAGATCTTCTCTGTCTTTCATTCCAAGTTCCACAGGATTGTCCCCAAACATAGGGACTCTTGCCTGATCTTCCAATTTTTTTAAGAGGGGATTCGCCCAAGTTTGCCTGAGGTTATATGCAACGTTGGAGAGATGTTGGGCATTCCTCGGATGAGATTGTCCTGTGGAGCCGACGGAAACGACCAATCCGTCGGTAAACGCATCCGCCTGCTTGTGACAACTACCGCAGGATTGGGTTTCGTTTTCGGACAATCTTGTATCGTAAAACAAAAACCTACCTAACTCGACTTTCTCCACAGTGATCGGATTATCACTCGGAACTTTCGGCTTGGGAAAACCGGCGGGAAGATTCCATGTATAAGGAGTTCCTTCGGATGGAGAAGTTCCTAAGAGCAAAAGTATACCTTCCGATCCGGAACTTTTTTCCTTCTCCAATCCCAATTGTGTACATTGGAGAAAGAGAAGAAATAATAAAGAAAACGTAATATATTTATTCATAAAATACTCCGGTTTCGGCATGAATGACCGAAACCATCGTTATCGTTCTTACTTGGATACTACCGCAAATACGGTTTGGGCAACGGATCCTGCGTTTCCGGTGGAATAGTCCAAACCGAAATTAGGATAAACGGTGGAACAGTTACTATCCATCGCTCCCATGGAATGGCAGGATAGGCTTCCTGAGCTGATATCCCAGCCGGCGACCGCTTTTTTGAGATCGAATTGGATCTTTTGTGTATAAGGATTAAATCCTTCGGTTGGAGTTATTTCGATTACGGAACGATTCGAATTCGTACAGGTATAAACTCCTCCCGATTCCGAGCAGCCCGTCGATCCAATATGCAAAACCGCTGCGTTTCCTAACGTTGCAGCGTCGTTGGATAAAAATTCTCCTACGAAAAATCTATACCCCATAGTCCATCCCCAGGTGAGTCCTGAAATGTTCAAAGGGCTAGGTGCATTGTTATAATCTATATGATTGAGAGTTTCCGGAACTCCGACGGTGAATCGTACGGTTTTATAGGTTTTATTTTCTACCGAAGTTTGGACAAAATTATTGGTTTCGGCTGTTCCACTACAGCTTCCTTTACCATTTTCGAAATCCAAAAGAGTAACCCCACCATACTGCCAAATGCCCGTATTAGGAACGTCTAAATCGACCACATTGTCGTTTTGATCCACTAATTCGAATTCCGAAACGTAGAATCTCAGATCTTTTAGACCGATAGGCATTACTCCCGCTACGTGTTGGATGGTGACGGAACTGGATTGAGAATCTCCGTGGCCGGAAATATCTTCTCCGCAATCGGCATTGCTATCGCCTACGACAGCGCTGAATTGGATCCCTTGTTGTTGGGCTGTCAGCGCTGCAAGGGCGAGCATTGTATTGTTCGAGCCGGAAGATCCGTCGCAAGCGACGAATATGATAAATAATGCCGCAATAGCGGATCTATATAAATATTTCATAATATTCTCCTGAGGAAAGTATTTCACTTTCCGATTTTTCGTATAATAGCCGTCCGGATTAGCGATTATTTGGACGGATTATAAGCTTGAGGATAAAGGTTCCCCTTGCTTCCTCGTTCGAGGTTTAGGAAAAGTTTAGGAGAATCGAGGGGGTCGTTCTAGATCGAAGGAAACAATAACTCCGGAATCCTCTTGGATCCGACCTAAAAGTTCTGAGTCCAAGGTTTGAGGAGCGATGTTTTCCAATTTGGAATAAGTGAAAAATTGAGTGCAGATGGTCCCGCTTAAATAAGAAGCCTTATCTTTCGCTTTTTTACAGGCGCATTTATGTGCCTCGCCAGATTTTGCGGAATGACAGTCAGGGAGGGAAGAAGGTTTAGAATTGGAATGATCTTCTCCGGCATCCGCCAATTTAGAAGAGAATCTTTGGTCCTCGGAAGCGGAGTGTTTTTCTTTTTGGCTACCGTGATTACAATGGCAAAGTTTGATCTCCCCGGCGAGCATTCCGCAGAACCAACCGCTTCCGAAAACCAGGCTTTGGAAAAGGAAACATTGGGTGAGAATGATGGATATCGTTTTCATTGAAGGGAGATTTTCAGTCGATTCAGAACGGTTTTGAGTCCTTCGCTGGTTTTGATTTCCACCGGGACTCCTTTCGTTTTTAATTCCGCTAATAGTTTTAAGATCCGATTCAAGATCAGAGAGGGGATGGCCACTACGTTTTCCAGATCCAACTCCACAACTACCGGTTGTATTTCTTGGATCTTTTGTAGGATCAGACCAATTTCTTCCGTTTCGACAGAACATACGTTCCGAACAAAAACGACTCTAAATCGTTTTTTTTCAGCGTATACATGTGTCTCTGTAAACTGGATTGCAGAAGAAGTCATGGTCTTGGACCAAATTTTCTACCATGAAATCCTAAGGGAAACAAAAAAAGATACTTCGAATTGATTTGTATCACATAGTCGGTCACATACTTCTTCTGTATTGGCCACCAACTTCGTAGAGAGAATGGGTCATTTGTCCCAAAGAACAGACCTTTCCTGCTTCTATTAGGGCCTCAAAACCGTTCTTTCCGGAAAGACAGGCGGATTGCAGATCCTTTAAGGCGTTAGCTGAATCTACTTGGTTCCTGGATTGGAATGCTTCCAACTCTCTGATCTGTGCCTTTTTTTCTTCCTCGGTAGAGCGGATCACTTCTTCCGGAAGAATGGTGGGAGACCCATCTTTGCCCAAAAAAGTATTCACTCCTATAACCGGTATTTCTCCCGCATGTTTTCTGTGTTCATACTCCAGAGATTCTTCTTGGATCTTATTTCTCTGGTACATTCTTTCCATTGCACCGAGAACTCCGCCTCTTTCGGAGATACGTCGGAACTCGGACAAGATCGCCTCTTCCACAAGATCGGAGAGATCATTTATAATAAAGGAGCCTTGGAGAGGATTTTCGTTTTTTGCAAGGCCCAATTCTCTATTGATAATAAGTTGAATTGCCATCGCTCTTCTCACGGATTCTTCTGTCGGAGTGGTGATCGCTTCGTCATACGCGTTCGTATGTAAACTATTGCAGTTGTCGTAGATTGCGTATAATGCTTGTAAAGTGGTTCTTATATCGTTGAAAGCGATCTCTTGTGCGTGTAAAGAACGACCGGAAGTCTGAATATGATATTTTAACATTTGGGAACGTTCCGATCCGCCGTATTTGTATTTCATACTTTTAGCCCAGATCTTACGTGCGACTCTTCCGATCACCGCATATTCAGGATCGATCCCATTGGAAAAGAAGAAGGAAAGGTTCGGAGCAAAATCGTCTATCTTCATTCCTCGGGAGAGATAATATTCTACGAATGTAAATCCGTTTGCCAACGTGAATGCAACCTGAGTGATAGGATTGGCTCCCGCTTCGGCAATATGATATCCGGAAATGGAAACGGAATAGAAATTACGCACTTTATTCCAGATAAAATATTCCTGGATATCCCCCATTAGTTTTAACGCAAACTCGGTGGAGAAAATGCAGGTATTCTGTGCCTGATCTTCTTTTAAAATATCCGCCTGCACTGTTCCACGCACGGAAGAAAGAGTTTCTTTTTTTATCTTTTCGTAAATTTCCTTAGGCAGGATCTTATCGCCGGTGGTCCCTAAAAGAAGAAGCCCCAAACCGTCGTTTCCTTTCGGGATCTCTCCTTTATATTGCGGGATCGGAACTCCTTTTTTGGAATAGATCTCCGCAAGTTTGGATTTTGCCTCTTCTACTTTTCCCTCTGCACGAATATACTTCTCGCAGGTTTGGTCTATTGCGGTATTCAAGAAGAAGGATAGAAGCATCGGTGCCGGTCCGTTAATCGTCATAGATACGGAAGTGCTCGGACTACAAAGATCAAAACCGGAATAGAGTTTTTTAGCGTCGTCCAGAGTTGCGATACTTACTCCTGAGTTTCCGATCTTGCCGTAAATATCGGGACGAAGCCCGGGGTCTTCCCCATACAAAGTGACAGAATCGAAAGCAGTGCTCAAACGATGGGCGGGCATTCCATGGCTCACATAATGGAATCTGGCGTTCGTTCGTTCCGGTCCACCCTCTCCTGCGAACATACGTGTCGGATCTTCTCCCGTTCTTTTAAAAGGAAAAACTCCCGCTGCAAAAGGGAATTCTCCAGGGAAATTCTCCGTGTAGGACCATTTTACGATCTCTCCCCAGTTGCGGAATTTCGGAACGGAAACCTTCGGGATATTCAGATTACTTAACGATTTTGTAAAATTTTCTACCTTGATCTCTTTGTCCCGGACCTTATATGCGAAAAATTCCCCGGAATATTTTTCCAGTTTGGAATCCCATTCTTTCAGGATCTTTTTGGTGTCCGGATGAAGTTCCGCTTCTCTTTTGGAATATTCCTCTTCTAGATCGGATACGTTTTTTCCTCTTTCTTTTAATACCTCTATGGTACCTTTGATCCTGTACAATACTTCCGCGGTTTCGGATTCTTTTTTGACGAAGTTCTCGTATTTCTCGCATTCTTCCGCGATCTCTGCTAAATATCTTTGTCTGTCAGGGGGAATGATATGGATCTTTTGACTTGTTTCCGTGCTGGAATCAAAATTGGACTTCCAACCTAGACCGAATTTTTGATTTAAAGAGTCGATCAATGCAACATACAGATTGTTAGTCCCTGGATCGTTGAATTGAGAAGCGATCGTCCCGAAAACGGGCATCTTTTCCGGAGTCTGGTCGAATAATTTTCTGGATCTTTGGAATTGTTTTTGAACGTCCCTGATTGCGTCTAACGCTCCTCTTTTATCACATTTGTTGACTGCAATTAGATCTGCGTAATCGATCATGTCGATCTTTTCCAGCTGGGTAGCGGCACCGAATTCAGGGGTCATAACATAAAGAGAAAGATCCGACACTTCCGTGATCTCGGAATCGCTTTGTCCGATCCCGGCGGTTTCAACGATAACTAAGTCGAATTCGGAACTCTTGAGAACGTCCAAACTTTTTTTAACATTTCGGTTCAGCGCGATATTCGCTTCTCTCGTGGCAAAGGATCTCATGTAAACTCTTGGGTGCGAGATCGAGTTCATTCTGATCCTATCTCCTAAAAGTGCACCCCCCGTTTTTCTTTTGGAAGGATCGACGGAGATGATTGCTACCGTTTTGTCTTCGAAATCGTGGATGAACCTTCTTACAAGTTCGTCCGTAAGAGAAGACTTTCCTGCTCCTCCGGTTCCGGTGATCCCTAAAACCGGGATGGTCTTTTTTGAGATCGGAAAATCCAATTTTTTAGGATCAACTTTTTTCGGATCATTTTCCGAAGATTCCACTAAGGAAATGGATTCTGCGATGGCGATCGGATTTTTTTTACGGATCTCTGAGAACAGATTCCCGTTAAATCTATGAGGCGGAATAAAATCAGATTTTTGTAATAGATCGTTGATCATTCCCTGCAGGCCCAAGGAGCGTCCATCGTCGGGAGAGTATATTTTAGAAACCCCATAAGCTTCCAGCTCTTGGATCTCGGAAGGAAGAATAGTCCCTCCGCCTCCACCGAATACTTTGATATGAGAACTTCCTTTTTCTTTTAAAAGATCTATCATATATTTGAAATATTCTACATGACCGCCTTGATAACTTGTTACGGCGATCCCTTGCACATCTTCCTGTATGGCACAGTCTACGATCTCTTGGACGGATCGATTATGACCTAAATGAACCACTTCCGCCCCGGAGGATTGGAGTATTCTTCTCATGATATTGATGGAAGCATCATGGCCGTCAAAAAGGGATGCGGCAGTCACAAATTTTAATTTATTACGGGGGATGTATACTTCCGGTTCCATTATATTCTCCTAATGTTCAAGCCTGGGTAAAATTTAACCGAACTTTGTTTGTTTTGTAGTTGGGAGAACGATCGTTCAATAAATTCCATCTATATATCTATCATGCATACGAATCAGAATCTAGCAACCTTGATTTTTGGATAGGGGTTTGGGGAAGTCTTAAGGAATTCCAAAGTTTCAAGCAAATCCAATGTAGGAACTCAAACAATAGTCACAAATTGTTCATTAGATATTTTATAAATGGCCTCCAATTTTTAAAAATCGAATGTTCTAAAAACCAAAAGAAGAGAGAAATCCGGAAAAGAATTCATTTTGCGTTTAAAACCGAAACTTTATATGTTCGTTTTTATGACAGATAGTTTCCTTTGGAAAGAGATCTTATTCTCTAACTCGCCTTTAGAGGCTCTTCATATTTCCGTTTTAAAATTCGTATTGGATCCTTTCACAATTTTGTTCCATTATTTGGGATCTTCTCTCTTTTTTATGGCCTTGGTCTCTTTGATCTATCTTTGTATGGATCGTAAGATAGGGCTAAGGATGACTTTGGGGCTGCTCATCGCAGGAATTGTGAATGGAGTTTTTAAGGCCCTTCTTACAATGCCTAGACCGATCGGTTTACCTTTTCCCTCCGAGCTTGGTATCATGGAAGGTTCATACGGATTTCCATCCGGACATGTGCAGACTGCTGTGGTTTTATACGGAACATTATTTTTGCATGTACGAATTCGTTGGGTGAGGATCCTCACCGTGTTTTTGATCTTATTCATGCCGATTTCTAGAATGTATGCGGGACTTCATTTTTTGGGGGATACCTTAGGCGGTTTCACTTTAGGAATACTTATACTTTTGGGATTGGAATTCTGGTTCTCAAAAGATCCGGAAATTTTAGAGGCTAGTTTTACCGGAACTTCTCCGGACCAAAAAAGACTAAAGTCGCTTGTACTTTTCATTTTAGCTTTCACCGTGCCTAGCGTTCTTCTACATGACCCAAGCCAACCGGAATCCACCAACAAATCTTGGGAGCAGGTGATCTCTTCTGCGGGTGCACTTGCAGGTTTCGGGATCGGGATTTTGTACAACAAGAGGGCAGGGTTGGATTGGAAATCAGTCGATTCTTGGATCGTATTTTTAGTCCGAGTTGCTGTGATTATTCTTGGGATCTTGGTCTTTTATTTGGTCCTCGGAAAAATTCTCTCTTCTCTATTCGGGGAAAATCCGGTTGCCAGATACTTTAAGTATGGGATCGTGTGTTACTATATTGGCCATCTCGCTCCCATTCTTTTAAAAAGAATACGCGGAGGCATCTATCTGACTTAACTTCATGCTTCGCCTTGGATCCTCTTTACAATTCATTTCCGAAAGTTTTGGAAGATTACGCACCTCCGGATTCATACGCAGCTTTTTTTCAGTAGGGTTTTCCAAGGTTGTAGCCTCCCTACTGAATTTTATCTTCATGGTTTATTCCGTTCGGATCTTGAGTAAGAATGAGAACGGTATCTTCCAATATTACTCCGGATTTTTGCCTGTACTTTTAGCAGTGGCTGAATTCGGATTGCCTACCGCTTTGGTACGATTTCTTTCTCCTATGACCGAAGACAAACGTAAGATCGGAGTGCTTCTCGCTTCTTCTCTTTGGGTAAAATGGGTCGCATTATTCCTTTTGGTGTTTGTTACCGGCGTTGCGGTGTATTTTTTAAAGGAGAATGCACTCGCAGCTTTCCTTTTGGTATTCGGTAGCTTTGTTCTTTCTTTCAATTCCTATTTCGAAAGTATATTTGTTTCTTTCGGACAATATCATGCACTATCCATTTGGTATCCGCTTCCGAACTTGATCCGAATTTTGATCCTCTATTTAGCGGATCAATTTTCGGATCATGCCTTAGGGCATTTGGACATACTTGGGATCTTCTCCGTTGCCCCCGTTTTTACGATCGTATTATTTTTCTTTTTATTTCCTAGAGGGAAACTACATTGGGCAGGAGACAAGGAGGATGTCCGACAACAAACCAAAGAACTTATCTCCTTCAACCGTTATGCGTTTTTAGCTTCTTTGTTTGCTATCGTCTCGGATAGAATGGAACTTTTTTTCCTGAACAAATACCATTCGAATGAGGCAGTGGCCGCATACGGTGTCGCTTTACAACCTTTTAGTGGATTTGTGATCCTATTTTCCGTTTTGAATTCCATGATCTATCCTAAACTTTCAAGAATGACGGAAAATAAGGAATTCACCAATTATTTAGGTAAATCCATTTTAGTCGCAGTAGTATTTGCGTTGGCATTAGGGCCTTGGGTGTTTCTGGGAGATTGGGTTTTTTCCGCATTATTTTCCGGGAAATATCCCGAATCCGTTCCCGTATTCCAATTATTGTATCCGAATTATCTTTTTCAATTGGTGTTTTCACCGTTAGGTATGGCCTTATTTGCGTTAGGACAACCTAGATTACTTGCAATTCTTGCATTAGTGAGATTGATCTTCGGATTAATTTTGGACAATCTTCTGATCCCTGAATACGGGACAATGGGAGCGGCAGGAGCGTTTTTTTTGGGACAAATCCCTTCTTGGTTTTTGCTCAGCGGTTATTTTTTAGCGTATTACAAACCATCCGCCAAGTAGGATGGAATATTCTAATATAAGAATATTCTATCCTACCAATGGATCGATTAAGCCTGCTTTTGCTTTACTTCCGATTTTTGGAGTTTCTTTACGAATGTGACTTGGTTTCCCTTATCGTTATAAGAAAGAGAATCCACATTCATACGGACTAAAAAGATTCCTCTCCCCGAAAGTTGGCTTGCATTCGGATCTTGCACCGGGTCCGGAACCCTTGCAGGATCGAAACCGTCTCCTCCATCTTCCAAGATCACAGTTACTCTTGTGTCGTCATAATCCACTTCTACCTTAATCCATTCTTCCTTGGATTCGCAGATCTTGTCCACGTAAGAGAAGTAATCGTTCTCTTGGAACATCAACTCTTGTTTTTGGTGATAGTTGATACGAGCGCAACCATGTTCGATTGCGTTACCAATCAATTCATACAAAGCCACTTTTAAAGAAAGTTGGTCCTCGCTATGTAGGTTGGGAAGATGCGAGAGAGATTTCAGGATCAAATGAACGTATTGGTTTAGATTGCCAAGCCTGGGAAGAAGTGCGAACTTCTGTCTGGATTCCCGGACTTGGAACATCCTTTTGTCAACAAGGTCCTTGCCCGCATAAAATAGATTCTTAAATCTTAAGAGAGAGTAACGGATCGCCTCCATCCGGAAAGGTTTTAGGAAAAAATCCACTGCTCCCAATCGAAGGGCATTGATGGAGATTTGGATGTCCTGATTTCCTGTGATGACGATAAAAGGAGTATCCACTCCTTTTTCCCTCAATTTAGTGATGAACTCTATACCGTTCATCCTTGGAAGGCGAATATCGGTGATGATCAGATCGAAAGTTTCCGATTCGGCTAAGGTTAAGCCCTGTTCCGCGGTTCCGGCCAGAACTAGTTCGTATTCGCTGCCGAAAATTTCCTGAAACAGATCTCGGATAACTTCTTCGTCATCAACGAAAAGGATTTTCATAATAAATTCCTAATTCAGAACTTCCGAATGGTTTTATTCGGGAAACAAAAGGAAACCCCGGAAAGGTATTCTAGTCAAGAATTTTGTCAGCGGATATTATCTAGAGAATCAAGAGAATATAAGGATTTTATCCTTTCATCCAAACTTTTTAACTCCAACTTATCGAAAACCGCCAGTTTGTTTCCTGAAAATCGGAAGACCAGAAACTCATCCTTATTTTCGGATATGGCTGCTTTCAAACCTTCTACTGAGTCCACGACCTTATCATTCACAGATTCTAAGATCAAGTCTTGGAATTCCTGATAGGCCCTGTTCTTTTCATCCGGGAAGGCTCTGGAAAGTAATACGATACGGCTCCTTTCCGGATGAAGTTTTTTAGAATAACTTTCGGCTAAGAATACTAACTTTCTGTCGCTTGCAGATTTATATTTTTCTCCGTATTCTTTCAAATACGTATGAGTGAGTTCCGTGAAAAGTAAACCGCCCGCGATCAAATATTTAGGTGCGATCTTATCGGAACTTTCCGGGATCAAAAATGAATCCTCGTTGTAAGGTTTTAGCTGATAACGTATCTCTCTTTTTCTGCCGTCACGATACAAAGAAAGAGTTACCCATTCTCCCGAATTCAAATAAGATCCACCTTTACTGAGTAGGATATCGTATAATGCTTGTTTTTGTTTCGAGGCAACCGGGATCCCGTTTACGGAAAGTACAGCATCTCCTGGAAATAGATTATGCATCGGACCGATCCCGGGAAGAACTTCCGAAACAACCGCACCCACGCTACCTTTCGGGAAATAATAATCCTCTTCCGCAGGAGTTAAAGAGCCTTCCGCATAAAAACCCGGGTGAGGAAAAGGAGAAAGAGAAGAAAATCTGCTCTGATAAAATCTACGAAGAAGTTCCGCACCTGCATTCCAAGTCCCGTCGGTAAATCCGCAGACTTTTTTCCCTGAAAAAAGAAAACTCCTGGCCCCGTCTTGGTTTTCCTTTCTGGAAAGTTTGGAAAGAGGTAAAATCGATTTAGAAAATTCTAAACTTCCCCATTCAAAATTCTGAAAGAAGGAGGAGCATGTTCCTTGCGCCCTGGGGTTTTCCTCTAAGATCGCGATAGGAGAGACCTTTTTGGATCTTCCGAAATTTTCCGGAAGAAGAACGATACCAAGTCCAGTATCCAGATCCACTTTTTGGAAGTAGGCCTTTCTCCCTGCGGACTCTTCCGGATGTATTTCGGCGAATAGCGGCACTTCTCCTGGTTTTAAAAGTGCAAGTGCGGTTCTTTCATCCAAACGGATCGCAGGAATTTTTTTCTGATACGGAGTCCCTTTTTGGAAAGGATTGTGATGAGAATACTTTCTAAAATGGACCAGAAGTGAAAATTCCGAATCCGCCTTCGCTTCTAGATTTCCTGAAGTTCCTAAAAGGGCAAAGACTAGAAGGAATACGAATCGATAAAATTTCATTTTCCCTCCTTGGATTCGTCCGACTTGATATCGAATCTTTTTCTGACCCGTAAGTCTATGGTTCGAACGGTTTTGGCATCCAAAACCAAAGGAAGACCAACACCTCTGAATTTGAGAACTATGGTCCCATTTGAGTATTTTTTCCAATAATCCTTAAATTCGGCGATATTGGAAGGGGTTTTTCCATTAATGGATTCTAATATTTTAAAACGATAATTTAGATATTTGGAATTGAGTGGATCCGGAAAGATGGTAGTCAAGATCAGATCCCTTTCCGTAAATTTAAAAAGATCGTCTTGTATAAAATAACTGTAATGGTATCTGAGAGCTGTTTCCACTCTTTGGCTTTCTTTACCGAATAATGCCCGATTTACGGGCTGAAATAAAAGTCCCGCTCCTAAAAAACTTTTGATCTGGCGATCTCTATACAGTTCCAAGGAATCCGTCTTTTTTAATTCGGCTTGGATCTTAAAATTTTTACCGTTCCTATAAAAATACAATGTGAGCTTTTGACCCACAAAGCCCGGTTCGATCAGATCTACGATCGTTCTTCCCGTAAATTCCAAAAGCCCACCCTCATTATTCAGATAAGCCTCGTCTACCTTATATAAAAAATCATCCGTCTGCAAAACATCCGAAAAAGAAGAATTCGGATATACCTTATTCACAAGCACTCCTTGCAGATTCTGAGGAACCCCTAAATACTTTTTCACGGATTCGGAGTTCCCATTTTGGAATGTAAAACCTACGAAAGGGAATCCGTCATACTGTCCGTCTTGTATATCTTTTAAAAAATGTTGTACAACTTCAGGCGGAATGAGATACGCCGTATTTCCTTGGATCTGACTGACTTCGAAAATAATACCGGCTACTTTTCCGTTTTGAATAGCCGGACCTCCTGAATAACCGGGTAAAATATTGGCGCCTACACGGATTACCTTTCTATAATCTAAGCCCGTGAAAGAATATCTTAATCGTTCTACACGGTTGACTAAACCGTTTTCCAAAGTAAGATTTTCCGCACCTTCCGGATAACCGAGCATCAAAAGATTACTGCCGAGAGAAGGGGATTCTTCGGTGATTTCCAAAGGTTCTACTCCGGAGAAAAATTCTTCGTCTTCCACGGAGATCAAGGCCAGATCGCAATCGAAACCTATAAATTCCACCTTTGCACTATAATATTTGCTACTATTAAACCGTTTAACTTTCAAATACTTGGATTCGGAGATCACATGGGCATTCGTTAATATTCTATTTCCTGCAATTATGAACCCGGAACCGACGTCGCGAGAAAGATCCTGGTCCCCGAACTCCAAAGGATCTGTCGCATCGGGATAAATATCGCTTCTGACGATGACAACACCGTTCAATAAAGTTTTAAGATCCGGGTTCCCGTTCGTTTGGGAAAAAACGGGAAAACTCAAGATCAGGATAAAACCTGCGCGAAGTATCCAAAACTTATTCATGAAATAACTCCGCGTCGGACCATACAATTTTATCCTTTTCTACCGATTCTAATTTCAATTTTGCCAAGTAACGGGCTCCTTCTTGGAGTTCTTCCGTGGGTTGGTTATCCACTAAGACGTTTCCGCTCAGATCCGCTTTGATCCTGATCCAGGAATAAGGAGAATCCGGCAAACAACTGGCTTGGAAAGAATAATACAAAGACTTGTCCCAATAAAAATCCGCATCCTTCCCCAAGTAAAGAAGAGGGCAGGAAGAATCAAAAAAGATCTCTTTTCCTTTAGGAGTCGGACGATCTATCGGATGTTTTGCTATGCTTAAGAAATATTGCAGACCAAAATTCACGGTGGAAGCTTTTTCCACTAATTTTGTTTCCGGATTGGATTTACCGCCTGGAATAGGTTTGGAACTTGCGGCCTTCAAATTTTCAGCGGAAAATTCCAATTCCCAATAAACGGTCTTTCCTAACTTTACCGGACCTTTCACTCGGAAGGAATCTATTCTTTCCGGAGAACGTAATCTTTCTTCACCTGAATAAAAGAAACCGTACAGTTTTTTTCCGGGGCAATCCAGATAAAGAACCTGTAATTCTTCCATTTCATGAGTGGATCTGAACTTACACTCGCCTATATGAACCGTCCCATGTTGTTTGAACCATTCTTTCAACGGCCTTGCATCTTTCTCTTTGGAGTATTTTCTCCAAGCTTCTTGAAATTCTTTCTCAGCAAAGTCGCCGATCCTGGAAATTTTCTTTTGGGTTTGCGGTTCTTCTGCGAAACTTCCCGAATCCGGAATAAAAACGGAAAAAAACAATAAAACTCCAAGGCTTGTAAAAGAAAGAAGGAGTCTTTTCGTTCTTAATTGGAAAATATTCTGCATAGGGGAAAACATTCCTAATTATTATCGGTTCGGGAAAAAGCGGATTTTACAGATCTGAAAATAGAAGAGGAATTTCCGTAGAATTCTTGAGATTATGTCCCGAATTTCCAGGAATACCAAAAAAAAGTTAAACTCTGAAACGGGACTCTGGAATATGGTTAAAACTAAGAGTAAAAAATATAACGGTATTCATCTTGTCTCACTGGAGTTTTCTTAAAACCGACCTGAACGAAAAGCAGGACTTATTCATCGATTGCCGCTCCCAAGCGCAATACCAGGAATCCACCTTAAAGGGTGCGTATTATTTTCCATTCGTCAAAAAAGCTTTTGCTTCCGATCCGGACTCTTCCAAAAAATTATTGGGTCCGATCGAAGAGATACTTGCTCTGGCTAAAAAAGAGGAGAAGTCCAGGATACTCGTTTTCGACGAGGGAATGGGGATGTTCGCATCCAGACTCGTTTTTCTTTTGAGAGCCGCAGGTTTTCAAAATGCGTTTTTGATCGGACAACGTTGGCCTGTAGATGGAGCCAAGGAAAAAGGTTCCAAAGAATTGGATATAGGTCCTGCGTCAAAAGTCCGCAAATTAGAAGGAGTGATCGACAAGGCGTTCTTAGAAAAGAACCTAACTAGACTCCAAATTTTCGACACTCGCACACCGGAAGAGTACGACGGTAAACTTCCTCGTCTAACCGCTCCCGAGCCGGGTAGTTTATGCGGAAGATTGCCTGGAGCATTCCTCTGGGATTGGAGAATGTTGTATGACGCGAACGGTGAACTCGTGGACAA
The DNA here is from genome assembly GCF_040833995.1 of Leptospira sp. WS58.C1. Taxonomy (NCBI): domain Bacteria; kingdom Pseudomonadati; phylum Spirochaetota; class Leptospiria; order Leptospirales; family Leptospiraceae; genus Leptospira; species Leptospira cinconiae. The sequence continues at coordinate 1,328,657 of NZ_CP162137.1, forward strand.
AACTTTCTTCAATAAAAAGTTAAGAGGTTTTCCTTTTATGCCGGAAAGGACCACCGTTATCTACGATTATAACGGAGCAAGATCCTCCTTGCTTGCGTTGATGCTCAAAGAAGTAGGATACAACGACGTGAATGTATACGTCGGCTCTTGGTTCGAATGGAGAAAATCCAATCTACCTAAACAAGCAGCGAACATATACGGACAGACAGGTGCAGGAGCTTCTGCACCTAGAGTCGGTGGCATCGACAGAAAAAGTTAAAAAAAGAAAGACTTCTTAAGCTTCTAAAAGAACCTTTCGTTTGTTTCTATGAGGAATAACGATGAGGTTCTTTTTTATTATAGGCCTATTATTTGCATTTGTATTGGATTGCGGATCCAGATTCGAAAAAATCTCTCCGTTTTCCATTCCTCCTCAAGAATTCGATCTTGGAAACGGGATCAAAGCTGTATTCCTACCGACTGAACTATCGTTCATCACTTCCCAAGGTAAAATATTGGAATTTTCCCTAAAAGATCCGTTTCTTTCCTCCGCAAAAGGAGAGCAGATCGTTAATTACAGAAAGGCAACTTTTAAGATCAAAGATAAGATCCTATTAGAATGTGGATCCCAAACGATTGAAAGTCTTGGATTAGAATCCGGCGCATTACTAGTAAAAGGAAAACTTACCGGAAAAAATTGCGAAACTGGATATACGATCCGATTCGTTTCCTCTTCCAATGCCGGACTCGATTGGAAGGTGGAAATAACGAATCCGGAACTAAACCGCACATATATAAAATTCAAATCGGACGAATCCGAAAGTATCTACGGTTTAGGTGAACAATTTTCTCATCTGAATCTAAAAGGAAAAAAACCGTTCTTATTCTCCGAAGAACAAGGAGTGGGAAGAGGAGACCAACCCATCACTTGGGGAGCCGAATTATTAGAAGGCGCAGGTGGAAACGAATACAGTACTTATATATCCAGTCCTTTTTTTCTCACTTCTCGAAACAGGGGCTTCTTCTTTGAAAACGGCTCTTATTACGTTTTTGATTTTGAAGAAGATTCCGAAATTACGATAGAATTCAGAGAAAGAGGATTGAATGTTAAATCCTGGAAAGCTTCAAGTCCTAAAGAGATCTTAAAATTATATACTTCTCATACAGGAAGAGCAGAATAATAGAGACTTACATGACTTCTACACTGTCTAAATAAAAAAAGAAGGTCTCCTTTGTCAAAATTTACGGAACCGATCGTGCTATTTGACGGAGTATGCAATTTATGTAACGGTGCAGTGAATGTACTTTTGGATCTGGATAAACATAAAAGATTAAAATTTGCAAGCTTACAGTCCGAATATGCAAAAAATCTAATCCAATCTAAGGCCCTGAAGGAAAAGATCCGAGGGATTGACAGTATTCTTTTCTGGGACGGGGAAGAGATCCATATCAAATCGAATGCCATCTTGGAGATTTGCGGTAAGTTGGGTGGTTTTTGGAAAGTCCTCAAATTTGGTTATATTATCCCAAGACCAATCCGAAACATTCTGTACGATCTGATTGCGAAAAACAGGTACAAACTTTTCGGTACGAGAGAATCTTGCAGAATGCCAACCCCGGAATTAAAAGAAAGGATCTTAGGATAGGGTATTCGCACAGAGTTCACTGAGGACACAGAGGGCGTGGCGTGTAGAGTTTCCGATAGTTTACTCCGTGCTCTCAGTGTTCTCCGTGCGAAGGTTCCTGTTCTATCGCAAAGGTTATTTTCTCCAAAAACTCGGAAAAACCGCACAAAATCTGGCCTTTGAGTGCCTTACCTTATGTCTATTCCATCCAGGTTTCCGGGTTCAACTACGACGAAAGTTTCTCTAAATTTCTGAAAACTTTTCAGTAAGTTTGCATTTTTTCGGGACTCTATTCGCAGCACCTCATAAAAACTCTTAAATTCTATCAAAATATGCTAAAAATTGAGAGAATAGCCCTTAAAATAATTAATTTCATTGGAATTCGGTCGAATTCATTCAGTATCGTTAATTCCTCTGGATTTAGGTGGAGAAAAATCCTTGTCCCGAGATTATGGACCAGGAGGATAGGTTGAACTTTCGGAAATTTACCGCCGATCTTAAAAGCAAGACCCGTTTTTTAAGAGAATTTTTGGCGGCGCAAAAAGGAAAGAACCAAATGAAAAGAAAAACTATTCTTACGATAGTAGGTGCTTCTGCACTCGTCGTCCTTTCCTGGAAATCTTTCGCAAATACATATTTGGAAGAAGTTAAGGTCGACAACCAATTCATCCAAACCTATCAATCTAGAGAAGGGATCTGGATCGTTCCCGGAAAAGTAAAAGAATCCCTAGAGGATCTATACCATAAATTCGGAACTTCCGAAAGAGAAGTTCGTCTTCTCAACGGGATCCACGACAGCGGAAAGATCCAAAACTCAGAGCCTGTATTCTTCCCCTATAACGCAAATTATACCCGTAATCTTCTATTAGAAGACAAAGGAAGAGAGATTTTCACCTCGGATGCGAGAGAATTGATCTGGCCTTTGAGTTTCAAATATTCCAGAGTCACTTCTAGACTAGGAAGACGTTGGAACGCCTTACATGCAGGTGTGGACATCGCTTGTCCGAACGGATCCGTAGTGATTGCAGCCGCTGATGGAGTTGTAACCGATTCTAAAAGAGACGGTGGATACGGACTACGAGTAGTTCTTACTCATCCTCAAATCAACGGCATCCAAACATTATACGCCCATAATTCCCTTCTTTTCGTAAAGCAAGGCGACAAAGTGAAAAAAGGACAAGTGCTTGCACTTTCCGGAAATACAGGGCATACCACCGGGCCACATGTTCACTTCGAAGTCCGTTACCAAAACGTGGTTTTGAACCCTGAACATTATCTTCCCCCTTTCTTAGCTGATAAAGAATCCCAAGTTGCAATCGCAAAAGAAACCATCCAGCAATAAACCGTTGATCTCTAATTCCGACTGGTCTTCCGAAATCTTTTCCTATTTGGAAGAGAGCCTGGCCGGCCGGAAAATCCATACAGCTTTATTCGATTTTGATAATACTCTTGTCCGAGGTGATTTCGGAGAGGAAGTCATGTGCGAACTTTTACTAGCTGGAGTTCCTTGGATCCAATCCCTTACTCCTTTTTTCCCGGAAGCCGCAATCTCCGAAAAAATGGAAATTTTGCGTAAAACGGATACTCAATCCTTTATGGACGAGGTCTGGAAATATTACGAATCCAAGATAGAGAAAGAAGGCTTGGAAGCGGGGTATAGATGGTCTACTTGGATCTTTTCTGGTAGATCCACGAAGGAGTTGCAGAATACCGCAAATCTTGTTTGGGAAAAGAACCAGAAGGATACAAGTCCCAAAGCGGTCCAAGCATTTCATCCTATGTTGGAACTTGTAAAAGAGTTGGAAAAGGCTGGGACCAAAATTTGGATCGTAACCGCTTCACCGGAACCTGTGATCCAAATGGTTTCGGAACGTTGGGGTATTCCGAAAGAGAATGTACTTGGCATGAGGTTGATCGAAAAGAATGGGATCTTAAGCCACGAGCTGATAGAACCTTTTACTTACGGCATCGGAAAAGTAAAATTACTCAATCTAGCCAATGGAAATCAAGGTTACGATCTCGCATTCGGAGATTCTGAAAACGATTTCCCTATGCTTTCTCATGTAAGGTCCAAAGGGATTTTTTTGGACCGAGGTAAGAAGGCACCCCCTCCTGGAGTGTTTGTCCAATCCGTTAAGAACTGGAAAACAGTTCCGCTATAAAAGTCACTGAGTTAAAAGAGACACGAAGTTTTTTTCACACAGAGACACAAAGACGCGGAGGGATGTGATATAGGACTTCTAACATTACGCCCCAACGCTGTTTCTCTCTGTGGGCTCCGTGCCTCTGTGCGAGAAAACTCAGAGCCTCTATAAAACTTTGTGAACTCTGTGCGAAATTATCTTTTTTTCAAATACTCAGGCATTTCCGGAAGTTTATCATCGGTCCAGATCCAATCTCCGATCAAGGAAACGATCGGAGCCTTCTCTCCATCTAGAATTTTTAATAAACCGATCTTTAGATCATTTTGTTCGGTGGCTCTATATGGAATATTCGGAAATTGTTTTTCGAATATCCTTTTTTCAGACCCACGAACATAGTCCCAAAAGAATTCGGAAAACTTTTTGCCGGATTCCTTATGCTCCTTCATTAGGTTTTGTAATTCTGGAAAAGGAGAAGACCTGCCGATTTTTTGCAGAAGTACTCCGATCCCCCTTGCACTTGTACTTATGAAACTTCCCGCGCGGATCATTTTTCTGGAATCCGGTTTTTCGATAGCCCACTCTTCCATTTTCTTTTTGATGAATGCTAACGCTCCATAAGAAGTAAGTAAATGCGGAAGATAATAAAAGGCGGAATATCCGACGGTCAAACGTGGGTTCAGTTTTCTTTCCAGTTCTATCATGGGATCCAGACAGAATTTAGCGGTGTTTATGATATCTACATCCGGAGTTTCAGAAACTGGATAACCTAAATTCCCTCTCGCAGGAGTATAGATAAAAATATCCACTTTCAGATGATTGATTTCTTTTAGGACTTTCTGAACGGCAGCTTCAGGCTCTTCTAATTGGATATGTGGAATTGTTTTATCTGCTCCGGTGACTTGAGAATCACCGGAAGTAGTCGAGATAATATTCCATTTGACTCCGGACTTTTTGGAATGTTCCCGAAGGCCTTCTATCGCGCTTTGGCCTGCGGCCCCTGATCCGCCTATGATCAATGCTATGGATTCACTCATTTTCGCCTCCGGAAAAGTGAGGACCAGCTTACTCATTCCGGAAAACGTATACCAGAAAAAAAGCGCATATAAGGTTGAAAATCCGAAGGAAGCTCGGAGATAAGTTTTACTTCTTCGTTGAATTCGTTTTTGAATTTTAGAAGATAAGAATGTAATAAAAATCGTTTTGGTTTCGGAACTAAACTTTTAGAGGAAGAATCACAGTATGTTTCGTCTCCCAAGATAGGAGTTCCGATCGAAGAAAGATGAAATCGGATCTGGTGTCTTCTACCCGTAACTAATTTTGCCGCAACCAAGGAGATATTTTTTTCTTTTGAATAGGAGAGAAGTGTAAAATCTGTGATCGCTTTTTTGCCACCGGAACGAACTGAACTTACTTTTCCTTTTCCATCTTTCAAAAAACATTCCACTCTGAATTCTTTCTCTTTTGGAATTCCTGCACAAATAGCCAAATAGGTTTTTTCCGAATCTGCTAAGATCGAATCCGCTTCTTTATTTTTGGATGGCTCTTTGCAAAATAGAAGGATCCCACTCGTGTCTTTGTCCAGTCTATGGAGTAGTCGTAATTCCGGTTCCTTCTCTTGTTGCCGGACGAGATCTTCCAGATTTGGACGATTTGGATCGAATGTAGCATGGACAGGGATTCCTGCCGGTTTTTCCACGGCGAGTAGGAACCCCTTCTCATACCATTTTCGAATCGGATGCTTAATGGCCGGAAATTTGGGTTTCGGTTCCCTCATTGTTTTTCCTGTCGTATCTTCTCTAATTTGATTCCCGTTTTTGGAAAGTATGGAAATTGGATTGACACATCTTCCGTTATATTGGACGAATTAGGTATGAAACAGGCCGATGCCGAAGAACTCGATGGGAAGGAACTCATCTCCAGCGAACATATAACAGAAGTCGTTAAAGAAAACCTAAAATTAATTCGCCATACTAAAGGACTCTCATTAGACAAATTGGCATCCCGTTGCGGGGTGAGCCGAGCCATGCTTTCTCAAATAGAGCAAGGTAAAAGTGTTCCTACAATCGCGGTATTATGGAAGATCGCAACCGGTCTGAATGTTCCTTTCAGTGAACTTCTCAAAGAGAAGGGAACGGAAGGAGTTTTTCTCCTAAAAGCGGAGAATACGAAAGTCTTATATTCCAGCTCCAAGGTATATTCTAGTCGTGCCTTGTTTCCGTTTATCGGAGGCAGAAGGGTAGAATTTTACGAACTGATCCTGAAACCGGGAGGTATCGAAGTTGCAGAAGCTCATAAAGCCGGAACAACCGAGAACCTTGTCGTGGTCCAAGGGAAATTGCGCCTCCGTGTGGGGGACAAGGTGGTAGAACTGGATGCAAAAGATTCCGTATATTTTAGAGCGGATGTTCCCCACGAATATATCAACCCAACGGATACCGAAACTCTTATGTATCTGGTCATGGAATATACGGACGAAGCTAGCTAAACTTCTAGTCCTAAGCTTATTTTTTACTCCGGGTCTTCTATTTTCCGAAGCGCCCGATCCTTCCACAGGTTATTTCGGTATCGACAGATACGAAGAGCAGATCTCTTGTCATGAAGAGGATTGTATTCGTTATACATTGGATGAATTGAATTCCAAAGGTGGAAAATCCGAAGTCAGAAGACTTTTAGAAGAGAATGCCGGAAAGGTCTTAGTGGATCTTTCCGAAAAAAATCTTAAACTCGCGGACGACGAACTGGACGAGCTGCGTGATTTTCTATTAGAAATTTCTAAAAGAGACGGAAGGGTCGCCGTCGAAAAACTACATATCGCCGTCAGAGGATTGGAGATCACGGATCCTCCCGTTTTAAAGGATGTGGGCTTGATCGGTTGGGGGCTTATCAGAAGAATTTACAGATACGTATATTTTAAGAGGACGGGAGATTATAACGCTAAAGTCCTATATCATCCGGGAAACGGAAAGATCAACCTGATCTTCTTCGTGCATAAAAGATACGGAGATATCTGTGAGACGGTATTTTCTTCCTGCAATGAGATCGAATACCTAGATGAGGATACTTTCGATCTTCAATTATCCACTGCACTCAGGGAATCCAAAGAGAAGGGGCTACCGGTAAGAGTAAATTTTAAACAGGTTCAGGCTTCTTTTCCTGAAACAAAACTGGAATGGGAGAATGTAAAAAGTATAGGAAGATCTGCGAGAATGTACAAATGGCTCGCACTTCCTAAAGAGACGGAAATGAAACCCTTGAGCAGATCCAGGTTTCTACCCTTGCAAACAGCTCTGACTGTGATCGATTATTCCATTTCAGTATTCGATTACGTGAATCAGATCATCATGTACAAACCTGCACGAAATACAAAGGCAGAAGTGATGTACACACAAAAATTGACCGAAGAAGGAACTCTCGGCGCAAAGACGATCCATTCGGTCGTGTTTATTCCGATCAAGGAAGAGTAAAAATTCTCCGCTCCGGAAAGAAGCGGAGAGAAAAAGGATCTTTTAGAGGAAGAAGATCCAAGTCAAAAGTAAGAAGGTTGGTACCAAAAGTAGGAAGGAATACACTACATATCCTCCGAAACTTGGCATTTTAATCTTATTCTCTTCTGCTACGGATTTTACCATGAAGTTCGGCGCATTACCTATATAGGTCAAAGCACCCATAAATACCGCACCCACGGAAATCGCTTTTAGTAACTCCTCTCCCACCGGATCCGCTAAGATCTGGCCTACATTAGAATATCCTAATAATCCTTTAGCCAAGGATAAGAAGGTCAGGTAGGTAGGAGCATTGTCCAAAACCCCCGAGAATGCGCCTGTTGCCCAGAAGAACTGCCATCTTTCTGTGATTCCCAATTCTTTTCCATGGTGTTCCAGGAGTAATAATGCAGGGATCATGGTTAAGAAAATACCGATGAACAGGTAAGCCACTTCTTGGATGGGACCTAAAGTGAATTTGTTCTTTTCTCTCAGTTTAGGATTGGAAGTCACTTTAGACAAAGCAATCAAACCGATTAGAACTGCTTCTCTGATGAACCCAAGGAAAGGGTATTTTGCAATGGCAGGAATATAGTTTTGGTTTAGGAAAGCGACGGATAAGATCACGCCTAAAAGCCAGATCAAATTTACCTGGCCTTCTAAACCGATAGGTTGTCTGTGAGCATGATCGTAACGGAGGTCCTTTTTGGTTTCCTTTCCGTGCATGATCGTGTCCCAGATAAAGTAGATCACGAGCAGAATACCGGAAGCAATTACCATTTCAGGAAATAATTTAAAAGTCCATACGAAAGGGACTCCCTGCAGATACCCCAAGAATAAAGGAGGATCCCCCAATGGAGTCAAAGAACCGCCAATATTGGAAACCAAAAAAATAAAGAAGATCACTGTGTGGACCACATGTTTTCTTTCTGAGTTAGTCTTGAGTAGAGGTCGGATCAGAAGCATGGAAGCTCCGGTCGTTCCGATAAAGGATGCTAAGAAAGTCCCCACGATCAAGAAGATGGTGTTATTTATGGGAGTAGCTTCTATATCCCCGTTTAATACGATACCGCCGGAAATATAAAAAAGTGCACCTAACAGAATAATAAACGGAATATAGTCGAATACCATCGTGTGGAAAATTTTTCCACCCCAGCTATGCGCCATTAATATCCCGAAAGAAACTCCTCCTAATGCCAAAGAAAGAAGAAGTTTGTTATTATTATTCTCCCACCAATGCTCAGTCGTATGAGAGATCAAGGGTAGAAGTGCAATGCTGAGTAGGATTAGGACAAAAGGAATAACCGACCAGAGAGGAAGATCATCTCCTGCCTCCCCATGAGCGGATGCAGTCTCTTGGTGCCCGTTTCCGGTCCCATGTTCCCCGTGGCTTGTATCCGTTTCGGATTGAGCTAAGCCGTTCGTTTGAGGGGAAGCCCCTGTTTCAGCCCAAACGGAAACGTTCAGGACAAGGGAGAGAAAGAGTAGGGTAATAAAAAATTTGTTTCTCATCATTCTCTGCTTTTCGAAGATTTTTCGTCAGGTTATAGAGATTCCGATATTGTTTCAAAGGAAAATCGGTGATTTTCCGGGTTTTTTTGGGCTTCTTTTTTTAGATTGCATAAATCCTTCCTTTTTTGCAGGATCCTAACAGGAATCCATATCTTCTAGACTTTTTGCTTTATATTTGGGTCTTTCGGACCGTCAGATATATAGGCCCTTAGAGAGAACCGACAACCATGACTGTTTTAGGTAAACAAAAAGAATACTGCCTGACTCCGGACGAAATAGAGAGCAGATTAAAATCGGTTTCGATACAACCGACCATGCAAAGGATTTCCATTTGCCAATACGTGCTTTGTGAAGCGGATCATCCTACCGCGGAAGAAGTAAAAGAATGGGTAGATAAACGTTCTTTAAAGATGAGTTTGGCAACCGTTTACAATACTTTAAACGTTTTAGTATCTGCCGGTCTATTAAGAGAATTTAAATTTTCCTGTTTGGGAAAATCAGTATTCGATAGTAATATCGACGATCATTTCCATTTTTTCGATGAGAAAACAGGTAAATTCCATGATCTAGACGCGGACCTTCTTACCATAGATTCCAAACTTCCTAAAGAGTTTAAAGTGAATAAGATGGATATCCTATTCACCGGATCCTTGGAAGAATCGAACGTTTCTGCATGAGTTACGTTAGATATTAATCGCTTCTCCTAATGCCTGTCCTGCCGCTTCCATTACGGATTCGGAAAGTGTAGGGTGGGCATGTATCCTTCCCGCAATTTCTTTTAAGGTTAGCTCGGATCCCATTCCTAAATTGATCTCACCTAATATTTCGGTAACATTCGGTCCGATAAGGTGAGCCCCTAATACTTCTCCAGTTTTGCGATCCGCCACTAGTTTCACCATTCCTTCCACTTCGCCTAAGGCTTGGGCTCTACCGTTCGCTCTAAACGGGAATTTTCCTACGACCACGTCTATGCCGGATTTTTTGGCTTCTTCTTCCTTTAAGCCGACTGAGGCAACTTCCGGATGGCAATAAGTGCAAGCAGGAATTTTAAGATAATCTAATGGTTCGTAAACCAGCCCATGAGGATTTTTCTTTTGGATAGAAATCGCTTCCGCTGCTTTAATCCCTTCGGTAGAAGCCACATGAGCGAGTAATGGTGCTCCGATACAATCTCCGATCGCATAAATATTTTGAACTTTGGTCCTAAATTTAGTATCTACCTTGATAAATCCTTTTTGTAGAAACACTCCAATCTCCTCCAGGTGGATACCTTCCGTGTTCGGAGTGACGCCGATCGCCACAAGAACCTTGTCGAACTTTTTTCTTTCTCCTTCCGGAGCGATTCCTTCTCCCTTTAGAAGAATGGATACTCCATCCGATTCCAACTTAGGTTCGGATACTCCAACACTTGTCAGGATCTGTATGCCTCGTTTAACGAAGGAACGATTGAGAAGGTTGGAGATTTCAGGATCCTCTAATGGGAGGATTTTATCCTGCATCTCTACAACCGTCACTTGAGTTCCCATGCTGGAATAGAAGTCCGCAAATTCTATTCCGATGGCTCCGGCACCAATGATTGCCAAAGTTTTAGGAGGAGAGTTTTGGATCATTGCGTGTTTACTGGAGAGAACTTTCTCCCCATCGAATGGAAGTCCCGGAAATTCTTTCGGCCTGGCCCCCGTTGCGATGATAAAATATTCGGATTGGATCTCTTCTTTAGAAGTGTCCGGAAGCCAGATCGTATTTTTGTCTTTGAAAACCGCGCTACCTTTTTTAACGGAAATTTTATTCTTTTTCATCAAAAACTCGACTCCGTTAGACATTGTGTCTGCGACACCCCTGGACCGTTTGATGATGTTCGGAAAATCCGGAGAAACTTTTTCCACATTTAGGCCGAAGGTTTCTGATTTGCGGATGGATTCTAATAAATGTGCGGATTCTAAAAGTGCTTTTGTAGGAATACAACCCCAGTTTAAACATACCCCGCCTAGTTTTTCTTTTTCTACTAGACATACGTTCAATCCGAGTTGGGCTGCTCGAATGGCAGCCACATATCCTCCCGGTCCACCGCCGATCACAGTAAGGTCATAGTTCTCCGCCATCTCATTCCTCCGGATGGCAATTTTGGATTTTTATTCCGACTCTGGGAAGAAGATTTTCTAGGTTTTTTCGCACGGAGCTCACAGAGAACACGGAGAAAAAATTAGGACGTACGTGTTGGAACTCCTACGTCACGATTTTTCACGAATTGAATACCTCCGTGAACTCAGTGCTCTCTGTGCGAAATGAAGACTAATTACTCTTCTTCTTCAGAACCAAGATCATTCTACTCGCATTACTTTTGAATTTTACTTCGTTGTAGTTGGAGTATACATGTAGGATCTCCATTCTGTGTTTTGCGAGCATTCTTTGGAGTTCCACTAGGAAATAGGCTCTCATCAAATGTTTGTCTTTGATCTCTTTTGCGTTCAGATTATAGATATAATTTACTTCGACGACAGTGGATTGGTCCGCTCTGACTAGGCGAAATCCTCTGTTTCTTTGTATGGTAGTGTTTTTGGCCTTGATCTGAGCAACCGGACCGATCGCTTTTCTTTTGATCTTGCGAAGAGGTTCCGCATTCCAAACTTCTAAAACTGCGATGCCTGCCGGTTTTAGGTTCAGCTCCAGATTTTTGAGAGCCGCTTCTACTTCTTCATTAGATAATAAATAATTAAAAGAACCGAATAAACTGATGATTGCGTCCCATTTTTCCTGGGATTTATAGGATTGCATGGCTCCCACTTCGAATTTGCAATGGGAATATCTTTTTTTGGCCACCTCAATCATTTTGATCGAGGAATCTATACCTCTGGATTTATATCCAAGGCTTTGGAAATGGGTAACATGTTCTCCCGTGCCGCAACCTAGGTCTAAAATATTCCGGACCCTGTGTTTTCGGAAAAGCCTATCTATAAATTGGGTTTCCATCTCGAATTTTCGAGCGTTCTTTTCAATATCGAAGTAATATTCTGCCAGTTCCGAGTAGAGTTTCATAGAAAAATCGTTTGAGCCGGACCGGGGAAAACCCGTTACATATAGTAACGGAACTGAAGTTTACAAAATGCAATTTTTCCCCCAATTTTTTCCCATTTTAGAAGTTTTTCCATTGGCTTCCGCTTCTCTTTCGACCTGGATCGACGGGGAAGTTTTGGCCTTGGGTGGGATCTCCTTCTGTCTGCTTTCCCTATTCGGATACGTTGTACATACTACAATGGATAGAAGAGAAGAGAAGGACACCGAGTCGGAGGTCCCATTCTTCCAATCGATCCTAAAGGAAGAAGTTCCCGAAGGCCAAAAACAAGCCGCCTTCGAAAAAATTCCTTCCGAGGAAGGTGTTCCTTCGATCTTTTCCCAAGATGAGTCCTTATATCTCTTAAAAGAAGAAGTTCCTAAGGAGACAAAAACTCCCTTCCAATCCTTCTATATTCCTGTCAGAGGAAAAACCTACGAGGCGGTAAGATCCTTTTTGGATTCTATCCGAGTGGGAGAGGAAGATTGGGAAGTTCTACTACATGATTCCAAAGGAGATCTACAAACTGTAGCGAGTAAAACCGGAAGTATTTCCGTATTTCCATCCGAAAGAAAAAGAGCCACCGAACCAAAGGAAGGCGCAATCGTTTGGAAATTGGAATGGGATTCTTTTTCCTTGGGAGAAGTCAGACAAACTTCTTCCTCCCTATCTGAATTTTCCCTTGATGAAATTTCTTTTAGATTGGATAAACTTGTAGAAGGATTGGTCCTCGCCGGTGAATCCCAGGACGGAGAAACGGGCTGGAGTTCCTACCCGGTGTTTTCCCAACATTTAGAAAGGGAAAAGGTCGACGGAGAGGAGACCAAAATCCTGGTCTTTTTGGAATTCGAGTCCGACGGGGATTTGGTTTCCGATTTTAGAAGTCTAGGAAATTGGTGGAAGTCTAGATTCGGAGAAAATTTTTCCATCTATCGCATCCGAAAAAACCGATTAGCGACCTTCTTTTACGCGGAAGATTGGATGAAATTTCAAAATTCGCTTTCCGGGCTCATGGAATTTTTAGGTCCGGAAAAGACCAGGCTGAATGTGGGAGCCTCGGTTCGGGTTAGAAAAGATGACTCCGAATGGGAACCAAGAGCCAAAAAAGCATTACATTCTTCTAAAGAAGAGGGACCGAACCGTTTAGTATGTCTTTGAACATAGATCCATTATTGGATGAAAAATTCATACTTACCATTTCCCAGATCTTCCCGGAGTTTTTGGAAAAAAACCTAGGAGTTCATGCGGTCCGAGAAGCGTTCGGACCTTCTAAAAACGAAGGTCTATGTTACGAGAACTGTACTTCTGTGGAATTCCAAGGTGAAGCAAAAGGGAAACTTTATCTGGCAATGGACGGTTATACTAAACTCAAACTTTTGCCCAAGATCGCCAGGTCCTTCCATATTGATCCTACTATCCGAAGTCATGCTGCTTCCATTATGCTGGAATTTGCCAACCAGATCTGTGCCGAACTCATCTCCGAAATGAAATTGGGAAGATTCCAAATAGATATTCTTCCTCCGGAAAATCTGAACAATAAATTGGTCCCGATAGATCTGGAAAATTTAAGACAGTATATTCTGATCTATTTTTTGAAAGACGAGGACGCTAAAGAATATTTGGGCAGGATCTATCTCATTCTCTTAATGCAAAAATATTAATATATAAACAAGGCTTCCTTTGCATGATTCGATATTCTTTCCAGGGACTTCCATTCTTACTCAAATACGCAGACATGATAGATTCTCCCGAGTCGGCAGTCCGGGAAGAACATGTAAGAGTTTCCAAAAAAATTTCCTTCCGGACCAAAATATTTCCGGGCCCGGAACATTCTCCTGCGATCTATTTGCAGCATGGGATGAGTAACCGAGGCATTGACGATCCAAGGATCCTCACACTTGCAAAACATCTAAGAAATAGCGGTGCCACTGTGTATCTTCCCGAACTTCCGGAAGTCAAAGGGTTGGAAATTTCGGAGGATACAGTTCCGAATATCAGGACATTATTCCACGAGATCGTAAAGAGAGAAGGCCAAGCGATCTCATTCTTATCCGCAAGTTTTTCCGCCGGGATGGGAATGGTGGCGTTATCCGGAAAGGAAGAGCAGAAAAATCTAAAATCCGCTCTACTTGTCGGAACGTACTCAGACTTCGCGGAAACTCTCCCTTTCAGTCTGTCCAATTATCACCTGGACCCGTATGCGGTTCACGTTTTATTATATAATTATATTTCTAAGTTAGAGCCTAAACTTTCGAAATTAGAAGAGTTCTACTTTGAAGCTGCCTTGGATAACGGATTGAAAAGAATGGGAGAAGAGGAGAAGGCCCCGAAGCTCCTTAAAAAATTGAACCAAAAAGAGAGGGAATTCGTACATTCTCTTCAAACCGATCCCGGCTTTAGGATGGCGTTAGTAGAGCCTATTCTATCCGTACTCCCGCATAACTTCATTTTACGAAATTCTCCTAAAAACTATCTCTCCGATTGGAAGGCGCCTATCGCCTTATTACACGGATCAGACGATCCTGTGATCTCTCCTGACGAATCGGAGCAGTTATTCGGATCTTTAAGGAACGGAAAAGAGGAGCATAAAGTGATCTTAAAGTCCAATTTGATCACTCATGGGGACCATCTTCCCTTTTATACCCAGTTAGGTGAGATCCCGAAACTTGCCGGGCTCTGGGGTTTTTTTCTAAAAAAATCAGGACTCTAATATTCTTTACGTTATATTTTCCGAAAATATTCCGTCCTTAAGGATAGGCCTCTTACGCCTTTTTTTTGAGTTCCAAACTCTTGTATATTCAGGGTAAAAGGTTATAGTGGTCTATTGTTAAAAACGCGAAAAGGAATAACCGGCAGGTTCAAATACGATCTTTTTCGGATCTTTTCAGGATTCGAAAAAAGGATTTCTTCCATGATAAAAAAAGGCGGAGGAAACTTCTTTTTGAATTGTTAGCTAGGTAGTATGGTTGTGAGTACAGAGCAAACTTCGGGTATATCGGATCAAGAAACAAGCTGGGAAAGTGTATTCTCTCTCAAGATCAGTTCGGATAGTCTTGGCGCCGATCTGACGATCCGTCCAGGTATGATTAAGGGAAGGGCTCTTTCCACCAGCATCATTATCGAGTATCTTCATAATAAGGATATCTCCCAAGATCGTATCATTGGGGACAATATCTATGGTGCGTTAAAACAATTGCAATCATCCACCGCTCGGATGGATTTTTCTCCTATTTCTTTTGTTGTGGCCCAAGGTTTTCCCCCCGTTAAAGGTGAGGATGGTTGGGTAAAATTTTACCATCCCCAGGCCCAAAGGGTCAAGATCGGGGAAGATGGACATGCGGATTATAGGAATATCGAAAGGTATATTTACGTAAAGGCGGGGGAAAAACTTGCGACCCTTTTCGAAGGGATCCCTGGTAAACCCGGTATGGACGTTTTCGGAAAACCCATTGCTCCACCTTCTATTAAGAGACCTAAAATTACGATCGGTAAGAATGTTCAGGAAAAGGGGTTAGTCCAAGATAATAAACCCTTAGTAGAGTATTTTGCCACCTGCAACGGTGCGATCTTTTCCACCGAGTCTTCCATTACCGTTTCCCAAGAATTGCAGATCGATTCCAATGTGGGACTCTCAACAGGAAATATCAATTATGACGGAAACGTTTTAGTAAAAGGAGATGTGGAAGCTGCTACCTCCATCAAAACCCAAGGGAATTTGATGGTAAAAGGGAATGTGGAGACATCCGACTTGGTGATCGCCCGAGACCTAGAAGTGAGCGGCGGGATCAAAGGTGACGGAAAGAATATCATTAAAATAGGCGGACATCTTTACGCTAAGTTCATTGAGAACGCGGAGATAGAGGTGGATGGAGATGTTGTTGTCGAAGGTTTTATCCTGAACTCAAAGATCCATTCTCTAGGTAACGTGATCCTGAACGGTTCCAGCGGAAATTTAGTATCTTCTACCGTTTCTACGTATATGGGATTGACCTGCGCAAATCTCGGTTCCCAGGCGGAGTTAGATGTAACTGTGGAGTTAGGATTTCATTTTAGGAACGAAAAAAGTTTCCAAGATCTGACTAAACGTCTCCAAGTTGCGGAGAAGGAAATAGAGAAGGTCCTTCCTAAGGTCCAACAGATCAAACAGATGGTTCAAAGATCCAGGGGGCAGATACCTGAGGATAAAAAAGAAGGTTATCGTAAGGTTTTCGAGGAATACAATAAGCAGAATAAATTCATAGAACTTGTAAAACAAAAACTGGAAGTCTTAAAATCTTCCAGATTTAATACAGGGGAAGTGCAGCTTGTTGTGCGAAAGGGCGCGTATAAAGGAAGTATCATCAAGTATAGAAGGCAGGTGGAGAAGGTTGAAAAATTCCAATCTGCTTTTATGATGCGATTCCAGCCGGGCCAAGACAAGGCCGCAATGGTCGCAATCAAACCGCAAAAGTAATCAACTGAAAAAATCTCTGATCTTATCCGGAGGAACGATTCCTTTCTCCGTGATAAATGCTTTGATCAGATTCGCTGGAGTCACATCGAAAGAAGGATTGAGCGCTTTTACTCCGACTGGAGCGATTACTCCTTCGGAAAGGATCGCTTCTCCTTTTTCGTTTTTCAAAAAGTTCAAACGAGTGACCTCGTCTTGGGTCCTCATTTCTATCGGAATTTGGGATCCGTCAGCGATTTTAAAGTCGAAACTTTTTTCCGTGGCTGCTACATAAAAAGGGATCCCATGGTGTTTCGCTAAAACCGCCAAAGGATAGGTTCCTATCTTATTCGCCGAATCACCGTTGGCTGCTACTCTATCCACACCTACGATGACAGCGTCTATTTTTTGGGAGGACATGAGCCAGCCGGCCATACTATCCGTGATCAGATAGTTTTCGATCCCTTCTTCCATGAGTTCCCAGGCGGTGAGTCTCGCTCCTTGCAGATAGGGACGGGTCTCGTCTGCATACACCGTAAGATCATGACCGGCGTCTTTGAGAGAACGGATGACCCCGAGCGCAGTCCCATGACCTGCAGTTGCAAGAGCGCCGGTATTACAATGAGTGATAATTTTTAGTTTCGAAGGAGTGGAAGGAAAAAGACTTACGCCGTTCTTCGCTAATGCTAAATTGTTCCGGATATCTTCATCGAAAACATGGATGGCGAATTCTTCCGATTTTTGTTGGAGTTCCGACAGAGACACTTTGTCATATACTTCTTTTGGAAAAATGGAAGAAAGTTCCTCGAAAGCCCTGCGTAGATTTACCGCAGTTGGCCTCGAAGATAGGATCTTGGAAAGTATACTCTGGAATTCTTGGTAATCCGGTTTGTTAGAAAATTTTTTCAATTCCAAGACCGCTCCGAATAACCCGGTAATGGCGATCGCAGGAGCTCCACGAACCACCATTTCTTTGATGGCAAAAATTGCGTCCTCGGAATTTCGAGCGGTAAACCATTCTTTTTTGCCTGGGATCTGTCTTTGGTCCAAAAGTTTGAGTCCTTCTTTCTCCCAAAAAATCGGCCTTAAGTTCTCTTTTTTCATTTTTTTACACTCCGAGGCTAAAGCAGGCCTTTCCTTTCTTCGATGATAAAACTGTGATTGAAATCATCCACCGACTCCCCGGAGGATGAGGACGAACCGGGGCCGATCCCGCCCCGGCTTTGCCTACTTGACTAGGATACCAGTACCTTTAATCCTTACATAATGGCAAAGAGAAATCCGACCTCAGGTCCGAAGCTTTTCGGATTCTCGCTCGTTCACCCGTTGAACCTGGTCTTATTCTTCAATATTTTCGTCTGGGCGCTTCTGATGATGGAAGGTGGACGAGGAATTATCACATACTTTTTCGGACTCAACCCAAGCCTGGTCATCGAAAAAAAAATGTATTGGCAGGTGTTCACGTACGGATTCCTACATGTGGTAGGCGGCGACTTCTTCTCTTCTCTCATCCATATCGGTATGAATATGTTCGGACTTTTCACTGTCGGATTCTGGCTCTGCAGATATATCGGCGGTTGGAAATTTTTAAGCGTGTATCTTCTCTCCCAACTAGGTGGGGGACTTTTCGTATTGTCTTTTTCTTATATAGGTTGGAAGACGGGGCTTGTTCCGGAAAATTCCATCTGGGATAGTTATCATTCCGCAACCGTAGGTGCAAGTGGCGGAGTTTTCGGTGTGCTTGCGGCATTCAGTTTAATGTTCCCCGAAGCAAGATTTGTTTTTCCACCCGTAAGAGCGAAATTTGCTCCTTGGGTCCTGATCGGTTTCGGATTTTCATTTGATGCGTATTATCTTCTGCAATTCCATTCCAGCGGGGTAATGTCCCAAAGTTTTTTCGGGATGATGAGTAACTCCGGTCATTTAGGTGGAGCGGTGTTCGGTCTACTGAGTCTTTTAGGGATCCAAAAATTCGGAGGAAAAACCAAAACCCCAATCTTTGTAAGAAGGTGGGATAAGCCTAAGGAAAATCAGGAGAGAGTAGTTGTTCGTCCCAAAAATATAGAAGACCCATTCGAGACACAGATCCGAAAAAATAGAGAACTCTTAAGTCAACTGTATGGAATTTCGAATGCAAGGGAGAAGGAAAATTTACTGGTTCCTATACAGGCGGAAAATACGAATCTATGTCCTCCATCAGACTACAATCCGGAGGATACATTTTGTCTTCGTTGTGAATGGCTTCAAAACTGCGAATTGAGA
This sequence comes from Leptospira sp. WS58.C1, assembly GCF_040833995.1. Lineage (NCBI taxonomy): Bacteria > Pseudomonadati > Spirochaetota > Leptospiria > Leptospirales > Leptospiraceae > Leptospira > Leptospira cinconiae. The sequence goes on from NZ_CP162137.1 coordinate 1,347,142, forward strand.
AAATTAAAGAAAGAACACCCAGAACTTTGAAAGAATTTATACGAACTTTTTCGTCTATCTTCTTATAACAAGTATTGGGCGGAAATTTCTGGACATAAATTGAATACGTCCATAGAATAGTTTCCGTCCGAAAATTCGGACAATCGACTTTGAGGACCTCAGTAAAATTGGCGGATAAAAAGAAAACAGTTCTTCCCGAGGTTCTTATGAGGGAAAAATTACAAAAGATCGCCCTTAATGAAAAAGCTAAAGCTTCTAAGATAATCGGATCGGAGAAAGGGAATTCGGGAACCGATCCCAAAAGAGACGAGGGGCCTGGTTCTAAAATTTACAAGGCCATTGACGAGGCTCTCGCAGATCTCAGATATTATTTTTTAGAAGGCGAATACAAAGACAGGGTCGCCGACTTATTTAATCGTAACGAAAGCCAGTTCGATCGATTAGGGATCACTCCCAGAAGATTTTTAGAGTTCGCCAGAGAGTCTTTCGATCGTTTTAAACAATTACAGAAAAAAATGCCTTTGGAGCCAATGAACAAAAAAGGTTGGGAATATCTGGAAAGAAGTTTGTTGGAACTGATCGGCAAACTGAACGATAAATTTAATAAATAAAAAAGCCGCAGGACTCTGCGGCTTTTTTATTTGTAGGCATATCTAAAAGATTAGAAGAATCTTTTTGCTGCTTCTTCCGGAATTGCGATACCCGTAAGTTTTGCTTTTTGAAGAACTTCCCAGAAATAACGATAAGTCGCTCTGTCGTGAAGATCTCCGTCGTGTTGGATGGGTCCCCATTCCGCATCTTGCGCTTTTACAAGGATTGCAGCGGAAGTTTGGACTTCGCTATAGTCCGGAGCCATCGCGTCTAAGATCGCTTGGATCTGGGTTGGATAGATGGACCACATACGAAGGAATCCGAATTCGTCATGAGCTCTTTTCGCGTCTTTATACGTTTGGTATTGGTTTTTCAGGTCCAAAGTGACGTTGTGAGCTGGGATTACCCCGTTTGCTAATGCGGCAGCCACACAAGTAGCTTTCGCTCTTCTTAATAATTCGTGATCGAATTGTCCCGGACTCTTCATACAAGAAGCTGGGATTGCTCCGTGATGGCCGGAGATAAAGTCCATTAGACCGAAATCGATTACTTGCATCCAAGGAAGAGCGGCGATCTTTTCCACATCCGCAAGAGCTCCATGAGTTTCGATCAGAACATGGATTGGGATCTCTCTAGTGATCCCTGCTTTTTTAGCAGCCCCTTGGATATAAGTGATCATTTCTTCCACTTGAGAAGCTTTTGTAGGTTTAGGAATTGTGATGTATGCGATCTTGTTTCCTGCACCCGGAACGATAATGTCTACGTCTTGTTTCCAGTAAGAATTGGTATAATCGTGGATCCTTACACCGCTCATATTGTGTTTATTGAGTTCGGAGTTTTGGATGCGGACGATCATTTCCGCGTGTTCTTTTTCCTTTCCGGTTTGCGCTCCGTCCTCACAGTCCATTGTAATGTCGAAAAGACCGCCGAGTTTGTTTTGTAACTCCAGAGCTTTTGTGATCAGTTTATCGGATCCGGCAAAATGTTCACAGGCCGGGATGATGGGGAAAGGTTTTTCTCCTTCGAATAATGCATCCTTAGGATGTGTTAATTTGGACATAAAAGTACCTTTTGAGTTTTTGCGATTTTAGCCTAGCTCGGCTGTCTTAGAACAGGGTTTTCAGAAAAGGCCTTCCAGGCAACGGATTTTTGGAAGTGTTGGCTCAAGCTTCTAAGAGTTGTAGAATGACCGCTTTCTGTGCATCCAGTCGATTCTCCGCCTGTTGGAAGATGATGGATCTAGGACTTCTGACCACATCTCTAGTGATCTCGTATCCTGAGTGGATAGGCATATCATGCATCACCTTTGCCTTGGTCTCTTTTAATAATGCCTCGTTAATTTGAAAAGGCATCATTAGGTTCATCCGCTCCTTTTTCTTATCCGCGAACGCAGGATCATTGAAGAACTCCATGTCCACCCAGGTATCCGTATAAATATAATCCGCATTTTTTACGGAACGAATCAGGTCCGTCTCCCATTGGATGGTGCCCTTCTTCTTGGCTCTTTCCACGGTCTCTTGGTCTATATTTTCCGTCTCAGCGATCGGAGTGAGAAGTGTGAGTTCCATTCCTAAAGCGGAAGTGATCCCAATCAGCGAATTCACTACGTTATTATGCACGCCGATATAGGTGAGCTTTAACTCTTTAAGAGGTTTAGGATTGTCCATTACGATTGTAAGAATATCCGCGAGAGACTGGCAAGGGTGGAATTTATTACAACATCCGTTGATAACCGGCACCTGAGAACCTGACTTTAACTGTAAAAGTTCTTCGTGTTTTCTCATCCGGGCCATGATAACGGAAACGTTTCTGGAAAGATATTCCGCTTCCAGGTCGATGTCGGAGAGTAGAAAGTTAGAAGTCATCCAATCCAAATAGATCGCATGTCCTCCCATCTCGGTCATTGCTACTTCGAAGGAAACTCTGGTACGAGTGCTCGTCTTTTGGAAGAGCATAGCAAGCGTCCTACCTGTCATATGCCCCAGATAATTAGCCCTATGATTTTTGACATGTACGGCAAATTGCAAAAGGTCTAGGACCTCGGCGTCAGACCAATCTAGCCAAGAGATAAGATGTTTAATTTTAGGACTTTCCATAGACCGCTAAACTATTACAGTCTAAAAAATCAACGCTGCTGGATTCGACAATCTCAAAACTCTGGGAGATAGGCGAGGAAAAAGGGGAGGGAAGCAAATCTCCCTCCCTAAGTGTTTTCCGGGGAAAAAAGCGTGATCCAATCTTTTTTACAAGAAATGAATTCGGCCGGAATAGTAAGACCTTTCGGTTACGCCGGTTTTACCGAAGGAATACGAATCCGTGAAGAATTAGGCTCTGTTTTCATGCTGACAAGGGCCATCGTTTCAAAAACGTTTCCTATTAGAGAGGGGAACCGTGTCGGAAAGCGTTATTGGCCAGAATATAGTGGAAGAAGAAACCAAACGTAGGAGAACCTTCGCAATCATTGCCCATCCGGACGCGGGTAAGACCACCCTGACCGAAAAGCTTCTTTTATACGGAGGCGCTATCCAACTTGCGGGAGCGGTGAAGGCACGTAAAAACCGTAAGGCGGCAACTTCCGATTGGATGGAAATGGAAAAGGAGAAGGGAATCTCCATTACTTCCGCTGCACTTCAGTTCGAGTACAAAAATCATGTATTAAATTTATTGGATACTCCGGGTCACGAAGACTTCTCCGAAGATACCTACCGCACATTGATTGCCGCAGACACCGCAGTGATGGTATTAGACGCAGGTAAGGGAGTGGAACCTCAAACGATCAAATTGTTTAAAGTCTGTAGAGATCGTGGGATACCGATCGTTACGTTCGTAAACAAGATGGACCGCCCTACTAAAACAATGTTCGAACTTTTAGACGAGATCGAAAAAGTTTTAGGCATCACTGCTATCCCGATGGTATGGCCGATCGGAACCGGAGTGGATTTCAGCGGTGTATATAATCGTGTGGATAAAAAGATCTACACTTACGACAAAACACCCGGTGGTTCCCAAAAGTCTGCATTCCAAAGTTCCGGGATAGAAGATAAAAATCTGGATACGATGTTCGAAGACTGGGTCTTAAAACAGTTTCGAGAAGAAGTGGAACTGGTGGAAGAAGGGATTGCAGCTTTCTCCTTAGATGCGTTTTTAAATTCTCAGATCACTCCCGTGTTTTTCGGATCCGCAGTGAATAATTTTGGGATCCAGTTGTTCTTAGATCATTTTTTAGAGATCGCTCCTCCACCTTTATATTTCCCTTTGAAAAATGGAGATCGTTTGGATCCGATCACTACTCCATTCAGCGGATTCGTATTCAAAGTCCAAGCCAATATGAATAAGGCTCACAGAGATAGGATCGCATTCTTGCGCGTTTGTTCCGGTAAGTTTGAAAGAGGATTGAACGTGAATCATGGAAGATTAGGAAAACCTGTTAAACTTTCTTCTTCTTTTGCGTTTTTTGGACAGGACAGGAACACTGTGGATGAGGCGTATCCGGGTGATATCATCGGTCTAGTAAATCCGGGAACGTATTCCATCGGAGATATATTGGCGAGCGGGAAAGTCCCCGATCTAAAACCTCTTCCTGTGTTTGCTCCTGAAATTTTTGCAACACTTTCCTGTGTAGAAACAGGCGCACTCAAAAGTTTCCGAAAAGGGATCGAACAATTAGCGGAAGAAGGTATTCTTCACTTATTCACTTCTCAAACTGTGGGTGGTGGATTACCGGTGATCGGCGCAATGGGTCAGTTACAATTCGAGGTTTTCAGAAGAAGGTTACAAGACGAATATTCCGCTCCTACAAATATCAATATTCTTCCTTACCAAGTCTCTTGTTGGCTGCCGGAAGAAGATATTCCTAATGTTCCGCCTGGTTCCAATCTTGTGACGGATAGCCTAGGAAGGGCAGCTCTTCTATTCGATTCGGAATGGGAGAAAGGGTATTTCCAAAAGAAAAATCCTGAGATCAGGTTATTGGATTATCCTACCCAAGACGTCTCTGAGTTAAACCAAGAATATTAAACGTTAAGATCCTACCGTAATCGGCCATCGGTGAATTTGGATTCCAAGTTGCAAGCGGAATGGGTAAAATGCGCCCCCACCCTGGCTTTGGGAGGGGGGAGTGGCCCGTGGGAAGTCCGGAATTCGCTTATCACAGAACTGAGTTTTCCGCAAGTCGATTTGCTCCGTTTGTAGGAGTTCCTACATAGAAAGAGATACAGCAAACGTTGTTAGATATTGAAAACCGACTTTATGAGAGTTTTTTTGAAAAATTACAAGAAAATGCAGGCAATCATTAATGAGTTCTAATCCTTTCAGCCTAGTTTTTTATCCTAAAATTTCTTTCTAACGAAAATAAATAATTTCCTGTAGTGTGGTGTAAATTCCCCGCGTCGTATATACTGTATTTGCACCAGATGATTCAGGGCGGGATGGAAACATTCCGCTTTTTTTTGTCTTCTCAATTCGTTACATCTGAATCAAGAAACTCCAACACGGCAGGCCATAAACCCTTGTTGGAATTCCAACAAACTCTCCGTGTTCTCTGTGCGAAATTCCTAAAACAAAAAAGCCCCGACGTTACCGCCGAGGCTTTTCCTATAAGAGAAGATAGACTTCTTCTTATTTCAAGTTTTCCGCGACTAACTCCGCGATATCTTTTACTTTTACCTCTTCGATCTTTCCTTCTTGTTTTACACCGTCTGTGATCATAGTGATACAGAAAGGACAAGCGGTCGCGATCGTAGTCGCTCCGGTATCCAGAAGCTGATTGGATCTTTTGAAGTTGACCCTTTCGCCATGCTCTTCCATCCACATTTGAGCTCCACCTGCACCGCAGCAGAGTCCTTTTGTGTGGTGGTCGACAGGTTCTGCGAGTTTTCCACCGGATACCTTTTTGACCAGGTCTCTTGGGTTCTCGTAGTTGTCGTTATACCTTCCGATATAACAAGAGTCGTGGTAGGTATACTTACCTGCATTTGCATCTTCTGCGACGCCTACATCGATCTTTCCGTCTTTAGCAAGTTCGTTGATGAACTCGGAGTGGTGAACCACTTCGAAGTTTCCGCCGAACTGAGGATATTCATTCTTAATCGTGTTATAGCAGTGAGGACAAGCGGTTACAACCTTTTTCACATTGTATCCGTTCATTGTGTCCACGTTTGCCTGTGCGAGTGTCTGGTAGAGATATTCGTTACCACCTCTACGTGCGGAATCTCCGGAACATCCTTCTTCCGTTCCTAAGATACCGAACTTAACGTCGGCCTTCTGCATAATTTTTACGAAAGATTGAGCGATCCTTTTGTTACGATCGTCAAAAGCTCCCGCACAACCTACCCAGTATAGAACGTCCACATTGGAATCTTCTGCCATGGTTTTTACACCAAGACCTTCCGCCCAATCCGCTCTGGAGTGCGCGGCAACACCCCAAGGGTTGGAGTTGTTTTCCATGTTTACGAATGCACCTTGTAATTCGGCAGGGAAGTTGGACTCGACAAGCACCAAATGTCTTCTCATTTCCATGATCGCGTTTACTTGGTTGTTTCCAACTGGGCAAGCTTCGACACATGCGTAACAAGTAGTACATCCCCAAAGAGCTTCTTCGGAGAGGCCCTCGTATTTTCCAATGACAGCGGTGTCTAGTGCGGCAACTGCATCGGCAGCGCCTTCCGGATTGGTCTCTCTGATCTTGACCACTTCCGGCATTTTGTCCATAAGCGCATGTTTTAATTCCACGATGATCGCTTTAGGGTTCAAAACTTTTCCTGTACGGTTCGCAGGACATTGCACCTGACAACGACCGCACTCGATACAAGAAAGTCCGTCTAGAAGGTTCGGCCATGGGAAATCTTCCGTTCTATTCACTCCCCAAACAGCGGTCTCATCTTCCAAATTTAATTTGGAAAGAGCGCCTTTCGGAGTATCCGATTGCAGGAAATAGTTAAATGGAGCGAAGATCAAGTGTGCGTGTTTGGATGTCGGAACATACAACATGAACGCGAATACGGAAAGAATATGGGTCCACCACATGATTTGGAAAACCAAGTCAGCGGAAGAATATTCCACACCGATCGCTTCCCAAACTGCTCCGATACCTGCTGCAATTGGAGCCGCATCATGGAATGGGTTTGCGTATTCTGCACCGACTGCTCTTGCTCCTTCTCCCAATAGGGTAGAGATCATGAGTAGGGAGATCATTCCGATTACGATTGCAGAAGCAGGTGAATGAACATCTAACCCTTTTGCTTTTTGGATCCAACGTCTCCATGCGAAGAATCCGAGTCCCACTAATACTAAGATGGAAACCACTTGGAGGACTGCTTCGTAATAATGGTTCGCAGTTTCTCCGAATACACTTCCTACTAAGGTGAATTTGTATGGATCATCCAACGCATATCCAAATACACCGGAGATGAACTGACTGGTTGTATGCAGTAGGTAAGTGACGAATCCGTAAAATACGAATGCGTGCATGATACCGCGTAATGGTTCTTTGAAGTTCTTTTTTTGTAAGATTACGTTTAGTAGGAAACTTTTGATCCGGAATCCCCAGTTTTTGTGTTCCAGGAAGTTTTCGGTTCCATTAGCCTTTCTAGCATTAAATACAAGATTTAATCTGTAGAGAACGGCACGAACGAACACAACATTTGCTACGATAAACAGAGCCGTGAAGATCACGTGGAAGGCGATTTGAGAAATGGCCATAGTTTTTCAGGTTACCCTTTGTATTTGGATGGTCTTTCATAGCAGGCTACTGATTAGGATGTGGCCTGTCCAGGAAAAAAGATACTTAGCCTCCTTGTGGGAATTCCTACATGTAAAGAAAAGGCCCGGTCCCTTCTTACTTGAAATTGTGTACATTTTTAACTGCGACTCAATCGCAATAAATGAGAATACAATGTAAAAAGGACGTGCATTTTTGAATAAAGAGAAAACTTTGAAGAAGTTAAAGAAGAGAACTTTCCATCCAGATGAGCCGAATATTCCCAAATCATCCCACAGATTCCATATTAGAAAAAGCCTTAGATGGAGAACGAATTTCTCCGGGGGAGGCATTGGAGCTGTATGAATCCGGAGACCATCTTAAAATTATGGCGACCGCTAGGACCTTGAGAGAGAGGATTCTGCCAAATACGAGTGCAAGCTACACGATGTTTCGAGTAGTGAATTATACGAATTATTGTAACGTAGAATGTAACTTCTGCTCCTTCATGGACGAGATCGGTAATGGAAAAGGGTACGTTCTTTCTAAAGAAGAAATATTAGAAAAAATGGATTATGCCGTTTCGGAAGGAGCGGACCAAATGTTTTTGCAAGGCGGTGTGTATCCGGATTTGCCTTTCGATTATTATTTGGATGTGATCTCTGCCGTAAAATCCAAATACCCCGAGATGCATATCCGTGCGTTCTCTCCTGTTGAAATTATCAATTTAGAAAAGATCACAGGTAAATCTTTATTCGAAGTTTTGCAAATTTTGAAGTCTGTCGGTTTGGATTCCGTTCCCGGAGCAGGCGCTGAAATTTTAACGGATAGAATGAGAAACATCATCTCTCCTAAAAAAGCCACCACCGAAGAGTGGGTTCGTGCGATGGAAACCTGTCATGAAGCGGGACTCCCGGGAAGCGCCAATATCGTGTTCGGTTCCGAAGAAACCAAAGAAGAAGTTATAGAACATCTCACTGTGGTGCGTAATCTTCAGGATCGGACAGGCGGATTTCTTTCTTTTATTCCTTGGACTTTCCAACCTCAGACTAAAAGATTTAAAGTAAGAGCAGTTTCCACACAAGAGTATCTGAAAGTACTCGGGATCTGCAGGATCTTTTTAGACAATATTAAACATATTGAAACTTCCGTTATGGTGCTTGGAAAAGGTGTGGGGCAGTTGGCTCTTACGAGCGGCGCGGATGATATTTCTTCCGTAGTGATCGAGGAAAATGTGTTACGTTCCTTCGGTTTGAAGACGGAAAAAGAAGCGGTCAAATTTCTGAAAGAAGGCGGATTTACTCCCAAAAGAAGAGACCTTCTCTATAATTACGAAAGATACGAGGGAAGGGAACTTTCCGCAGTATGATCTTTTTTGGTAAGATGATATTTTTTTCCAAAAATCCAAGTGACTTCAGTCCGTTACCTTTCCTAAATAGATAGATTCGAACGGGGGAAGAATGAAAAAATTTTTGAGCTCTAAAATACTACAGTTATCCGCGATTTGTGGCTTTTTATTCTTTGTATCGAATTGTTTGGATTCACAACGAGATCGGATTCAGATGGATACGGGAGTCAGCGTAAAAACCTTAGGTCCTCATAAATACCAATTCGTGGCCATCGGAAGAGCCTCTGTTCCTTCCGTCGAAGAGCAGGACTTTTTCAAAATGAAAAAAACTTCCTGCGAGGCTGCAAAACTGCAAGTCACCCAAAGACTGGACGAGTTGGAATCGGACCAGAAGCATAGACAATTCTTCTTGGAACAAAAAGAGCAGAAATATTTCGGTGACGGAGAATACTGCGAGCTTACTTATATATACGAACTTCCTCCGGCCAAGAAACAGAAAGATCAACCTTAGTATTCAGCTTCGTAGCTTCTACTATCGTTACTCGGTTCCTACCGGCGGATTTGGATTTATATAATCCCGAGTCTATGGATTGGTATAGATCGTCGAAAGTAAAATCCTCATCATAAGATAGAATGGCAGCGCCTATGGATACGGTGATATTCACCGGCTTGCCGTTCGTATCTTGGATGGAAAGTGGATGAGATTCCACACCTTTCCGCAAAGACTCGCATAAAGTTTTTAGACTTTTAGGATCTACCGAATCCAAAAGAACACAGAACTCATCTCCACCGATTCGCGCACAAATATCCGTGGACCTGACTCTGGATTTCATGACTGCGGAAAGAGTTTGCAGAGCCTCGTCACCGACCATGTGTCCGTACTTATCATTGATCTCTTTTAAATGATCCAGATCCAAGATCACAAGTGCCATTTGGAACTGATGGCGTCTTGCTCTCTTCTTGAAGATATCGAATTGTTCTATCAAATACCTGCGGTTATAAAGATCGGTGAGATCGTCCAAGTTGGAGATCATTCTAATATGCAGATTTTTGGCCTTAAGCCTGAGAACGGCACCGTATAATTTTCTTTTATCTCGGTAATCCATAGTTCTCCAATAATTCATGATCACATTTCCGAAAGTACCTACGAAAAGATAGGTGAGAAGGATCGGAAATTCTTTCATTACTTCAATAGGAGAATCTCCCAAGTAGCAGATACCTAGGAACATCAGACAGAATACTAAATTTGTGGCAACCGCTGTGGTAGTGGTCAACCAAAGAAGAAGATTCATACTGAGTAAGATCGCAGATGCCTGATGTAGATAGACATCGTAGTGGACCTTATCCAAATATAAGAAAGGAAAGAATGAAATAAGAAGTGTAGAAGAAGTCCAAACTTTGTAGAATTCCAGTTTTTTAGGGACCCAATCCTTTTTACGGGCATGTCTCCATAAAAAAACAAGGGAAAGAACGATTAACGTGATCCTGCTGGATTGAAGAAAAAGGAGAGATTCGTCTTCGAAGTCTCGCGAATTGGGCAGAAAATAAGTGATTAAACTGATTACGATACAGAGAGAATAGTGGGCAACCAAAGATTGGCGAATTTCGCTCCAATTGGTCTCTAAAAATCCTTGAGGATATCGATTAAAGAAGATTCGCTTTGACAGTAAGCGAATTCTTCGGTCTATGCCTGGGAACCACTTGAACATTTGTTTTTATTTCCGCATGGAAGGTCTCTTGGATAAAAACCTCCATAATAAGACCAGCGTTCGAATAGAACCTATCTTGCGGCAAGGAAGAATCCGAATTTAGTCAAAAAAATTCCAGACAAAAGATTGGCGTATTTGTCAGAAGATTGGAATACCGACAAAACTTATTCCTTTTCGGATAGATTTTTCAATATAGTTTTATCCACATAGAATGTTCCGAACGGGATACTTGATGCCAAGAGTACGATCCAGGTCCTTTCTTTAAAACTCCAAGAGTTTTCAATGGAGAAATTGAATGTTTGTAGGAGGAATAATAGAAAAAGTCCTCCGTGGATTGGACCGACTATTTTGACTAAGTCAGGGATTCCTAATCCGTATTTAAGAGGTACTCCGACGAAAACCAGTAGAAGTAAAGAACTTCCCTCTAAAAATCCTAGAAGCCTAAGTCTTCCTATATCCGTGCTAAAAAACTTTCCCATTATAATCCTCTGAAATACAGTCTTTCTACAATAGCGAAAAAGGCCAAAGTATACCTAGGAATACTAGAAAGATAGATGTAAGAAATCAGAACAATAAACTTTTGAATTTCTCCTGATCCGCCGTTTTTTCTTTGGAAATTGCTGATCCCAATGTGAGTAAAAATTCGAAAAAGGAAAGATTTATGGAAACTAAAATTAAGGGATATACAACCCAACGAATAAAAGAATAAAATTTACTTTGTAGATTTTCTTTTTAGAGAGTTGCGATCTTTCTTGGATTCTTAGTTAACACTTCCGGGATAGGAAGTCCTACACCGCCTAAAGAACGAACCTGCTTTCCGTTAATATAAAGTCGGATCCCTCTGAGGTCCGAGTTTTCCAGAATGCTATAGCAGATCTGATCCACTCGATCTTTTAGAAGTTCAGGACCGGCACCCGCTTCAAAGTCCGGACCGAGATACAATTTTAATACTCCATTCTCCACGGAATATTCTTTAGAATATTCCATTCGATTCGGAAGTGCATTTAAAACGCCTTGGGTTTTTTCCTCCGCAGAGGGTCCCTTGGTGAGTTCTTTCATAATAAAAAGGATCTTATCTCCTTGGTCGAATTTCCTTTTGATCTGAACAAGCCTAGAGTGACTTTTGTTCCCTCTTCCGTAAAATTTCAGAAAGTACAGTTTGATCTCTCCCGGAGAATGATCCAAACGAATATTGCGAGAAGGACCGGATGCCAATTCCGGTTTAGGCATTTCGACGATAGGGATAAACATTTCTTCCGGATCGTTGGAGTCAGCCTGAGCGGATTCATCGAAAGAACTTTCTCCATTCTGCATTAACTCGGTCAAAATTTCATCTTCTGCCTGGTCCATTAATTGTTCATGGGTTTGTTTGCCTTTATTCTCAGAAGAAGAGGGGGATAATGGATTTGTTTTTCCGATGGTATTAAATCTTGAAAAAAAAGATGGGGATTCTTGTCCGGCGGGGGTGTTATTCTTATTCCCCATGGACTTATCCAATAATACTAAAACGAATAGAGCCCCCGTCAGGATATAAAGAAGCGATTTAAGTTTATCCGATTCGGGCACAATACAATTTTCGGCCGATCCGGAAACCGCCTTCTCTCTTTTTCCGAGGAAAATAGATCAGAATATTCGATCCAGGTCTTCCAATTGGGCCAGACTCACTTCCCAGTCCGGGATTTCTCCCTCAGGAGCGTGGCCATAGGCGCAGAACGCAAATGGGCTTCCGTTTTTGCGAGCCGCTTCATGGTCGGAACTTCTGTCCCCGATCATCAAGATCTCGTCAGGAGAAAAGGAATAATCTCGGATGTATTTGGCGACGATATCCGGTTTGGTTTTGATCTTCTCATTATCCAGGACCACAATCGGATCGAATAAGGGCAGGATCCCTGCGACTTCCAGGATGGTTTCTACATAGGGCCTTCTGCCATTCGAGGCAGCTAAGATGAGATAGCCCTTATTTTTGAGGGAAGTGACTGTTTCTTTGACCTTAGGGTAGAATTCACCTTCTCCTTGTCGGATCTTAGACACTAAAAGTTCCAGAACGGAGTCGGAGATCTGGTCTCTTTCGGACTCTTTGAGTTGTGGAACCAGGTTCAAAAAGATGGTTTTGACCGGTTTTCCGATCTCTAGCATGATCCTGTCCCGATTCGGGACCTCGAGTGGGATCCGAGAGTTCGTAGAAAATCTGCGGATTGCTTCCGCATAGGTTTCTAAAATGATTCCTTCCGAAGAAAATAGGGTTCCGTCCACATCGAAGGCAAGTGCGCGGATCCGTTTGGGATTCCAATCCATTAGCAATACAATCATTTTGGTCGGGGAATTCGAGGCATTCCTTTTTTCCTTCGCTTGATTTTCCCTGCGCGGGCATAAGGATGGGAAAAGAGTTCCGGATGGAGAAGTTAGGAAAAAACCGGGGAGTAGCGGATCTAGAGTCACCTGCTGATTCTAGAAAGACTTTGTATTCTTCTTTTATCTGGACGGATTATAAGGCTCAACTCCAAAAAAGAGTGAAGGCGGAAGACCTTTCCAAATATTTTCAATTAACCGAATCCGAAAAGATCGGGATCGAAGAAACCATCCGACTGAATGTTGGAACTACTCCTTATTATCTGTTTCTCTCCGATCCGGAAGATCCGAATTGTCCTATCCGAAAAATGATCGTCCCAAGAAAGGAAGAGTCCTTCTTCTCGCCGGAAGAATCATTAGATCCTTTGCATGAAGAGGATCTTTCTCCCGTCAAGGGACTCACTCATATGTATCCGGACAGAGTATTACTTTTTTCGAATCATGAATGTTCCGTATATTGCAGGCATTGTATGAGAGGAAGAAAAGTTTCCGATTCAACCGAAAGAATGGAAACTGCGGATCTGGAATTATGTTTTGATTATATTCGAAATCATCCGGAAATTTCGGATGTTGTGATCTCCGGAGGAGATCCTCTCAATCTTTCGGACTCCAAAATAGATTGGATCTTAGAAAATTTAGAAAAGATCCCTCATGTTAAAATTTGCAGATTGGGAACAAGAAATCCTGTCACACTTCCTATGAGGATCACAAACGATTTATGCAAGATCATAGAATCCCATAATACGGATCGTTTATCCATATTTTGTAATACCCAATTTAATCATGAGAAAGAATGCACCCCCGAAGCGAAAGATGCCATCCTCAAACTCCTAAAAGCGGGAGTGAGTGTCGGAAACCAATCTGTGATCCTAAAAGGGATCAATGATGATGGAGAAACAATGCTTAGGCTCCATCGAAAACTTTTGGAACTTAGGATCAGAGCGTATTATATGTATGATCCGGAATTGATCCCTGGTTCCCGCGGTTTCAGGACTCCTCTTGCAAAAGGGATTCAAATTATTGAATATATGCGCGGGAAAGTTGCGGGTATGGGGATTCCACAATTTGTAAACGATCTTCCCGGCGGTGGTGGAAAGGTGAGTCTCGGCCCGAATTGGTATCTTGGATTTCATAAACCTACTCGCAATCATGTGTTCCGATCTGCTGTGAGAGGGACCTACCATTTGAGTCCCGAGCCTGTGGACAGCGAATATGAGGAAATTTATCCGGAGATCAGCGAGGAAACCTGGTCGAAGTTACTACAGAATTCCTATTCCGCATGGAAAGGCCTCGGTCCTTTAGGAGAATCTGGAAAATGAATTCACATTCTCCTTCCGTTTTGATCGTAGCAGATATCCAAAGTTCTGATATGAATCCAAAAGATGCGCAAGAATGGGAAGATATAAATTCAGTCCAAGAGATCAAACGGACTCTCGAAGAGTTACGGGAGAAAGTGGAAATCATTGAATTTCCGTCGAAGCTACTACAAAAACTCTCCGATTATTCTTCCTTAGAGCCCGGGGATCGACCTGTTCTATTCCATTTGGTAGAAGGTTTCCGCTCTCGGAATAGAGAGGCTTTACTTCCGGGGCTTGCGGAATATTTCGGATTTCCGCATACCGGTTCGGATGTCTATGCCCAGAGTCTGAGCTTGGACAAACATCTTTCTAAACTGTTTTGTGGATCTGCAGGTGTTCCTACCAGTCCCTGGATGATCTGGGAGAAGGAATTTGTCGAAGATACTACATCGCGCTCCAATAGGCCGCGGAATATGGATTCGCTCGCTGATCAGAAAGAGGTGCGGAACTTGCCACGGAATTCGGATTCCACATTCCGCGGAGCGAGACTTCCTAAGGAATCAGAATTCCCAGTATTCTTCAAACCCAGATTCGAAGGCTCTAGCTTAGGAGTGGGAGAAGAAAACCGGATCAATGACAAAGCAGCCTTGGACCAATTTCTCCAAACCAAATTCCAAGAATATTCCTCCTGGATCTGCGAATCTTATTTGCCGGGAGAAGAATGGACATTGGCAGTCATCGGTTCCCCAACGTTTGGTTACAAGGCAAGTCAGGTAGCAAGGATTGGGTTGGAAAATTCTAGCGAAAGTTTATACGGAGAAATTACCAAAACAAAGCTGAGTATGCCTGAAAAATTATATTTCGATCTGGAAAAGGAAAGATCGGAGTATATCCAAAAGAATTCATTAGAATTATGTAAACTACTCCAAACTTCCGGAGCGGTCCGATTGGATTGGAAAGCCGACTCGGAAGGCAAACCGATGTTTTTGGAATGGAATCTGACTCCCGGCTTATCTTCATATTACAGCAGTTTTCCGATCTGTTATTCGAAAAGTTTCGGAACGTATTCCGATTTGATGAAAGAATTATTGGAGATCGCGAGAGAAGAATTTTTAACGGAAAGATTTCTTTATTCCAAACTGAAAATAGAAAAACAAACGAGCGGGATCGACGGATGAAAACGTTTCGAGAAGAATTGATAGACCAGGTTCGATACCACCCCGTATTGACTGCAAATCGATGGTTGGAGGAAAAAGAAGAAAGGATGGAAAAGTCCGACCTTCTTCTTTGGTTGAAGCAGGAATATTTTGTATCGGTAGATTTCGTGAATTGGTTCTTAAACACTGCCGCTCTCACCAATTTTGTGCCTTCTAAGATAGTTATAGTACAAAATATCTGGGAAGAATTGGGGGAAGGAAAAGAAGAAGATTCACATGTTTCTATCCTTAGAAAGTTTCTCTACGAGATGGGTGAGGCAGTCACTCAGGAGGATATACTTCCGGAAACAAAAGCTTATCTGGATCTGATGAAAAGAATTACGACAACCGATTTTTATTCCGCCCTGGGAGCGCTTGGACCGGCAAATGAGTATCTTCTAAAATTGGAATATTCCAGAATGTATAAGTCTTATTCTGATCTGAAGTCCAGGATTACGCTTCCCGAAGGAAAATTTTTCCAAGTGAATCTGGAAGCCGACGAATCTCATTCTGAAAAAATGTTTAGGCTGATAGAATCCGTGGCAACGGATCCTGAAAAAATGCAAAAAGTAAGAGAAGGATCTAAACTTGCATTGGATGCACGTTTAGTATTTTATGAAGGTCTAAAGAAGACGGTGTCTCAGCTCTCTCGCTAAACCTTGGATCGAATCGATTTTAATAGATTCATCACAATCATCCCGAGCAGAGGGACCAAGGGAAGATAGAGAAGCGGAGAAACCCATCTCCAACCTTTTAAAGAATGAGAAAGTTTTCGGACCGCAAAAAATCCGGGATATCTCATGTTTCCGGAGATCAATTGTACATTCCCTGCTACGAATTTAGGCTCTAAACTTGGATGCAGTTCTTTTAGATCCTGGGTAGAAAGACCTCTAAAACTCACGAATTTTATGTTTTTGTCTAAGGATATTTCAGACAAGCGGGAGGCGAGACCGGAACAAAAACCGCAGTCTCCATCGTATAAAAAAATATTCTTTTCCATATCAGGAATCGATCTTTTGTTTAGATTCCAGATCCTCCGGAAGGTTTCTTAAAAAATCGCAGACGGAAGGAATTTCTTTCTCTTGTAATCCGATCCAAAAATAGACCCAGATTCCTTCTTTTTGAAGGCCGCTACATTCTTTTGCATACCATTTGGAGATCGTATTCTCGGCTCTGGCTCTCCAGAAAAGAGTAGGTGTTTTTTTTAACATCTCGTCCCAGATATCTCTTCCTACTCCTTCTCCTCTCGCTATCTCGTTCACCGCGAATTTGGAAAGAAATGTTCCCCAAGGAGTGTTTTGTAGAAGGGCACATCCTTTGTATTCGGATTCCAAAACGATACCGGAAAATTCCTTATTCCAAAAACCTTGTTTTAATCCTCTTCCGAAAGAATCCTCTATCAGTAAGTTCAGTCGTTTAGGATCTAAATTTCTAAAATCGGTATGGAATTCTATTTTATTCTTTTTTCTTAATAGAGTTCCGCTACCTTTGATGGTGAATAATTCTTTTAATAAACCCGGAGCGGAAGTGATCGCTATCTGGAGATTCGGATCTCCGGTGTATTCAAAGATCCGTTTGCATTCATTGAATAGGGACTGATCTTCTTTTTGAAGGTTTTCGGAAGATTCGAAATCTAAGATAGAGATCTTTTTATCGTCGGAATTATAAAGTCCGCTTCTAGTAGTAAGTAGAATTAACTTTTTGGTCCTCAGCTCCTTGCATAAATTGGAAAGGTAAGGATATATTTCGGATCCACCTTGGTCCGTAACGAATACGGGGATCTTCTTTTCTTTTATAGAAGAGAGGACGGATTCCAATGCTTGGCTTGGATTTCTAAACCATTTTGCCGGAAGGTTTCGGGAACCGGGAAGTTCTTGTCCTTCTTCCAATGAGTCCTTGATGGATTCCAAACTGATCTTGGAAGCGGGAGAACGATAGAACAGATTTGCGTAAGAGACTCCATCCTTTTCCAGAACGACTACGGGAAAAAGCTGTAATTTTTGTAATAACTTTAAATTGTATAAGAATGCTTCCGCGGACTCAGTCAATGTTTCGGAGCTTGCATGTATGACCGCAAATTTTTCAGGCTCCAAGGACCGGAAGAGTTTCAGGAACTGAAAACTGTCCTTGGAGTTTTCTGTGACTTCTAAAAGTTTGAGTAAGATCTCCTGGTGATTCATCTCTCCCTGGAATCTGGTTTAGTCGATCCGGTAGGCAACTAATTTTCCTTTTAACTTAGCAATCGTGACGGATTGTTCTTTGTCGGACTTCAGTTTTAAAAAGCCTAAAAGGGAAGGATCTCCCGCCACTAAAGCTACATAGGAACCTGAAAAATTCTTTTTTAAGGTCTCTCCCCAGTTTGAATAAAGTTCGGAAACCGAATCCTTATCTCCCAAACGGACTCCGTATGGAGGATTGGTTACGATCTTTCCTTCTTTGAAGCCAAGGCCTGCCTCCTGGTCCTCTGCGGAAGCTACCTTCCAATGGATCAGGTCGGCGACACCCGCTTCTTTTGCATTCTTCTTCGCTAGGTCGATTGCATCTTCCGAGATATCGGAACCGAAGAGTAGGATCTCTTTGGAGTCCCATTCTTCCTTCGCTTTGCAAGGTCCGAAAAGTCGGGTGAAGATAGAAGATCTGGATAAACTTTTATAATTCACCCAGCCGCCGTTTCTCATTCTGAGTGCTGCCTCTATCAATAGAGTTCCTGAACCGCAGAATGGATCGTACAATGCCTCTCCCGGTTTCCAACCGGAAAAGCGGAGAAGCGCCTGGGCCAAGGTCTCTCTGAGCGGAGCTTCTCCCCCTTCTCTGCCATGACCTCTTCTTTGTAAAGGTTGTGCGTGTAATGCCAGGAATAATTTTACCTGGTTCATTCTGGAGCGAAGGTAGAATAATACCTCAGGCTCTTCACGATCCGCTTCCGGAAGTTCCAGGCCTTGTGCCCTGAATCTGTCGAAGATCGCATCTTTTAAACGATAAGTCGCATAACGTGAATCTTGCAGGCTATCCTTTGTGGCAGCGTCTATTCGGAACTTGGTGCCAGGAGAAAGTAATTTTTCGAAAGGGAACATCGCCGCGACTTCGTATAGATCGTCAGGTCCTTGAATGTCCTGCCAAGAAGACAATTCGAAACTGATCCCGGAAGAGATCCCGGAACTCAAACAAAAATCCCTGACTTTTTTAGAAGGTCCCTTAAAGAAAACTCCTCCTCTATTGTCGGAAAGAATTTCCAAGCCTGCTTCTTTGACTTCTTCTTTTAATAGGAAGGCAAGACCGTCTCCGCATGACGCGTGATAGGTGAGCGCTTCCGGTCTATCGAATTCGGAAAGAGAAAGTTTTGCGGATTGCCAACCGGCTCGGATACCTTCTCTATAGTGATCTTCTTCATAAGGGCGAGTTGGACGTTCGGAACGAAATCCTTCTTTTCCCCGTGGAGAAAAAGGACGTCTTTCGCTGCGACCTGTGTCACGGGAGAACGGCTTTCTGTCTCCGCGGTCGGAGTCACGGGAGAATGGTTTACGTTCTCCACGATCTGAATTGCGAGTGAACGGTTTGCGCTCTCCTCTGTTGGAATTTTCACCGAAGGAACTTCTACCTTCTCCTCTTGTATTTCCGGAAAAAGGTTTTCTTTCGCTGCGGTCGGAGTCACGGGAGAATGGTTTTCTTTCTCCGCGGTCCGAATTGCGAGTGAACGGTTTGCGCTCTCCTCTGTTGGAATTTTCACCGAAGGAACTTCTACCTTCTCCTCTTGAGTTTCCGGAAAAAGGTTTTCTTTCGCTGCGGTCGGAGTCACGGGAGAATGGTTTACGTTCTCCACGATCTGAATTGCGAGTGAACGGTTTGCGCTCTCCTCTGTTGGAATTTTCACCGAAGGAACTTCTACCTTCTCCTCTTGAGTTTCCGGAAAAAGGTTTTCTTTCACTGCGATCGGAGTCACGGGAGAACGGTTTTCTTTCTCCGCGGTCCGAATTCCGAGTGAACGGTTTCCGATCATCTCTGCTGGAATCCTTTTCACGATATGGTTTTCTGTCATCGTCGGAAAATTTACGATTTCCGGACCGAGCAGGCGGCTTTCTATCAATGCCTGAACGAGAAGGTTTAGAGTGTCCTCTTTCTTTCGGTTTGTCGGAGGAATATCCTGATTTGGAATTTCCGTCTTTGGGGCGATAAGGTCGTTCTGAATCGCCTTTTTCTTTAGAGCGATAGGGTTTACGATCGGAATCTTTATCGGCACTCGAGTTTTTTGATCGAGTCGGTTTGGAAAAAGAAGAACCTGATTTATTCGCTGGCCCCTTCTTGCCATAACCGGAAGAAGGGGATTTTTTAGGAGATGGTTTTTTGGAATTCAATGCTTAGGTGATTTGTTGGGCCAAATAATTTTGGACCCCAATGGTTTTGATGATCTCTAGCTGGGCCTCGAGCCAGTCGATATGCTCCTCCTCGGAGACGAGGATCTTCTCGAGCAATTCACGTGTGCCGTTGTCTTTGTTTTTGGTGGAAATTTCTATCCCGCGATTTAAACGTTCTACGGCATTGTATTCCACGTCCAAATCATTTTTTAGGATACTTTCGATATCCTTGCCTACATTGATCTTCATGTATCTTTGCAGATCGGGAATTCCGTCGAGAAATAGGATGCGCTCGATCACTTGGTCTGCGTGATTCATCTCTTCGATGGATTCTTTTTTCATGTAAGAAGCAAGTTTATCGTAACCCCAGTTTTTATTCAACTTTGCGTGAATAAAGTACTGGTTAATCGCTGTGAGTTCGGCGGAGAGCACTTCCGCTAAGATATCGAGGACTTCTTGGTTTCCTTTCACGTCGTTTCTCCTACCTTAGATCACTATAAACGAGAGTGCCTATTTTGAAAAGCGAGATTCGAAAAAAGGCAGAGTAGATCTTTAAGTTTTTGACTTTGCTCGAAATCAGGAACGGGAAAATTTGTAGGAATATGACCTCGGCCTATGTGCTCGACTCACATTTAAGTAAATTCGGCAAGATTGATTCCGACTATCAATCGCTATCGTATGAGACTGCGAATCACTTACTTAAAAAGAACCCAGGCTTTGTTCCCGAATTTCTAATTTTTGCATGTATGGCCCCGGAACGTTATACCGGAGAAATTTTTTTACCGGCAAAGATCAAAGAAGATCTGGGACTTTCTTCCTTATTCGCGATCCGTTCCGAGACTGCATCTTCCAGTGGGGCATCCGCTCTTCATCTGGCCCGTTACCTACTTCTATCAGGAAAATTTAAAAGAGGGATTGTGATCGGTACGGAGGTCATGAGTAGACTTCCGAGAGAAGAGAATAATTTACTTTTAGGTTCAGTGCTCTCGTCCCAGCAAAGGAATCTGGCTATGTCCATGGCCCAGGGCGGCGCCTTGACTGCTACCAGATATTTAAGGGATTTTGGATATACTAGAAAGGAACTTTTTAAATTATCCAAAAAGCTGCATGATAACGGCCTCGAAAATAAGATCGCGCATATTCAAAAAAACTTAAGCGAGGAGGAATACTTCTCCTCTCCCATGTTCTCCAGTCCATTATGTTTATATGATATATCTCCTTTGTCCGACGGTTCCTGCGCCGTATTATTGGAAACGGATCCGGCAAGATTGAAGAAGGACCGTAAAAAAATTGAGATCACCGGCACGGGGCATGGACTAGGCCAAGTGAACTCCGTGCCAGGGGGCTTGAGTTTTCCTGCATCTAAATCCGCTTTCAAGCAGGCTTATGCGGAATCGGGTAAAAAACCTTCCGATATTCGGGTTGCGGAACTTCACGATGCATTCACGATCTTTGAGATCATTGCCTCAGAAGATGCAGGTTTATTTCCGCAAGGGAAGGCGCTTGCAAATGTAGCAGAAGGGATCACGGATAAAAGAGGAAAACTCCCTATCAATCCTTCGGGAGGATTAAAAACAAGAGGTCATCCTGTGGGAGTTTCCGGTCTCGCCCAAATTGCGGAACTTTGTACATTTATGAATGAGAATGATTCGGACACTGCGCTCGCTTTATCCATCGGAGGATTGGGTGTGAATAATTTTGCGACCATCCTTGAGGCCAAAAAATAAATGTCTGAAAATATTTTAGTCATCCAAACTGCGTTTTTAGGAGACCTGATCTTAACGACTCCGCTTTTTAGGGAGATCAAGAGAAAATTTCCCGGTTCCAAAATGACTGTGATCGTGAACAAGGGGACCGAATCCGTTCTGGAAGCGAATCCTTGGATCGACCGGATCATACCTTTAGACAAGAAGGAGATTAAATCCTCCCTTTTCGGATTTTGGGACTTTTGCAAAGAATTAAGAAAATATAATTTTACGATTTGTATTTCTCCCCATTTTTCGTTTCGTTCATCCATTATTTCTTTTTTAAGCGGAGCCAAAAGAAGGATCGGTTATGGGACGGCAGGATTTTCTTTTTTATTGAATGAAAGAAAGCCAAGATTATTAAGAGGACCTCATGAGGTGGACAAACTTCTTTCTCTTATTTACACCGAAGAAGAAAGGCAAAAAATTTCCAGACAACCGGAACTATTTTGGAAACCTGAGTCCGTCACCGGTATCCAATCCGAAATGAAAAAGAACGGTTTAGAAAAGGGGAATTATATTTTGGTTTCTCCTTCTTCCGTTTGGGAAACGAAACGTTTGCCGGCGGATAAATTTAAAACGGTCAGTAAACTTCTTCATGAAAGGACCGGACTGAAGATCGTTCTGACCGGAGGCAAAGGTGATTCTAAACTTTGCGAAGAAGTGGGAGAAGGTTTCGGGATCAATCTTGCCGGCAAGACAAGTCTGCCTGAAATGAGTTATTTGATGAGTGGGGCGGAACTTCTTGTAACCAATGATTCTTCTCCCATTCATTTTGCTTCCGCGTTTAATATTCCGACCTTGGCTGCTTTTGGCGCCACCATTCCCGCATTCGGATATACACCTTTAGCGAGTCGTGTGTTTATATCCGAGGTAAACGGTCTAGACTGTCGTCCTTGTGGTATTCACGGGGGAAGGGTATGTCCTAAAAAACATTTTCGTTGTATGTTGGAACAGGATACGGACAGAATGGTGGAAGAAGGAATTCGTCTAATAAAAGGGTAATTATGGACCAAAACATTTTTCGAAAACGGATCCGAGAAGTTCAGAATTTTTTAAAAGAGTCGGAAGTATTACTTATATTTGCAGCCCCTCAAAAGATCCGTAATAGAGATGTGGAGTATAAATTCCGACAAGATTCGGATTATTATTATCTGACAGGCATCGAGGAAGAAGACGGTGTTTTGGTCTTACGCAGGGACTTCTCCGCTCATTTTGCGCTTCCTAAAGATAAGGAAAAAGAAATTTGGACAGGCATTCGTCTCGGAAAAGAAGAGATCGAAAAAAGATTGGAGCTGGATCAAAGTTTCGATCTAGGAGAATGGGAATCTAAAATTTCGGATATTCTTACCAATCAGTTCACCTTATATCATTTTTTCGGAAAGGACTCCAAAAGAGATTCGGAGTTACTCGAACTTATCAGTTCTTTGAATAGAAGACTGAGGGAAGGTAAATTCGGCCCGCAACGATGGGAGATCCCAAACTTTCTTCATGAAATGAGAATGTATAAATCACCTGAAGAGATCGAAAAATTAAAAGAGTCTTCCAGGATCACCGCTCTTGGCCACGAAAGATTGTTCAGAGAGACCAAAGTGGGAATGTACGAATTCGAATTAGAGTCCATTCTGGAATCCGAATATTTAAAACATGGAGCCTGGGGTGGGGGGTACGGGCATATTGTAGCCGCAGGAAAAAATGCCACCATTCTTCATTATACCACCAATCGTGCGAAGATCGGCGATAACGAACTGATTTTAGTGGACAGCGGTGCTGAGAAGGATTATTATACCGCCGACGTTACTCGCGTTTTCCCTTCGGGAAAAAAATTCACTTCGGAACAAAGAACCATTTACCAATTAGTTTTGGATGTGCAAAAACAAGCGATCTTGGACACAAAACAAGGCGTAGAGTTCAATGCAGTCCATGAGAAAACCGTTAAAAATCTAACTTCCGGACTGATCGATCTGGGTTTATTAAAAGGCGAACTTTCTGAGATCATTGAAAAGGGAGAATACCGCAGATTTTATATGCATAGGACCGGTCATTATCTTGGAATGGATGTGCATGACGTGGGCCGTTATTTTGAGAATGGAAAAAGTAAATCTATGCAGAACGGACTTGTGGTCACTGTGGAACCCGGATTATATTTTGATCCAACAGATGAAACGATCCCGGCAGGTTTTAGAGGGATCGGAGTTCGGATAGAAGACGATGTTCTTGTGAACGGAGATGATCCGATCGTTCTAACTTCTATGATTGCAAAAGAAGTGGATGAGATCGAGGCGATGAGGGCCTGATCTTTTTTTCCATTCTATTCTGAATCTTCACTCATACAAGATGTAAGATGTTGGAGTTCCAACATCCTTTAGTATATCCCGCGGAATATTGGTTCCAGGGATTCTTTTGCGAGAGGAAGCTGTGGCGGTTTTGTGATTGACTACGGTTTCAAATTCTTGTTTACGTCTCCAAACTTTTCGTCTTAGTTGCAAGATTTTATCTAAGACGAACTAAATTCAAAAATTTTAATATTCATTCCGTTTTTCATTTGAAGATATTCGTTTCATATTATGGATTCGATCCAAGCATTCGGAGGCGAATATGGAAGAAGTTTTTAGAAAACAAATTTTAGAAAATCGGGGAATGATCCAAATCGATTGGAGAATTCCCTTGGAGATGGAATCGATTTGGAGAGATGCAGTATTTCATATAGGAGAACCTAAGGAAATTCTACAAATCCTAATTTCATCCTTTAGGGAAAAAAGACAAAAGGGAAAAATCCCGAAACTCGATTTTGAAAAAGTTAAAAGTAGCGATTCCAGAAAAAGAGTTAGAGTATACGGCTCCGATTATTGGGAGGCAATGGGTTTCGCTAAGGAAAGAAATGTTTCCACTAGTAGTTTTTTATGTTCTCTTTTAAAAATAGAATGGAGCTTAAGTTCCGGATTTCAATCGTTTAGAAAGGAGAAGGATCTGAAAAAGGAAACAACTATGAAAAACGAGGAGAAATTTCTGCCCTGGGGAGCATGATCTTCGTCGTGCAATGTTGGAATTCCTACAATGGTCATGAGCGAAAATAGGGATTGAAATTTCGGGCTTTTTGGTGTATGGGGAAATTGCTTCTCCCACAAGCCCACCTCCTCCACCCGAACCAGGGTGGGGGCCGGTTTTACAAATTTGCGTTCGATCAAGTAAATCGTGTCGATCTAGAGTTCGACTCGTTTGACTTTCGTCACCGACTCAGGAAAACTGGTCGCCTTCTCGCTCTCTAAGGATCGCTGCGAAGGGGCGGGGGCGCTCTCCACTCCCATGTAGGATTTTCAACAAATGTCGGATCCCGCATGTTGGAATTCCTGCACTTGTATTTTATTTCAGATCCTTAATGAGTTTCTAAATAGAGTCGGATCGCTTCCTTCATCACTGACAGCCCGATCGGTAAAGAAGCCTCATCGATGTCGAATTTGGAACTGTGGTGTGGATGAACAAGGCCCTTTTTTTCGTTCATGGAACCCACGAAAAAGTAACATCCAGGGACCTTCATCAAAAATGCGGAGAAGTCCTCTCCTCCCATGGTTTTAGCATGTTCTTCCGTGACTGAGTTCGGACCTAAAATATTCTCCGACGCTTTTCGGACGATATTTGCCATTTCCGGATGATTGATCGTGGGAGCATTCGTTCTTTCGTAATGGATGATCGTCTTTGCGCCGAACGCTGACGCAGTATTTTCTACGACTTTTTTGAATAATTCCGGAGCTTTATCGAACATTTCTTTGGTGAATGTGCGGATCGTACCTTTTAATTCCGCAGTCTCGGAAATCACATTGAATGCATGTCCTGCATGGAATGCGCCTACAGTTACTACGCAAGAATCTAAAGGATCGGTATTTCTGGATACGATACTTTGGAGGGCGGTAACTATATGAGATCCTACTAATATAGGATCCACAGTATGTTGTGGCATGGCTCCGTGGCCACTGACCCCTTGGACAGTAATTTTAAACTCGTCCACTGCGGCCATCATAGGGCCGTCTACAACTCCTATTTTTCCTACGGGAATATGATTCCAAACATGAAGGGCTAAAGCGGCAGATACATCGTATTTTTCTAATATTCCTTCTTCTATCATGCGGTCTGCGCCTTGTCCACCTTCTTCCGCAGGTTGGAATACCAACAAAACCCTTCCTTTCGGTACGATAGCGCTTGGATTTTCTTTTAGTTCGGAGGCAAGTCCCATTAAAACAGAAGTATGAGCATCATGACCGCATGCATGCATAACTCCTTCGTGAACGGAAGTATAATCCGTCTTATTCTCCTCAAAGATCGGAAGAGCATCCATATCCGCCCTTACTAAAAGGGTTTTACCCGGTTTTCCCGAATCTATCAGACAGGCAATCCCTGTCTTTGCGATCCCGGACTGGAAAGTATAACCTAGGGATTCGAGATGTTTAGAGACGAAATCCGCTGTCCCGACTTCCTCGTATCTAAGTTCGGGATGTTTATGAATGAATCTGCGGTATCGGACCAATTCTTCGGCCCTTGAAGGGGAAACTGTTTTCATACTCTGCTCATGGATGATTTACTCCGAAATCGGTTTTTAGTCCTTTCTTTTTTTATTTTTTCGAAAAGAGAGAAGCTCAGGCTTTCAGCTTGTTTTTTTAAATAAGAAGGATAATAAATTTAACAAAGATGGAACCGATCTTTAAAATCCGGAAGATCTGCGTTTATTCGATCTTATACCTTTTTATATCCTTACTCGGATGTTCTAAACCGGATGGTTCTAATATTCCGTTTCTTCCGCTTTTATTCGGATGTAGCGAAGATCGAAATCCTCCTTGTTTGAAACTCACCGAAATTGCTTCCGGGTTCGATGCTCCTTTGTTTCTCGTTTCTCCGTCGGGAGATTCGAGTCGGATGTTCGTTTTAGAGCAAGGGGGTAAGGTCCGCTTGATCAAAGACGGCATTCTTCTCCCTTCTCCTTTTTTGGATTTGGGGTCCGACGGTTTAGATCTAATTTCCTTCTCCGGAGAGAGAGGACTTCTCGGTCTTGCATTCCATCCCAATTATAATTCGAACGGAAGATTTTGGGTAAATTATACTCGAAAATCGGACGGAGATACTGTTGTTGCGGAATATGCCAGATCTTCTTCCGATCCTGATCTTGCAAACTCCGGTTCCGGTTCCATTCTGTTTACCGTAGACCAACCATTCAGTAATCATAATGGAGGAATGATGGTCTTCGATACAGGTGGTTATCTTTTGGTGGGAATGGGAGACGGAGGGGGCGCGGGAGACCCGAATAATAATGCCCAGGATCTGGAATCTTCACTTGGGAAAATTTTACGAATAGATATAGACAATTATCCGACTCCCGCTCCGGGGAATAGGCCTGCGGTTGGATTAGAAAATCCTCATATTTGGGATTGGGGTCTTAGGAATCCCTGGAGATTCAGTTTGGATCGAAACACGGGAGATCTTTATATCGGGGATGTGGGGCAAAACAATTTCGAAGAATTGAATATAGAAGCCGTAAGCACAGGAATTAAAAATTACGGCTGGAGACTCACGGAAGGAAATCATTGTTATGATCCTTCGTTCGGATGTAATACTTCCGGGATCAGTTTTCCAAAATTAGAATACAATCATTTTGTTGGAAGTTCCATCACAGGCGGTTATGTATATAGAGGAATGAATTTTCCCGAATTGAACGGAAGATATTTTTACGGTGATTTTATAGCTGGAAGGATCTGGTCCATTCTTTGGGATGGGACTAAAGTGAACGGACACATAGAACATACTTCCGAAATGGGATTTTCTTCCAATGTGTCTTCTTTCGGAGAAGACGCAAACGGAGAAGTTTACCTAGTGGACTATGGCGGAAAAATTTTCAGAATAGAAACAAGATAAAACGAAAATTACAGAGTTCTATCGTACTCGTCCAATTCTCTTTTCCAAACTTGGGTCCCGCAATAATGATCCCCTTCCGGGCAATACGGTTTGATATCACCTTGCAGACGGATCCAACAGGGCGCCTTGATCCATTTTGCGATCTCAGGTTGCACCTTCGTCAAATCCACAAGTTCATTGATAGAGGCTTGGAAAATTTCTTCCTGAGCATTATAACAGGTTCTCGCTCTCCATTTATGATGCAGATTCAATAGATCCCCACTTTCATAAAAACGGACAGGGAAAGCGTTCGGAAGAAGGTAAGAGGCATGTTCCGGAGATCCGCCTGCCTCGATAAAACGGTTCAAGCTCTTGAAAATCCCGTCCATTCTTCTTCTATAAGTTTCCTCTAATTGAGGATATTTTAATACAACCTTAGGAACGATATAGTCGGGCATTCCGGTATACTGACTCATTAGCACAGGGCGGGAGCCCGGCACCATTCTATGTCTCTGGTCCTGGCTATCCGCGGAATGAGAGATCCTTTTTTTGAAAGAATAATGCACGTTGAACATCGCTCTAGAAAGAGGGCTCATCGTTGTCTCGTTCAGAGTGGAAGTCAGATGTTTGTTCTTGGAAGGGTCCATCACAAGTCGGATCGCTTCTTCGTTATTCAAAGAATTTTTAGACAAACCTAAGACCGCACGAACGGAAGAAGCCAAAACCTCAGGACCGTTGGAAGAATAGGAAACCAATCGCGAATAACGGTTATCCATATCCTCGTCGAATTCTCTTACGAAATTTTTGGCTGCTTCCGGCCTATATTCGTTCGCGCCGTCTTGGTAGAATTCTTTGAAAAATTTGTACTCGGCAGTTTCTTCCAGAGGGATCGGATCATCCATTTCTTCCACATACAGAGGATCGATTTCTTTTACTTTTTCGATCATCTCTTCCACGACTAGGCGTTGCTCTTCCGGAACATCGAAAGAATTCATCAAACGATGGTATCTATGTAGAGTGAGTCCGTTTACGGAATGATACAGATAAGTATAAGTTCCCAAAGGAAGAAGGTAACGTGCTACTTCCAGGCACTTCTTCTTAATGGGTTGCTGCCATTTTTCAGGATAATTGGCCCTCGCTTTGTAAACGAGGAAATATTCGTCTTGAATGAACGGATGTAGAAGTTCTACAAATTCAAAATATGCGTTAGATGCGGATTCAACCGCTTCCAAGTAGAATTCCTTCTGCTTTCCTGTCAGAGTAGGCGGGATATAATAATTTTCTTTTTTCACTTCTACATATCTTTGGCTCACCTGTTCCGAATTATAGTACGGATGAGAATGTAAAAAGGACCAGACGAACTGACGAGACACCTTGTCCAGGGTGAATATAAAATGAGGATGCTGTCTTGTGGTGAGATGCCCCGCTTTTTTTGTGGATTTAGCCACTTTGTCTCGGATCTCGAGGGATTTTTCCGTGCGGATCATGTCCTCGGGAAGCAAAATCCCCTTGGAAGAATAGCAAGTCCGAGCGGACGCGATCGCCAAATTGAAAGGTTCTCTAGTCGCATCTAAAAGTTGGACAATCGGTTTCTGGTGTTCCATGGGATCTGCTACTCCGGAACGCTAGAATGGTATTATGTCGGAAAGCGAAAAGCAAGAAATGTAGGAACTCCGACAAAAAACCGTTCAGAAAATAGATTGCATTTAGTTACATATTATAAAAAAAGTAATTTGTAACTAAATGGAGATTTCGCATGAAACTGAGAAAATTAGGAAAAAACGGTCCTGAGGTTTCCCAAGTCGGTTTGGGATGTATGGGAATGTCGGACTTTTACGGAACAAAAGAGACCAGGAGTAGGGAAGAGTCGATTGCGACCATCCGCGAGGCCCTTGATTCCGGGATCAATTTTTTGAATACGGGTGACTTCTATGGGACCGGTCATAACGAACTTTTGATCTCGGAAGCGCTGAAAGGTAGAAAGACCAAGCCGATGATCAGCGTGAAGTTCGGAGGACTTCGAAGTCCATCCGGAGCATTCATCGGATACGATTTCAGACCGAATTCAGTCAAAAACTTTGCGGCACATTCTCTCACTCGTCTCGGAACGGAGGTGATCGATATTTATCAGGCATCTCGTGTCGATCCTGAAATTCCGATCGAAGAAACCGTAGGGGCGATCGCCGATCTGATCCAGGAAGGATATGTGCGTTATTTGGGACTTTCGGAAGCTTCTCCTGAAAATTTAAGAAGGGCGCATAAGGTCCATCCGGTCACTGCCGTGGAAGTGGAATATTCTTTGGCGACCCGTGTGATCGAGAAGGAGCTCATACAAACGGCAAGAGAACTCGGAGTGGCAATCATTCCGTACGGAATTGTGGGAAGAGGGCTTCTGACCGGAAAAATAGAAACCGCTTTGGGTGTTCCCGATTTTAGATCCAATTCTCCTCGTTTCCAAGGAAAAAACCTTGAAGCGAATTTGGAACATGTGAGTCTGCTTCAAACGCTTGCAAAGAAGAAGGGATGCACTACAGCCCAACTTGCTATCGCTTGGGTGCTTCACAGAGGAGAGGATATTATTCCTCTGATCGGTTCCACAAGGAGAGTAAGTCTGAAGGAAAATTTAGATGCACTTTCGGTTACCTTAAGTAAGGAAGAACTCGATACACTGGACGAGTCTTTTCCGGAAGGTACCTTCCAGGGAGATAGATATCCTTCTCATTTGATGCAGCTCGTCGTTAAATGAGAGATGCCTAAAACAGGTTTAAAGCCGGAAGAACTACAAGAAAAAGTGCTCGATGCCGCAGAGATTGAGATCAGAAAAAATGGCGTCGAGCGTTTGAAACTTACGGATGTGGCTAGAAACCTGAATCTAAGTCACGCCGCTTTATACAAACATTTCGCAGACAAAGAGGCTCTACTCGATTCCATTTCTAAAAGATGGCTGGATCGTATCGATATTGCTCTTGCAGAAATTTCCGCAAAGACCGGCCCGTTGGAAGAAAGGATCCTTGAGTGGCTAATGACTCTCCATAAAATGAAACGGGAGAAGGTCCAGTCCGATCCGAGAATTTATACTGCATTTAATAATTCCGCAGAGAAAACAAGACCCTTCGTTAAAAAACATATCCAGACAATGTACGAACAATTGGAGAAGATGGTCCAGGAAGGTATCCAAAAAGGATTATTTTTTTGTAATACTTCTAAAGAAGGTGCAAGGATCATTTTTGAAGGGACTGCCGCTTTTCATCATCCTCGTATGGTATTCGATAATATAGAAGAGGATCGTGTCGAATTTTTAAGATCCGTTGTATCTACGATTTTGTCCGGATTGAAGAGTAAAAAGTAGAAAATTTCACGCAGAGATCACTGAGCGCACAGAGCTGGAAGCAAGTGAAGTCTACTCCGTGAATCTCTGTGCTCTCCGTGTGAACTAATATGTAAAAGTTCGGATTTTCATTCGAAGAGGCCCTTATTTTCTCTTTTTCGCTCCGTTTTTAGAACGTTTGGATTTGGAGCTTACTGTTTCTTCCGGTTCTTCATGGATCTCTTCGCTATCCCAGGAAACTTCTTCCAGAGTTACCGGAATTCTTTCTTGGGCTCTGGAAGCTTGGAATTCGGACTCTAATTTTCTTTTACGGGCTTCTTTTCTTCTTTCCTGGTCTTGGTAGATATTTAGAAGGAATTCCATCACGATAGGAAGAAGCACACGAGAAAGAACGGTAGCTACGATTACTCCGAAGATGACAACCGTTGCCAAAGGTCTTTGTACTTCTGCCCCGGCCATGGTAGAGATCGCCATCGGAATAAATCCCACTGCCGCGATAATCTCCGTTGTCATTACCGGACGAAGTGAATGAAGGCCCGCAGTTAATACCGCCTTGGAAATGGTGATCCCTTTTTCTAATTCTTCTTTGAGAGTGGAAGCGTATACGACCCCGTTCAGTACTGCGATACCGCTTACCGCGATAAATCCTACCCCGGCAGGAATACTAAAAGGAAGACCTCTCAACACAAGTCCTATGATCCCTCCCGCGACTGCAAGCGGTACTACGATAAATACTCCGGCTGCATAATAAATATTTCCGAAGGCAGCGATCAACATTACGAAGATAATCCCGAGAGCAATCGGTACAACCATTAACAATCTATTCTTTGCTCTTTGGAAGTTTTCGAATTGACCTCCCCAGTCCGTTCTATAACCTTCCGGAAGATTTTTTTCAATGTCTGCTGTGACCTTTTGGGCCTCGTTTACGAAACCGACTAAGTCCCTTCCTCTTACGTTGGTCTCTACCATAATCCTACGTTTTAAGGATTCTCTATAAATTGCCGCCGGACCTTCCACAAATTCTATTGTTGCTACCTGGCCCAGAGGAACCGTAACACCCGTCGAGGTCATGACGGGAATATTTTCCAGTTTGTCCAAATCCGAAACATCCAACTGTAAACGAACGACTAGGTCGAATCGTTTGAAACCTTCGAATACTTTTCCTGCCTTTCTTCCTATCCGTAACGATTCCACCGTAGTGAGAATCTCTTCCGCGGCCACTCCGTAACGCGACATCTTTTGTCTATCGGCTTTGATCTGGATCAAAGGAAGACCAAGCACTCTTTGTACTCTTAAGTCCGCCGCACCCGGGACTTTTTTGATCTTATCTGCGAATTTAGCCGCAGTTTCTTTTAATGTCTGCAGATCATCTCCGTAAATTTTGATCACTACGTCCGCTTTCGATCCGGAGAGAAGTGCATTCACCCTGTTCTCGATCGGCTGAGAAAGTGAGATCGTACTCGAAGGAACCGATTTTAGGATAGCATCCTTCATTTTATCCATTAGTTCGTCTCGAGAAGAAGCGCTGGTCCATTCCTTAGGAGGAATGAGTTTTACCATGGATTCTCCTTCTTCCGTTCCGATGGGTTCCGCTGCAGATTCGCCTCGTCCCATTTTGCTGACCACACTTGTTACTTCCGGGAACTGTGCGATTACCTTCTCCATTTCCATATTCGTGTCTCTGGAATAGTTGATGGAAGTGGAAGGAAGCCTTTTGATATCGATCGCGAATTCCCCCTCGTCGATACGTGGAAGGAACTCGGATCCTAAAGTAGAACCTAATATTAGAGATACTGCAAATACTCCTAAACCTGCTCTTAAGAATAACTTTTTATTGGCCATTCCGAAGTCGAGTAGTCGCATGTAGATCTCTTCCGCTCTATCCCAGAACTTACTATGATGGAATATCGGTGTTTGGAATAAGATACTTGCCGCTGCAGGGAAAGTGGTTAGAGAGAATAGAAGAGCCATACCCAAGGAAATGGCAACAGTCATTGCCATAGGTTTGAACATTCTACCTTCCACACCCTCTAAGGTCATGAGCGGTAGGTAAACCAATAAGATGATACCGACCGAGAAGGCCGCGGCTCTTGCCACTCTCACACAGGAATCCGTGATAATTTCTTCTGCCGCGAGTTTTCTATCTTCTTGGGAGTTCTGCTGTTCGTAAAAGGCCTGCTTTAAGATAAAACCGTGAAGTACTGATTCTAACATCACGATCGTTCCATCCACCAAAAGTCCGAAGTCTAATGCACCAAGTGACATTAAATTACCGACGATGCCGAACATTCTCATGAATATTGTGGCGGCAAGCATCGGGATAGGAATGGATAAGCTGACTAAAAGTGCCCCTTTTACCGTTCCGAGAGCGAAGATCAAAACGATGATCACAAGTACCGCTGCTTCCGCTAAGTTAGTGAAGATAGTCCCTAACGTTCTTCCGATAAATTCGGAACGATCGTAAAATGTGACGATCTTCATTCCTTCCGGAAGTCTGGCTCTTAGAATTTCTACCTTTTCTTTGACCCGTTTTACCACTTCCAAAGAGTTTTGGCCCATGAGCATCATGGCTGTGGCGCCTACAACTTCCCCCTTGGCATCTTTGGTCATAAGTCCGAAACGAAGAGCTGGACCGGTTTCCACAGTGGCGATCTGTCCTAAAAGAAGTGGAACCCCGTCTCTTTCGGTTTGAACAGCAACGTTACGTATTTCTTCCACGGTTTTGAATTGGCTTTCTCCGCGGATCACGATCTGTTCCGCATCTTTGGTAATGTAACCGCCGCCTGTGTTTTGGTTCGCGGTCTCCAGTTTATCACAAAGTTGGGATAATGTAATATTATGAACTGCTAATCTTTGGGGATCTATCTTGATCTGGTATTGCCTTGCTTCTCCGCCGATAATGTTTACGTCGATAATCCCTTCCGTGGATTTGATCTCTCTCGCAAGTTCCCATTCCATATAGGTCCTGAGTTCTTCCGGATTATGACGGTCGCTTGTTAGGACGAATTCGTAAATATCCCCGAGACCGGTTGCGATAGGGGAAAGTTCCGGGCTACCGTAACCTTTCGGGATCACAGCTTCGGCTGCTCTTAATCTTTCGTTGATGAGCTGTCTTGCAAAATAAATGTCGGTTCCGTCTTTGAAGATAACCGTAACGCTGCTCACGCCCGTTCTGGAAATAGAACGGATCTCCGTTACATTGGGGACCCCGGTAAGCTCCATCTCGATCGGATAAGTGATGAACTGCTCCACCTCTACCGGAGAAAGCCCCGGGGACTGAGTAACTACGGAAACCTGGACGTTTGTAATATCCGGGATCGCGTCGATAGATAGGTGATATGCGTTATAAAAACCTACAATGGTCACACCGGCAGTGAGTATCAGGATAAAAATCCTGTTCTTGATGGAGATACGTATCAGCTTATCTATCATGGAATGGTTCCGGGCAAGGATACGTACAAGTTCCCAATGAGTCCGGACTTGTCGAACGGTTTTTGAGAAAAAGGGCTTCTCAAAATAAACTAGAGGAAGGAACCGATCGGAAGAACGAGGGTCTAATTAAAGCCTTTCGAAAAGAATAAACTTCATCCCGTTTTTCTCATCCCTTCTTTTTAACTCAAAATTTTTCCGAGATACTGTTCTGACCACCTCTTCGATAGGAAGGATCAGTTTGTTATACGAACTAGCGGAAACGGTCCAACCCTTATCGGATTTTTCATGAAATATATCCGTGACTTCTACCTTGTCCTGAGTGAATTGTAATTGGCAGGTGAAAATTCGGGATTCTTCGGAACGTACTACAAAGATATTTTTGTCCCCCGGTTTCCCATAACTTAGATCTCTATAACCTAAAATCAATTTACTTCCTGTAGAAAGAAAACTTGCCCAAAGACTTACGGTATTCTCCCATTCTTTTTCGGATTCCAAATGTGTGATCGTATCTCCCATACATAAAAGGATTTCGGGAGAAACTCCTTGGTATAAATCTCCGGATCTGATGTCCGCAACCTTGGTCCGTATCTTCGTGTCCGGTTTTCTAATCATGATCTCGGATAATAATTTTTGGCTGAAGTCTATTGCTGTAACTTGAAATCCTAATTTTTCTAATGGAATAGATTGTATCCCGCTTCCCGCGCCTAAGTCCCAGGCCACTCCGTTTCCTTGGGGAGAGATCTCGAAAGATCTGAAGAATTCCAGTTGGTCCTTTTCCTTCCGGGAAAGATCTCCTAGAGACCAGGAATATTTTTCCGCCAAAAAGTTTTGGTAATGCGATTTTGGAGATTGCATCAGGTCAATTTATAGATAAGGACTTCTTTTTCTCTTCCTTTTACTTTAACGGGGGGAAGGGACTCTGCTTCTAAAAAATGTTTTACATGCTCATATACGGTATCCGTCGCTAAAATTTCGCTTCCGAAGTCCTTGTTCAATTGTTCCACTCTGGATGCGAGATTTACCGTGTCCCCGATGATGGTATATTCCTTTCTTTGGGAGGAACCTACACTTCCTGTCATCGCTTCTCCGAAATGTAAACCGATCCCGATCTTTGTTTCGGGGATTTTTCCGGAGAGATTCATCTCTATTACTTTTTTCTGAATTTCTAATGCGGCAGAAACCGCGTTTTTAGCGTCCTTTCCATCGTCTGAAAGAGGAGCGCCGAATACGGCCATAAAACCGTCTCCCAAAAACTTATTTATGATACCGTTATGTTTATTTACGATCTCTATCATATCCTCGAATAATGTATTCAAATATGTGATCACTTCGGAAGGACTTTTGTCTTCCGAAAATTTCGTAAAATTCCGTATATCCAAGAACATAACGCATACGTCCTTGTTTTCGGAAGCTGTATCCGTCTTTTGGCTCATGAGTTTATCTACGACCGACGGAGATACATATTGCCCGAACATTCCTAAAATTTCGTTTCTTTCTTCTAAACGTTCAACCGAGTTTTTCAGGATCTTTTTCAATCTTACGCCAACAAGTCCTGCTACGATCCCGGAAGCTAAAAATAATCCGGAACGCATATATGTCGGGATTTTGGAGTAGAAGAAACCGTACGCGGATTCGCCTTCTAACGGAGAATCCGGAACAAAAAATAACCCGGTGATCAGATACTGGACCGCTGCAATGGCTCCGGTAAAAAAAGAAAGTCCGAACTCCATTCTGAGGACGGATAATATTATAAAAATCAAATATAAATTGGAAATAGGGGAATTTAAAGGTACGACCGGATGAGAATGTTTTTGGATCAAAATGAATAATATGACACCTGGGAGGGAAGTTTCGATCAAGGCGTTCCCGAATCTGGGTAGAAGCGGGAGTTTAAATCCTTTTTTCTTGAGATAATTCAGTAATTTTAAAAATACGAATTCGTAAATCGTACCGAAAGTGAGTGTGCCAATCAGCACCTCGAAAGGGAATGCGATCCCTGTGCTTGCATTAAATTCTTTTTCTAAAAATAAGAATAGGATAGTCCAAGAAATTCCCGCGAATGCGAAGACCGCAAGAAGTATCTTACTTCGGATCTGTTCGCTGGCCAGGATCTCTTTTTCTAAGGTATTGGATAGGGTTTCGAAATGTTTGGGCAGCATGTATGATTCCTAGGATATATGTGAGAAGTTTCGAAGTATATTTGCCTTCTTCCAAGTTTAAGCAAGAGAAAATTATATTCTTAGATCATTCTGTAAATACTTTTAGAGAGTCTTTTCTCTTGTGTGTTTTCGGATAAAAAGTTTCTAAGAGGAACGTTCCTAATACGAGAGAATGTTCTAAAACTAAGACCCAGTTCCTATCATAAAATGGAGAAGAAGAATACGTGGAATAGGATAAGATCCAGATACCGGAAGCGACCAAAGGCCAGATCGTTTTTGTAAACATGGAAGCCGCTAAGATGGGAAGAAAATACCAAGGATGTACGGTGCTGGAAAACAAATAATAAATTCCGCATAAATGGATCCATACGGTCATAAGAAAAACCGTTTTGTTGTCCGGTTGGATCTTAGAAACTCGAAAAGAATAAAAGCAGATCGCGAAAATGTTTAAGATCCCGAGTATGATCCCGCTAGAATATGGATACCATGTATGCCGGATCAGATTTTTCAGAAGATAATAGATCCCTCCATGAAATTCGAATAATGTAAAATAGACTCCGATCCCTTTTCTCCAATGTTCTTCTAAAAGGTTTCCTCCCGTTTCTGAGAGTAACAACCAAACAAGGAGAGATACGAATAATAGAAAACACATACCAAAAAAGAGCAGAATATTACGAATAGTGGACCTTCTACCCCAATAAAAGAACAAGAAGGGGAGCGCTAATAAGGGGAGGATTTTGGTAAAAATGGAGGTAAGATAGAATATGAACGCACTGAAAGTTTTCCCTTTTTCCCAAAAGAATATTCCTAAAAATAAAAAGAAAAATAAGATCGGTTCCGGGTGACCGTTCCCGATCCCTTCCCAAATTACGAGCGGATGGAGCCAGTACTTTAAAAAATTTCCGGAACCTTCTTCTTTTTTCGATTTGCGAAATATATAAAGAATTCCTAATTCAAAGAAAATTAAAATTGCTTTCCAGACGGAGATCGTCCAGAAAACGGAAAGTCCTCTTTTTAAGAAAAATACAGGAACCAAAAACAGGACTTGTAGAACGGGAGGATAGACGGAATAATACCCGGGAGAATTCATTTTAGAGAGAAGTTCCTTCTCCAAACCTTGGTCTAATCCTAAGTTTACATCGATGGGAAGTTCCGAATAGGGGGACCGGCCTTCCGAGACCAAAAGCCCATCCCACAAAAACCGAAACGTATCTTCCGACAAAAATACCGGGGTGAATAAGAACCAGATCCTGAGTAAGAGCCCGGCCCAGATCCCCAGCTTTTCATTTCCTTTTGAAAAGAATTTTAGAAATACAATATAGAGACTTAGGCTAAAGAAGAAGGTTAGGGAAAGTTGCTGGATATCAGCTCTCCCGAAAAATATAGGAAATAGCGCGATTGGAACTGCCCAAAGGAGTAAAATTGCCGAAGTGCCTACAAAACCACGGCAATTATTTCCATATTCCTTTAGTATATTAATCATTCTGTTCAATATAGCGAAATTTTTATTGAATTTTCCAGGCATCAGGTCTAACTAGACGAAAAGGCATTGGGCAAGAAAGAATGATTCGAATCGGTAATTTTCCAGACACTGTCAATGAATACGCTGCAAGGACCGTTGCGGGTCTAGTTGTCATCTTAGGTTTGGCCACAATAATAACGCAATCGCTTTGGTTAGCGGGAGCGCTATTCTATGGATTTTCCGCTAGAGTATTGTATGGTCCCAAGTTTTCCCCCTTTGCGAAACTTGCCATCCATTGGATCGTACCGTTACTCGGTCTTGGTTCTAAAACAGTGGCAGGTCCCCCTAAAAGATTCGCTCAGTTTGTAGGAGTTCTTTTCAGCGGGACGGCATTTGTTCTATTATTTTTAGGACAAGTATACGCATTCCAAGCTGTACTCGGTGTTCTTGTCATTTTTGCAAGTTTGGAATCCGTATTGGGATTTTGTGCGGGTTGTTTTGTTTTCGGATTTCTGATAAAATGGGGATGGATCCCGCAGGAAGTCTGCGAAAAATGTAATAACCTACAATTCGCCGATAAAAAATAGATCCAATACCTCCGACAATCAGCAAAAGCGTTTTTGTTTTTTAAAGTAATATTATATTCTTCTTTTTGAATGCGAAAATAAATAAAAACGACGGAGGCCTTTCGTGGCTCAAGAAACAACATACTACAAACCGGAAGATCTTAAAAAATTCGGGAATATAGGGGAATTCGGACCCGATCTCGCAAAAAAATTTTTCGATTATTACGGAGCTGTCTTCGCTGACGGGGCTTTATCCGCCAAAGAAAAATCACTGATTGCCCTTGCTGTTTCTCATGTAGTACAATGTCCTTACTGTATAGATGCCTATACAACCGATACTTTGGAAAAAGGAGCCACGGAAGAACAAATGTGGGAAGCCATTCATGTAGGTGCCGCTATCCGAGGTGGAGCAAGTCTCGTTCACAGCGTGCAAGCCCTTAATAAAGTAAAGGAACTCGGAGTATAAGGAGTTTATAAAGTATGAAGTCCCTATTAGCCAGAGGGAGCGAACTTGCTTCTTCCAAAGAACAATTGAAAATTCTTACGGAAGTTTCCGAAAAACTCGCGTTGCCTAGTTTTTCGGACAAGTTAAAAGAAGTGGGACTCTATCCTATGCTCCCGACCGGGGTGAACATACTACAAGTAAACCTGGGAAAGCTTTGCAATCAGACTTGTAGACATTGTCATGTGGATGCAGGTCCGGATCGAAAAGAAATTATGAACAAAGAGACCATGCAGGAGTGTTTGGTTGCCTTGGCGACTCCCGGTGTGAATACTTTGGATATCACAGGTGGGGCTCCGGAGATGAATCCCAATTTCAGATGGTTCGTGGAAGAGGCTTCGAAATTAGGGAAGAAGATCATGATCCGTTGCAATCTTACTATTCTTCTTGCCGGAGAAAAATATAAGGATCTTCCCGAATTTTTTGCAAAACACAGGTTAGAAGTGGTTTCTAGCCTTCCTTATTTCCAAAAAAGAAGAACGGATTCACAAAGAGGAGAAGGGGTATTTGATCGTTCGATTGAAGCATTAAGGAAATTGAATTCTATTGGATATGGAGTTCCCGGTTCAGGACTTGTATTAAATTTAGTTTATAATCCAGTCGGGGCCTTTCTGACAGGCGGACAATCCACCTTAGAGAACGATTTTAAAAAGGAATTAAAGCAAGCCCATGGCGTACAATTCAATTCCTTATTCGCAATTACTAATATGCCTATCAGCCGCTTTTTGGAATCCTTACTAGAAAGCGGAAACATAGACGCATACTTGGAAAAGTTAGTAACTTCCTTTAATCCTGTCGCCGCAACCTCCGTTATGTGCCGCAATACGTTAAGTGTAGGTTGGGATGGAAGCCTGTTCGATTGCGATTTTAACCAAATGTTGGACATGAGGATAGAAGGTAAGGCGGGTAAAATATCCGAATTCAATAAATCCGTATTGGATTCTAGAGAGATCTTATTGCACCAACATTGTTACGGATGTACTGCGGGATCGGGTTCGTCTTGTGGAGGATCTATTGCCTAAGAAAAAAGGAGATAAATTTCCCTTTTTTCTAAATATCAAGCCATAATGACAGATATTTATGTCAATTTCTTGATTTTCTCAAAATATTGAGATTGAAACTCAGACCCGATCTTGGGAAACGAGTATAAGGAACGACTGTTCTGTGGAGACAAGAATCAAATGAAACAAAAAGCGATTTGGTTATTATTGGTGCTTTTACTTTCGGCTTCTTTCGTTGATTGTAAAAAGGACGATGGTGACGACCTGAATAATTTAGCAATATTAAGCGCTCTTAACGGTGGGGGAGACTGTTTGGTGGATTTTCCCGGTAAAGCGGCCATCGCAGTTAATCGTACTCGCGCTGCCAGAGACGGCGGAACCGTCAACGTTACTTGGGGAAGAATTCCATTTGTAAATCACCCAATCGCGATCGTAGAAATTTTGGGAGCTCAAGTAAACGATACAGTTGTTCTGACCGGTGCAAACGTCGTAGAAAACCCACAAGCGGCTGGAGAGGCAACAGTATACGAGGCGGCTGATTGTCCTCTCGCAGAAAGCGCGATTGTTGATGGACTTACTAAGTTTAACAATCCGAACTTTAATGATCCCGCACCGGATACATTTACTTGGACCAATACTGTTGCAGGATCTTATTATTTCCTATTATATATCGTGGGAACCACTGAGATTTCAACTACAGTTAACTTTTCAAGCCCATAAATTCTTTCAGGACCTGGCGGGATTTCCGCCGGGTCTATTTACTTCTTCCCTGAACTTTTAATGATCGCATCCACCATCTCCGGTAAATCGTCTAACGCGGAAATTTTTCCGGTCAGTTTCCAGATCTGCAATACACCTTCATAACAAGCAAAAATCTTACGTGCCAAGGATTGGGTATCCGCATTCTTAGGGATCTGTCCTTTTTTCTGCATTTCTTTTAGATAGATGGATAGAAATTCCACGGTTCTTAGGACTAATTTTTTGACTTCTTCGGAAATAGAAGGAGAAGAAGACGCGATTTGAGCCGCTGTGTTTGCCATAGGGCAGCCTGCGAATTCGCTATTTCTGGTCTGCCTCTTTAGTATATGGGTCCAGGCTTGTATGAAGTCCCGAGCATTCTGCGATCTGGAACGTAATTTTTCCAACAGGATAATTTGTTCTTTTCCGTAAAATTCTATATATGCCTTTCCTAATAGATCCTTAGAGGGGTAATAATCGTAAAAGCTGGCCTTTGCAGTCTGGGATTCTTGGATAATCTGGTTGATCCCGGTATTTCCGTACCCTTGTGTTTGGAAAAGTCTGACTGCGGTTTCCAAAATCCTGTCTTTTACCCCTTTTTCTTTGGTTGACATTATTTTCTTCCTAGGGTGAAATAACAGACAGACTTGTCTGTCCGAGTCCTTCTTCTTCCAGAAAGACCCGAATTTATTAAAATGCAAGTCTAAATCGGAGGTCTATATGTCTTCTTTATCATCAGAAACCGAATCCATCGATATTTCGGGTATTGCTTCCAATGTAGAAGAGGCGGTTTTCACCCGTCATAGTATCCGGGATTATCTTTCCAAGCCTGTGGAGGATTCCGTATTACAGGAATTATTCTCCAAGTCCTTGCGTGCTCCCAGTTGGAAAAACAGCCAACCCTGGAAGGTACATGTGGTAAGCGGTGCGAAACGGGAAAGAATGGCGGAACTATTACAAGAGAGGGCAAAACAGTCCGAAACTCCTGTACCGGATACGATATGGCCTACCGGTTTTCCGGCGGATGCTAAACGAAGGATGTTCGATCTTGGAATGAAGATCTACGGAGCTGCCGGAATTGAAAGAAAGGATAAGGAAGCCAGAGATAAATTCATGCTCCGAAATTTCGAGTTTTTTGGAGCTCCTACAGCCGTATTTATCACAACGGAATTCGAACTCAATTTTTATATCGCTTTGGACATCGGCTGTTTTTTGAATACAGTTATGCTTCTTGCTCGGAGTTACGGACTGGGGACGGTTCCTCAAGCAGCGCTATCCGCCTTTCCGGAAGTAGTCAGAAAAGAATTGGGTTTAGCGGAATCGGAAAAAGTGGTCTGCGGATTGAGCTTAGGATATCCTAAACCGGATTCCGTATTAAATAAATTTCATACACCTAGGGAAGAAGTTTCGGATCTAGTGAAATTTTATAAATAGAATATTTCACAGGCAGAGGCGCTGAGCCTAGGTTTTTTGGGCATACAATTCCGCTCATCCTTTCGAGAATCCGTCCGTCTTTTTTGCTTGGAACCAATGTATCTTGATCCTTCTTATTCCGGGAGCATTACCTTTTACTTATGGAAGACGGGTGGGCTCCTGGAGAGCGGGTCTTTCCATTTTTTTTGGGAATGACTCTTTTGTTCTGCTTAAGTCTTACCGTTTCACTTTGGTTGGAAATTGATTTTCTTGGGAATTGGGAAGGAAAAGAAACAGATTTGGAACGGCACTGAGTGTTTTCTGGGGAATGGTTACTACAGCGGCGTCAAACGGACCCGGAAAGATAGTGACCCAAACTCAGATCTTAAAAGAATTATGGGGTCCGAACCAAATGGCGGAATCCGGTTACTTGCGAGTGTATGTAAACCAGATCCGTAAGAAAATAGAAAGAGATCCGAGTAATCCTGAGATCTTGATCACCGAACCAGGCGTGGGCTACTTTTTAAAAACAAACGGATGATCACAAGTAGCCTTCAAAAAAGAATCGTTGTATTAGAAAATTATAAACTATTTCGTATCTTAACGTTTTTGTTTGAGAATCGTTTTTTTTAATCCTTATAACGCACTAAGAATAATCCGGAGCCGTCCGAAAGTTCCCAATTCCTAAATTCGGTCTCTTCTTCCCAGGTTTCCAGATCGCAGATCACTAAGTCCGCTTCGGAAAGTATTTGGGGATTTTCTCCCTTTAAGATGATGATCTTTTCCTTTTTAAGAAGGTTTCTTTCCTTTTGAGAGAATTGAGGAACTCTACCTCTTGGATCCCAGATGGAAAGTTTGGCGCCGATTTTTTTAGCCATTGAAAGAGAAAAACCTAATAGTTTTACGTCTTTATCGGAGTAAATCGCTAAGATGAAACGATTTAATTCCTTTAATTTTTCCGCTACCAATATCCCTGCATTCGTTTCGGATTCGGAAAGGAGAGTCCTGATCTTCCCTCCCAATACATCGTCGCTGAATAAGGATTTTGCACCTCCTGTCAGGAATATATTATAATTTCCTGATTGGATCGTTTTTAGGATATCTCTTGTGACATTATCAGAAGGTTTATATAATGTTTTTAATTTGATCCCCAATTCTTTAGAAATTTTGAATAGAGGTTCAAAACTCTTTTTTTCGTATTTCTGGGCCGTTTTTCCGGAAATCCAGGAGTCGGGAGTAAGGTGTAGTGCGGTTACTTCTTTAGTCTTGTTCCCGTTTTGGAAAAGGCCGGAAGCGAGTCTAAGCAGATCCACACCTCTGGAATGTAATGCGAACGCAAGTAGTATTCCTTCTTCTCTTTTATCTTTGACAACGGAGAAAATTCTCTCTATTAAATTCAAGCTTGGTCCGGTCATATATGTCGTAACCAATGCCATAAGCACCATCATGGAGAAGATCTGAGAGGACAATATCCCGATATCGTAACCTATATTAAGAACGATCAACTCCATGAGTCCTCTGGTATTCATGAGTGCACCCAAGGACAAAGAATCCTTCCAATTATTTCCGGAGGCTTTTGCCGCGATCGCACTTCCGGCAAATTTCCCTATTATCGCGACTGCAAGAACCATTGTAAAATCCCACCAAAGGTTTCCTTGATTCAAGAGACCGATCTGCGTTCTGATCCCGGTTAATGCGAAGAATAACGGAAGAAAGATCGCAGTACTTAGATCTTCTACCTTTTCCGCTAAAAGTGTCCTAAGTTTGGGTTTGTCCGGCATAACAACCCCGGCCAAGAACGCTCCGAATAATGCGTGTATGCCGATGGATTCCGTGATCCAGGCGGATGCGATCGGGAAAAGAAGAAAGAGCGCCACAGCCATTTTGGTGAACGCTTCTCTGTTTGTGAAGATGCCTCCCGCTCTATGCATGGCCGGTTGAACAATTTTCCACATTATAATAACGTAAATGATCGCAAGAACAATGGTGAATAACGCGGCCAATAATCCGCCTGCCTGCACGAGTGCGATCACAACGGCTAATAAACACCAGGCAGTTAAATCGTCTGAAGCGGCGCAAGTGAGCGCGAGTCCTCCAAGCCTAGTTTTGGTGAGTCCTCTCTCCTGAACGATCCTTGCAAGTACGGGAAATGCAGTGATACTCATTCCGATCCCCATAAATAAGGAAAAGGAGAGAAATGTTACCTCCGGAGGTGCTAGGGTTTTGTAAATAGAAAGTGCTAAGATCGCTCCCATTAAAAAAGGAAGAAGGATGCTCGCATGCGAGATAAGTATAGCGGAGTCCGCTTGGTTTCTGAGGATCTTTAGATCCAACTCCATTCCGACTACGAACATAAAGAATACCAGACCGATCTGGCTTAGAAGTTGCAGAGAACTTAAGGAAACTTTGGGAAATAAAAACTGATAC
The DNA here is from genome assembly GCF_040833995.1 of Leptospira sp. WS58.C1. Lineage (NCBI taxonomy): Bacteria > Pseudomonadati > Spirochaetota > Leptospiria > Leptospirales > Leptospiraceae > Leptospira > Leptospira cinconiae. Next base: position 1,391,335 of record NZ_CP162137.1, read on the forward strand.
TGTTCGGGGAATAATAATCCGAACAAGGAAGGGCCTAATAGTATTCCCGCAAGTATCTCACCCACTACGAATGGTTGTCTTACGATGACTGCAAGTTTACCCATCACTCGAGTGGCTGCAATTACGACTCCGATTTGTAATAATAAAAGGGGAAGAGGTTCATGAAAACCTTTCCAAAGTTTTGCTCCTGCATTTTTCCAGGTTTGGATCGGATCTTCCGAGGACTCGACCGAGGTGGAAGTATCCGTTTGAATATTTGTGACTTTTCCAATTTCTAATGACTTGCCTTGTTTCGTTACGAAGACAAAGGCCCCGCAAGAAAATATTAACAGGGTGATATAGAAAATCGCGTTTCGTTTCATCCTTAGAATCGGAAGCCCTCGGAATGTTGGAGTTCCTCCATACTATTAAAATGGAAAGAATGAGAAAAGAATAATACTTAGTTGGAAGGGGAGAAATATTTTTCCCAAATCCCTTTTTCCTTTAGATATTCCATGCCGAACTTTGCAGCTTCTAAAGGAGATAAAGTTTCCGATTCACTTTCAATTCTGGATAAGAATAGATAGGATTTTTTCGGTCCCTTCCAAAAGAACCAATACCAAGAGACGGATCTTCCTTGAGCGTATCCGGTCGCGGAATCGGAATAAAAACCTGAATAGTTCCCGAAGTTGCCATCTAATTTATGGGTGCCTGTCGGATTCTTGATCTCTCCTGGATTTCTTTCCAAACCTTCTAATATTGAGTGAAGGTTTTTCTTTCGTACCCCTAGTTCGCCGTTAAATAATTTCCATAAGAATAAGTAGAATTCTTCGGCGGTCCAAGAGTATCCTCCATCCATCCAAAAGTTTCTAGCAGGATCGAATGGGACCGATGTGGGAAGTCCGACAGAATTCAACCAGGTTCTAAGTTTGGAAGTTCCCGTATCCATCCATATCTTTTGAAAATACCAGACTGTGGAATTTTCCAGAGAAGTCCGGAGATTTTGTTCCTTCTGCCATCTGATGTAAGGAAATTTGGTCTTGTCCCAAGGGAAGTATCCATGAGGATCTTTTAATGTTCCAAGCTCCAGCGCCGCCAAAGCGAGTACGGGTTGGAACACATACATAGAAGGAGAACTTTTTTTGCAGTTATCTTCTCCCACTTTCAAAACTGTACCTTCTTCCATTTCAGCAAGGAATAGGCAGACTTTTCTATCGGAAAGATTCAGTTCTTCTTTTTGGAGTGTGGGCGAGTCGGTTCCTGTTTTTACGGAACATGAAAGAAGAAGGACCGCAAAAGAAAAACGTAATATTCGCCTCATAAAAACCAGGCGTAAATCGTAAGATAAGTAACGAATATAAAAAGCGGAATATAAAACATCAGGAAAATTTTTCCGATCTTTCTCCAATCGGTCAAAGTGTATTTACGTACAAATTCGGTCATTTCTCCCCGGTCCATACCGTATAGTTCGCTTGAATCATTCCAACCGAAGATGTTCCCTGCAAGCCTTCCTATCATCTCTTCTTTATGTGCCTGGATGGTTTCCCAGGCTTCTTCCTTTTCTGTAAGGTTAGGGGAGAGAAGTTGCAGAAAAATTTTAGGCACTAGGAATACTCTTCCGATCATTAGGCTTGAGACTCTTGTAAATAATCCCAAGAAGAACATTGCTGAGAAGAGCGGATTTTCTCTCTTTAGCCCGAAAACGATCCCTAAACTTACTACATAAGCTCCGTATCCTATATATATTCCGGCGAGTTCGAATCTTCGATTCGTTTTTTTCTCTTTTAAAAATTCTTCGTACAGTTGAGAGGATACGGTTTTCATTCTCTTATCGATCCGAGCTTGGACTTCCCGAAAAATCCGGATCTGAATGCTACGATTTTTGGATTCGCAAGGGAGACAAGTATTTCTGATCTCACTTCCGCTATTCCTTGTTTATGTCCCGACAGATTTTAAAAAGCAAAACTGAAAATCGCGTCTTCTTCCGAAAATAAGAAAAAAGAAAAGGCGGAGCGGATGAACGGTACCGTTCGAAAAAAAGAAAGAAAGATACTCACCGGGGAATTTTGGACCTCCAAACAAAGGCAATCTCATCCCATCCATTACGTGGTCAGCTACAGAGCCTCGTTCAAACCGGAATTACCCGCCTTCTTCATAGGAAAATATTTGGCGAACCGAAAAGGGATCGTGTTCGATCCTTTTGGTGGAAGAGGGACCACTGCGGTCCAAGCCAATTTAGAAGGTTATGCTGCCATCCATAACGATATCAGTCCTATGTCCTTGTTCTTGGCGAAGTCCAGACAAACTGTTCCTTCTCTAGAAAAACTCGAAAAAGCACTTCATGCTTTGGACCTAAGCGCAAAAGTTAAAGAAGAAAAGGAAGACGAGGGTCTTTTACATTTTTATCATAAAGATACTTTAAAAGAGATCAAGAACCTAAAAAAGATCCTTTCCGATTCGGATTCTCCGGAGTTTCAATATTTGGGTCTAACCGCATTGTCCAGGCTTCATGGGCATAGTAACGGATTTTTTTCAGTGTATAGTTTTCCTCAGATCTCTATTCCTCCTTTGGCTCAAAAAAGAAATAACGAGAAAAGGGGTGTTGTCCCTGATTATAGGGAGATCAAACCTAGGATCCTGCAAAAGATGAGAAGGGATTTGAAAGAGTCTCTTACACCTTTTTATCATGAGTTTTCTTTCCGCAACAGATACACCAATCATTCTTCCTTGGATCTTTTCGGTCTGGAGGAGAATTCTGTGGATCTTGTTGTAACTAGTCCTCCATTTTTAGACAAGGTGAACTATGAAGAGGACAATTGGCTTCGTTATTGGTTCCTAAATATAGAACTGGAGAAGGACCAGAAGCCGAGTATATTCGCAACTCTTGCAGGTTGGTGTGAATTTATCCAAGGAACCTTGGCAGAATTATCCAGAGTTGTTAAACCTGGCGGAACAGTGGTCATGGAAGTGGGGGAAATCAGAAAAGGAAAGACCGTTTTCAACTTAGACGAATACGTCATCAAATGTGCGGAATCCACAGGACTCGTTTGGGAAAATACCTACATCAACGACCAGAAATTCACAAAACTCGCCAATTGTTGGAATGTTTCCAATAACGAAAAGGGCACGAATTCCAATCGTTGTGTTGTTTTCCGTAATCTGAAGTAAGAATTTATTTCGCACGGAGCTCACTGAGAGCACAGAGTTGGCATGTTGGAGTTCCTACGCTAGCAGATCCTCAGTGTTCTTTGTGGCCTCTGTGCGAAACCCCTGTGTCTCTACTTCCGAAAAACCGGTATTTTGTCTCAAAAATACCGAATTCCCCCCTGAGGATTTTTTGGGATTGGCCGATAGATAAAGGGATCGAGGTATAAACTCAAATGATGCGTTCCCTTTGGACAGCCGCGACTGGAATGACCGCCCAGCAATTTCATATCGATACTATTTCAAATAACTTGGCAAACGTGAATACCACCGGTTTTAAAAAGAACCGCGCGGATTTTGAGGACCTCGTTTACCAGCATATGGTTCTGGCAGGAACTCCCGCCACTTCCGTGAGTGAAATTCCCACAGGTGTGAATGTAGGTCATGGGGTGAGAGCCGCCGCTTCTCAGAAATTATTCGAGATCGGTTCGTTCCAGGCGACCGGGAATAAGCTGGATCTTGCGATCACAAGCGAGATGGGATTTTTTAAGATCCAAATGCCTGACGGTAGTTTTGCATTCACTCGTGACGGTTCTTATAAGATAGATTCCAACCAACAAGTAGTTACATCCAACGGTTATTTGTTGGAGCCTCCTCTTATCCTTCCTGAGGGAGCAATTTTAAATACTTTGATGATCTCCGAGCAGGGAGAAGTGACCGTAAAGATCGGTGCGGATATCCGTCCTACTGTGATCGGTCAAGTGGAATTGTATCGTTTTGTGAACCCTGCCGGTTTACAGGCGATCGGTAAAAATTTATTCCAAGAGACTGTCGCTTCCGGCCCGGAAATTCCTGGGACTCCAGGTATGGAAGGTTTCGGAAATGTTCTACAGGGATTTTTGGAAATGTCTAACGTGAAAATCGTGGAAGAGATGGTGAATATGATCGTTGCTCAAAGAGCTTACGAGTCCAACTCCAAAGCGATCCAAACTTCGGACAATATGTTATCTACCGCGATCGGGTTGAAACGTTAATTTATATGAGCTTACGCTTCTTTATCTTATTCTGTGTCTTAACCGGACTTTTTGCCTCCGGTTTAGGGAAGGTCGAAGGTATGGAAGCGGTTTATCTTCGGGGGAAACTTCTTACCTCAAAAAAAGAAGTCCTACTTTCCGAAATCGCTAAACTTCCTGACGGGATGAAAGATCGGGTTGTATTAAAAAATCTGAATGCGCCTGTAGTGATCCGTCCTGAAAATTTGAAGGATGTTTTGGCAGGCATACCTGTTTCCGGAAAAGAAACTCTAATTTTACCTTTGGATTCGGAATTGGATCCGGAGGATCTGGAAGAAAGTCTCAAAAAGGAAGTATCTAAACTTCCTCAAGACAAAGAGGGGGATTTTAAGATCTCCTATTTGAGCGGAGAAAGAACTGTTCCGAGCCAAGGTGTGGAATTGAAATGGGCGGGACTTCCACAAGTGATCCACCCTGGACAGATAGTCGCTTCTTTGGATTTTTATTTCGAAAATAGAAAAGTGCATGCCCAAAGGATCAAATTTAAATTGGAGAGAAGAACAAACGCACTCTTCGCCAAACAAGAGATCCGCAAGGGACAAAAACTCCAGGCAGACGATCTGGAAGAAAGAACCGTCTATATGGAAGAATCTTTTACCGATGGGATTTCCTCCAAAGATATAGGTTCCACCGCGCTTAAAGATCTGCAAATAGGGGAACTTCTCCGCAAAAAACAATTCAGGTTCTTATTCGATGTGCAAAGAGGCGGAGATGTGAATCTTGTTTATACCAAGGGAAATCTGGTCGTAAAATCGAAGACAAAAGCATTAAGTTCCGGTAATATAGGGGAGATTGTGGACGTATTTTCTCATTCCAAAGAAGGAAAAATTTCCGCAAGAGTAGTGGAGAAGGGCATAGTCCTTTTAGAAAATTGATATGATCCGAAGCCTAAAATTTTTACTTCCCGCTTTATTTTTATCCGGAATGATCGCGCTCTTTGCTCAGGATCTTTCTCAATGGCAGGATAAGAATCCTTACTCCAGAAGCCAGAATCTGAGAGTGGGATCCGCTATATTCGTAAAATTGAAAGAAGGTTTTACCGCCGAGTTCGAGATCGAATCCACTGCGGATGAGAATATCACGATCAAGGCAGTTCCCGATAAAAAAGTGATCCCTGATAATCCTGCGTATAATACGGACCGCACGATCGTTCGTAAGAATAAAGGTAAGATCAAGTCACTCGGAAAATTGAAAGGAAATCTAACCGCTGTTGTGACTGCAGTGGATGCGAATACAGGACTTTTGACCTTGCAAGGACAACGTTCCTCTACGTACAATGGGGAACCTTCCCAAGTAATTTTGACCGGAAGACTGTCTCCGGAATTTATTGCGAGAGATAATTCCGTGGATGCGGACCGTATTGCGGATTTGCAGATCCAATTTACCGGTAGGATCGAACCGAAAAATCTACAGCCTCCTATTACTTTAAAGACGATCAATAATCCTGATGGAACGGTGACTGTCAAAGCCGAACTTTCGGAAGAAGAAAAACAAAGATATATTCTGGAACAATTGAACCGTTTATTGGGAGAGTCCAGATGAAAAAAGTAGTTTTACTTTTTATAATATTCTCGGTATCACTTTCCGCGGGCGAAGTCCGTTTGAAAGATTTGGCTAAAATAGAAGGGATCAGAGATAATCAGATAACGGGATACGGGATCGTGGTCGGGCTTCCGGGAACCGGGGATTCTAAAACTCCGATGACCAGCGAGAGTATGAAAAATTACCTCAAGAACCTGGGAGTGGATGCGAATCTAAAGCCGGAACAGACTAAAAACATCGCATCCGTATTAATCACCGCTAATATTCCTTCTTATGCGCGTAAAGGAGATAGGTTGGACGTGACTGTTTCTTCTATCGGAGATGCAAAATCGTTGGAAGGAGGAGTTCTTCTCCAGTCTCCTTTAAAAACAGCGAACGACAAAATTTATGCTGTTGCAAGCGGTGTGATCTCTTTCGGCGGAAAAGAAAATAGCGCCGGAGGTTTAGGAAGAGCTTCTAAAAAAACCGTCGGAATTGTCCACGCAGGTGCAATCGTAGAAACGGAACTCAAAGAAGATTTTTTTTCGAACCAAAGAGTGGTCATTCGTTTGAATAGCCAAGACTTCTCCTTAATGAATAATGTAGTCAATCGTATCAAAGAAACCGTTCCGGAAAAATTCGGACTAAAAGCGGAGTCCATCCAAGCGTTAACGCCGTCCGAGATCGTGATCGAAGTAGGCGCGGGCTTCTCTGCAAAATCACCGGGACTTCTAAACCTTCTATCCGATCTGGAAAACATCACTGTGGAATCTAGTCCAAAAGCAAAAGTAGTCATCAACGAAAGATCCGGTGTTATTGTGATGGGTGGAAATATCAGTATAGACGAGGTGGCAGTTGCCAGATCTGGCCTAAGTCTTTCCGTTGCGGATAAGAACAGAAGACCGACCAGGCTAAGCGGAGAAAAACCTCCTACAAAAGAATCTTTCGTGATAGAGGAGGCTACTCAGGTCTCCGATGTGGTGGAAGCATTGAACAAGGTTGGGGCCTCGACAAGAGACATTATCGCAATTTTAGAAGCATTGAAGGCGGCCGGTGCACTTCATGCGGAATTGGAGATACAATAATGATAGATAAAATCCAAGACTATCGATCTAAATTGGATCTTACCGAAAAACCGGAAGTACAAAGGCTTTTACGTGAAGAGAAGAATATAAAGCCGGGCCAAAGTTTTCCGGACCAATTGAGAGAAGAATTTAATAGTACTCTCTCCGGAAAGGTTTCTTCTTCCGAGGTGAAAATGCCTCATAATATCAAGGAAGAGATTTCCGCAGATCCGTACCGTAAAAAATTATTCGATGCTTCCGTGGAATTCGAATCCATTTTCGTGAAGATGATGTTGAAAGAAATGAAATCCACAGTCCACAAGTCCGGACTCATTGACGGAGGATATGCGGAAGAAATTTTCGAAGATATGCTCTATGACGAGTATTCCAAGAATCTATCTGCGAATTCTTCTTTGGGACTTGCGGAGCAGATCTATCAGTCTTTATCTTCTAATCTTCCGCCGATCTCTAAACTGGATTCGAAAGTATAATCGATCATTCTTCTTTCCAGGCTCTTTCGAACCCTTTGGAAGCAAGTTTTTTCGCGATCTCGATCTTCACTCCGTAACCTCTGAGTACCAGAGTCATCATTTCTCTATCGTGTAATTTATTTTTCGCTCTCCCTTCTAATATGTTCCTGATCCCGTAATGTAAGGATCCCACAAAAAGTCCGAGTGCGGTTTCCGTAGATTCAATGGAGAATTTTCCGGACGTTATTCCTCTCTGTAGATCCCTCAACGGATAACTTAAAAGTATATCGCTCATTCTAGGTGTGACTGCTGCGACGCGGATAAGGGCCCAAGCCCAATTCGAATCCATTCTTGCTTTTTTGAAAAAGTATATTCCCGCTAGCGCCATTCGTTCTGCGGGATCATCCATATCTCCCATGATCGTCTCCACTTCGGAAGCAAGAGATTCTATCAAAGTTAACGAGGAAGCTTCTAAAAGTTCTTCTTTGGTTTTGAAATGATTATAAAAGGTTCCATTTGCAATTTCAGCTTCCGCAATCACATCCGAGATAGAAGCTTCTCCTGCATCTTTTCTTGCAAAAAGTTTGAGAGCGGCTTTCAGGATTTGAAGCCGAGTTCGCTCTCTTTTCGGCAGTAGTTTTTTGGGCGGCGAGGTCATAAGATATCACTTGCGGATCTATAATTTGACACAACCATTTTTGATAAATTTATCAAAAATGGTCATTTCCTTCTTTTTCTTATTTAAAATAATTGACGATTTTATCAATTTTGATTAGTGTTTCATTTTATGAAAGAGATCGAGGAACTGGAGAAGCCCAACGTTTTGATCGTAGGTGCGGGTCCGGTAGGAGTTCTTACTGCGAACTTGTTAGGAAGTGAAGGAATTCCAGTCCTTCTAATAGATCAGAATCCAGGTATTTTGGAAATTCCCCGAGCCATTTCCCTGGACCAAGACGCTTTGAGAATTCTCCAGGCTTCCGGGCTGGGAGAAGAAGCTTCTAAAATTATGCCTTCCATTTCCTGGGTCGAAATGATCTCTCCGTACGTGGGAACGTTAGCTAAAATCAATTCTATGGGATCTATGGACGGACATCCGCGTTTGGTTTCCATTTATCAGCCGGACTTGGAGAGACTTCTTAGAAAGGGCCTCGAAAGATTCGATCACGTAAAACTTTGGTCGGACTGTACTTATTTAACCCATATAGAATCGGACTCGGAAGTTATCGTAAAAGTAAAATGTAACGGAACTACGTATAGAATTTCGACGGGTTTTCTTTTAGGATGTGACGGTGCTCATAGTCAGGTCCGTGAAAAACAAGGATGGAAACTGAAAGGTTCAGCTTACAAGGAAGATTGGCTGATCTTAGATGTAGATGATCTGCCTAACGCTCTAGAAAAGGTCGAATTTATCTGCGATCCTAAAAGACCTATCGCCCATGTGCCCGGTCCTGGAAAATCCCAACGCTGGGAATTTCTACTTAGGAACGGGGAAAGCAGAGAAGAGATGGAGAAGCCGGAAAAGGTCGCGGAACTCATTCGTCCTTGGGGAGAACTCTCTTCCATGAAGGTTCAGAGAAAAGCAGTTTATCGATTCCAAGCAAAGACTGCGGAATGTATGGGGAAGGGAAGGGTATTCTTGCTTGGAGATGCCGCTCATTTAACTCCTCCATTCGCCGGACAAGGTTTGGTGAGCGGTATGAGGGACTCCTTCAATCTTTCCTGGAAAATTGCATCCGTTTTACGTAAACAAGCCTCGAAAGATATACTTTCCAGTTACAATGTCGAGAGAAAACCACATGCAAAAAAAATGATACGTTTGGCCGTGTTTTTGGGTTCGATCATCATGACGAGAAGTAGGATCGCAGCCTTTTTCAGGGATTTTTTGATGAAGTTCCTATCTTTTACTCCTGCTCGTCCCTATTTATCGGATCTGAGATTAAAACCGGATAATTCTTTCAGCAAAGGTCTATTTTTAAAGAAGAATACATTAAGAAATTCTTCTATTTCTCCAGGATCCATTTTCCCGCAAGCGCCTCTCAGATCAAGAGAAGGGAATTGGGAATTGTCGGATTCTATATTAGGCCCAAATCTCTGTCTTGTCGGTTACGGAGTTCATTCTTCCCGTATATTAAGCCAATCTTGCGTTGAGATTTGGAAAAAAATGGGAGGAAGAATATTATATATTTCGAATCAACAACAGGCTTCCGAGATTGTCTCTAATTCGGTTGAAGACGTTACCTCTTCTTTTTTGAAATATTTCGGCGGCGCGGATCGATTTGCGATCGTTCGTCCGGATAAGATTGTCGCAGCAGTCTTTTATGGAAAGGATGCGGACGATACTATTTTGAGATTTGCAGAAATCTACCAAGGGAAAACGCCATGAAACAATTACCGTCCGAATGCCCTGTAAGATCGAAGGATCCTGTAAGTAAGGCGAGAGATATTGCATACGTTAGGTTAGGAAGGAAAAATCTAGAATTGGCCGCCGAATACTATCAGGATTTTGGGCTTTCTACCTTTGAAGTATCAAAGGAAAGAATTTTGTTTCGTGGCTTTAGCTCCAATCTGCCCTGTTGGTCTTTGGAAAAGGCCGACAGGGACTTTTTGCTAGGACTCGGATTATATATATCTTCTGCGGAAGAATTCGAAAGGTTAAGAAGAATAGACGGAGCCGAGGTCCGGCCTTTGGGAAGATTCGGCAGCGGTCATTTTCCGACGGTGACGATTCAGGATCCATCCGGCCTTCCAGTGGATGCGGTATTACTTCCTTCTTCTTTGGAGGAAATGGAAAGGAATAGAAGATCTAGAAATTGGAATAGTGACGGAAAGGTCACGCGTAAAAATCAGCCCCAGCCGTATGAGGTGGGACCCGCTAAAGTGAATCGTTTGGGACATGCAGTTTTTTTAAAACAGGAATTTTTAAAGAATGCGCAATGGTATTGCGACGTATTCGGTATGATCCCATCCGATATACAAATACTTCCGGAATCCAAGGAACCGGTGATCGCCTTTTTGCGATGCGATTTGGGAGAAAAACTCACCGATCATCATACTATTGTGATCGCCTCCGGAATAGACGATAGATTGGAACATTGTGCTTTCGAGTTGGAAGATTTGGATGAAGTCGCTAAGGGCCGGGAATGGCTTTTGAGAAGAGGTTGGAAGCCTGCTTGGGGAATCGGGAGGCATATTTTGGGAAGCCAGATATTCGATTATCAGAGAGATCCAAGCGGAATGCTCGTGGAACATTATACGGACGGAGATAAATTCGACGATACGGTTCCGGTAGGCTTTCATCCTATCAGCAGGGAGAGTCTGTACCAATGGGGACAGGATATGCCCGAGGACTTTTTGGATACGGAACTTTCTGTAGAAAAGTTAATTCAGCTTGTAAAAGGTATATTCTCGGGGAGAAAGATCGAGTTGAAGAGACTGATGGAATTGAAAAAGGTCGCCGAACTATCTCCGAGAAGTTGGATTAAATATTAAGAATAAGGAATGAACTATGGCTAGGAATTACGTACGTTTCCGAAAAGATGAACGGATAGATTGGGCAAAATTCACTGAAGGTAAGGTGTATCCTCTCGAAATAGGGGACTTGGATACGCGCAAATTTTTGGAATTCTCCAAGAAGGATAGTTCTAATCCGGGATCCAAGAGTTATAAACTTTCGGAAGTAACATTACTTTCTCCTATTTCTTCACCTTGTCAAATCGTCTGCCAAGGTGCGAATTATAGACAACATCTGATAGAATCCGGACTTGATCCGGACGATAAGAGTTATAATCTTTTTTTTACCAAATCGGACGCATCCCTGACTTCTCCGATGGGAGAAGTGATCCGACCTAAACATGTCAAACTTCTGGATTATGAGATTGAACTCGGTCTTGTTTTCGGGAAATCCATAAATTCTTATACGGAAGTGAATTCCGGGAATATATCGGAATATGTGGCCGCTATCTTTATGGCGAACGATGTATCAGCAAGAGATATACAACTTCCCCAATTGCAGTGGTATAAGGGAAAATCTTACCGAACTTTTCTGCCGGCGGGGCCGGTGTTGGCTGTTTTGGAGCCGGGAGACTTTGAGTTACTGAATAGTCTGGAATTGACCTTGCTTGTGAACGATCGAGTCAGGCAACATGATACGATTTCCAATTTGGTATTCAAACCGGAGGAAACTATCACTGAACTATCTAGTTTTTGTAATGTATCCCCCGGCGACGTTTTGTTGACCGGCACTCCTTCCGGATGCGCACTTAGAGCTCCGGGCAAAATGGTGCAAAAGATCGCCGGTCTTCTTTCCGAAAGAAAGAAATGGGAACTTTTCGTCAAAGGGCAAAGTAAAAGGTCCCAGTATTTACAGCCTGGGGATATGATTCGTTCTTTCATACGGACTGCTGATCGTAGGATCGATCTGGGAGACCAATTCTTAAAGGTGGTCCAAGAATCGTGAGCAGGATCCATTCCTTTTTTAAAGATAAAGTGGTTTGGATTACCGGAGCATCTTCCGGAATAGGGGAGGCATTGGCAGCCGAGTTGAAAGATACCGGTGCTAAATTAATTCTTTCTGCAAGAAGAAAAGAAGAATTAATACGAGTAAAAGAAGCATTAGGAAAAACTGATGAAAACTGTTTGGTTCTTCCTTTCGATTTGGAAAAGTATTCTTCTATCGAAAGTTTGCCCGATCGAGCGATCCGCAAATTCGGTAAAGTAGACGTTCTGATCAATAACGGAGGGATTAGCCAACGATCTTTGGCTCATGAGACCTCTATTCATGCATATGAATCGATTTTGAAAGTGAATTTTTTAGGAAACATCGCTCTGACCCTTGCGCTCCTCCCGCATTTTAGAAAAAGGAGAGAAGGATATGTGATTTCCATTTCTAGCGTTGCAGGAAAATTCGGGGTCCCGCTTCGATCAGGATATTCCGCTAGTAAATCCGCTTTGACCGGATTTTACGAATCTATCCGAGCGGAAAATAAAAACGTAAATCTCAAAGTGCTTCTTGTGTATCCTGGATTCGTTAAGACCAAAATTTCCGAAAATGCGATTTCAGGAAACGGAACCAAGCATGGGAAAATGGACCAGGCCATAGAAAACGGTATCGAAGTGGAAGAATGCGCTAAAGAGATTTTATCTTCTATTTCTTCCGGGAGAATGGAAAAAATAATCGCCGGCCCTAAGGAGAAATTCGCAATTTATTTACATAAATACTTTCCGAACATTTTCGCGAGATTTATAGCAAGAGCAAAAGTCACTTAAGGATTATTTGCCTTCCAATGATAATAAAACTACTTGTAGGGCTTTTAATCGATCAAGTCTCTAAAGTTAATCGCATCCAGATCTTTTTGCAGGGAAGATTCCGCTTTATCCATTTTTTCCCGAACCTTATCAGGATAGACATGAAAAGACGGATCTTCTTTTAAAAGTGGTTCCGGTATCCTACGATAAAAATCTCCGAGAGTCAGATCTTCCCCCGATACAACTGGCAACCAGGCTCCTCCTTCATTCGTTTCAACCAGAAGTCCAACTTCTGATAATGTTTTAGTGAGCCTAGGAATTTCTTCCGCATGAAGTCCAGATTTGACGGCAAGGTCACCGTTTCGAGGAGCGATCTTACTTTCTTTTTGGACCGAGTAGACCGCTTTTAAAACTCCGATCAACTTTCTGAATTCGTAACTAAAGGCAGTATGATGTTCTTCTATCAATTGGAAGGGGGCGTAATATCTTTCCGGATATTGTACACAAGCGGTCACTTCCGCTCCGAATAGAACAATGAGAGATAAGGAATACACGCCGATCAAGAAGATAGGGATCGAGGCGAGGGCCTTATAAACAATCATCGTGGTTTCGGAGAAGGAGGTGATGTATACTTGGAATCCATAAAGAAAAATCAAAAAGATCACGCTAGTGAAACCAGCTCCCCAAGACGAAGCTCGGATCGGGACTTTTGTGTTCGGGATCAAGGTGAATAACGCCAAGAAGAAAAGCCAGATCCCGATCAAAGGGAAGAAGAATTTTAGAATATTATAAGGTGAGAATACCGACTCTCCTCCTTGCAGGATGACTGTCTCGTATTTCACATCCTTGTATTCGGAAAGACTGATTTTTCTATATTCTCCGATATTCAATAATCTGAATCTTCCGTTCGCACTTCTATCCAATAATCCGGAAGCGAATACCTTACCTTTTACGGGAATATAAAAAGTATTCCAATGCTCTCCACCGTCTATGGAGACCAGAATATTTCCAAGAGCGTCCAGAAGAAAAATATCCGCTGATTCTTCATTTTCTATGGACCAAACTTTGCTAAATGTGTATCTTTTATGGCTGAGATTTTTCCAAGAGTATCCACCATCTTCCGTTTTAAAAACGGAACCTCTTTCTCCAGTGACAAAAAGTTCTCCCGGCCTGATCCTATGGATATCCTTTAATCCGTGACCTGTGATCTTAGTGGCATTCCAAGTATAACCGCTGTCTTCACTCTTCCAAACATTCCCGTCTTCATCAACAATGTATCCTAAATACGGTTCGGGAAAATATACACGATTTGCTCGGATTTTTAGAACATTCGTGAATACCGGCTTATAACTTCTTCCTTGGGTGAAAAAATGTAGGACTTCCCCATTGGAGAAGATCAAATAAAAATTCCCTTCGTTGATATATTCAAAATCTTTAAAATTGCAATTGTCGAAATAGATCGCATTCCAGACGGAACCGTCTACGGGTTTGGAGAGAAATAATCCTTTTTCGGAAAGAGCATACACTTTTCCGTCTTTAACGGAAACTCGGACGAAGTTTTCCTTAGAGATGTCCGGTTTTTCGCAAAAATCCACACGAACCCCGAAAGAATCTACGCAGCGGATATTTTTTAGATCTATATCCTTCTCATCCAAATAATAGTCCCGTTTGAGGCCGGAATCCATTCGAAAGAGTGTGCCGTTCTCGCCAGAGATCCAGATATGATTTTCCGCATCCTTATCCATGCTCAGATAATGGGGAGGGCGGAATACATCGGTTACCTTTTTAGCAAGATTATCCCCGATCACCAATAGAAGAGGACCGATAGAAAGAACAAAAAAGTAAAATACGAATTCTTGTAGAACGGATCTTTTTTCTTCTATCCTCCAGATGGAGTTAAACGAATTCTCCAAGGACCTTAAGACGGTGGTTGCGGAAAATACCAAAAGGATGAAGCCGATGGCGCCTATTTGTCTGGCTGCATCGATCAATTCTCCCAGAGTGTCCAAATACGGATTTATATCTAAATTGATATTACTAACCAGAAAAAACGCATTAATTTTATCGAATATTTCTTCCTTACGATTGTCCAATCCGGAAGTGATCGTCAGTAGGGAAAGGGCCACTACAAGCATCGGAATTAAGGATACGATCGTAGTATAAGAAATACCGGAAGCCTTTATGAGACATTCGTCTTTGGCAAAACGATAGGCGGAAGCAGCCAGAACACGAACCGTAAAGTTCAGTTTCCTTCCTAAACCTGCGTCCGGAATATAATCGAAAAATCTACTGTACTTTGTATTCGGATGGGAATTCATTTCTTAATCGCGTAATGCACCATAGACGAAGTGAGCGGTATTCCTTTTTTGGAAAGTTTACTTTTGAAATGGTAAAAAGAGATCCAGAACCATTTCAAATAATCCGTCCATCTGGAAAAACTTCCCCTGGATTTTAAAAGTTTGGCGGAAAGAGGGAAGTCCACTCCGAGGTAGGTAATCTGTCTTACGAATCCTCGTACGGCAAGAATTTTCCGAAGGATTTTTGCAGAATAATAATACACATGACCCGGCAAATAATAGTGATAATTTTTACCGGCTTCTATGGCCTGCCAGGCGTCAAAATTCGCGGTTTGGATGAGAAGTAAACCGCCGGGTTTTAGGATCTTGGAAAGTTTATTAAAAACTTCCTTTGGGTTTTCTAAATGTTCGATCACTTCGATCAAGGTGATCACATCGAAAAAATTTTCCGGAATGTCCGCATCTAAGAATTGACCCTGCCAAATCTTAAAACCTCTCGCTTCCGCTTGTTTGGCGGAAAAAGGAGAAATTTCCACACCGTAAGGTATGAATCCTTTTTCTTTAGCGCATTCTAAAAAACCTCCGAAAGAGCAACCGATATCCAAAAAATTCCCGGAAGATTTGAACTTGGAAATATTTTTTAAGCGGGCAAACCAAACATATCGATCGAATTTTTCGGTCTGTCTTTCGTCCCTATACGTGAATTCCTGGTTACCCGTATAATATTCTTCCGTATATAACGACTCGGGTTCCGGTCTTGGAAATTGGGCTTGGAAGCCGCAGGTTTTACAAATTTGTATCGGGAGATCGAACTTATTAAATTCCGATCTGTATAAAGGTTCCCAGTCGCAGTCCCCGGCGAGAGGACATTCTTCTTGGATTATTTTTGGGCGAGGAAGATCCAATGACAAATCCTCTCATCCAATTTTCCTAATGGAGTTCTTTCCGTATAACCGATCTCAAAGGAAGAAAAATTTTTCAGAAGAGCCTGCACATCTTCTTTGGAATAGAACCAAGTGGCGCCACCCGCAAGATCCGTTGTTCCGATTTTTCCTTTCTCCGCTTTAAGATGTGTGTCTCCTTCCGCTCTTACGGAGGCTGCGAGATAACCTCCTTTTTTTAGAATACGGAAGTTATCATCTAACATAGATTTGGCGAGATCCGGAGAATTATAATGTAGAACTCCCCAGCTGACGATAAGATCGAAGTTCTCCTCTTCAAAAGGATAAGGAGGGGAATTTAAAAGAAACGTTTTGACCCATGGATAAGATTCCTTCACGGATTGGATGGAATTTTCGCTGTAATCCGCAGCATACACTTCATATCCGAAATCTTTTAAAAGAACACAATGCCTGCCGGAACCGGTTCCGAAATCCAAAGCCTTAGGAGAAGGGGAAGAAGCAGGGAATTTAGAGATCATCCGAACTAAGTTTTCATCCGGATACGAAAGTTTTGCCTTGGGCCTAGTATAATGAGTTTCCCAAACTTCTTTAGAAGGATGATCAGCGGGCTTCATATTCCGCCTTCAAACGGTTTTTCACACTACCATTCCATTCCTCTTCCGAAGAAGACACCTTCGACTTTAAACAAAGGACTCTGGTCCTTGTTTCATTTCCTAAAGAGGTGTCCAGTTTAGAACCAAGTTCTTTCAGATTTTGGTTCAAAAGAATTGTTTCACCGTAATTTGTTGGAAAATTTTCCCAGGATTTTAGGACGGAAATACCTCTGGGTGGAATATCAAAACGGACTTGAGATTTTAGTTTTTTAGGAATTTCTAAACTAGAAGGCGGAGGAGTAATCGGCTCTCCCACCAAAAGTTTGACCAGGTTGGTAAAATAATCGTAACCGGAATAACCTGGCACAAGAACATCCGCCAGATATTCACCGCCCACTTCGGGAGCGGCTTCGATCAGAACGAGATCTCCATTCTCATCCGATCTGAATTCGGCCACAAATGGACAATTTTTCAAACCTGTGGCCTTTACGATCGCCCTACATAACATCTTGATCTCGCCTTCCAATTCGGATTTAGGAAAGGGGAGCCTATGAGCGGCTTCCAAAAAAGGGGGAAAAGAAGAAGTTTCCTTTAAGGAAATATTTACCAGATGAAAATCGGATTCATCCACCAATCCTAAAACGGTATATTCAGGACCTGGAATATATTCTTCCAAAAGCCAGGTTTCC
Source organism: Leptospira sp. WS58.C1 (assembly GCF_040833995.1). Classification (NCBI taxonomy): domain Bacteria; kingdom Pseudomonadati; phylum Spirochaetota; class Leptospiria; order Leptospirales; family Leptospiraceae; genus Leptospira; species Leptospira cinconiae. The sequence continues at coordinate 1,408,311 of NZ_CP162137.1, forward strand.
GGATGAGGAGAATTGGCAGAAGTTTTTGACTTGGGTTGTTTTTTGGGAGATATTAGATTAGAAATGGATTTCAGATCGGAATCGGATTCCACGAGTTGGATCCCGGATTTACCGCTTCCTTGGCTGGGTTTTAAGATCCAGGGATACGGAAAAGATTTGGATTTAGCCTTGATCTCCGATGCCGGTATCTCTCTTGGGACTCTAATCCCTTTTGGGGCTAGATTTTCCTTTAAGATTTGTTTATCAGAAAATTTTAATACGGATTCCGTACTTGCATATCTCAGTTTGAGTTTTTCTGCAAGATAGGCGGTGCTATACGTCGCCTTTCCGAAGGACCTTGTGCCGATACCGACGATCGGAGTAGGTAAAGGATTTTCCGCGACTGCTCTTAAGATCCTTCTGTATTCGAAAGTGGACTCGATGATCCGCAAGCTTGCCATCGCAAACCCGGGGGCCTTATCGTTTTTATCCACTGCGGCTACTTCCAAGCCCAGGGCTTTTGCAGCAGAGATCAAGGGTAACTGGTTTTTACCGGCTCCTAAGGAGAGAAAATACCCTTTTTTCTTCATCCCATGGATAAATAGTCCTCAGAACAGCAGATGTCAAAGGTTTTTTAGGAATGAGACAAAATACAGCCTCTTGTAGGACCTCCTACAAAGTTTGGGAAGAAGGCCCCCACCCGAGTTTTGGGTGGAGGAGGAGGGCCCGTGGGAGGTTCCTTCCTGGCTCTATATCAGATAATTTTCAATCTTTCAAGTTCAGTTTGCAGTCCTCTGGGATGGAATGTAGATTCTGAATTCCGGCCTGACCGGGTTTTGATTGAAATTTTCCTTCGGGTTACTGCGCTTAAATGCAACGCGATGATTTTAGTTAAGCTTTCGATTCATACGAATGGCTTGAATTATAGCTTTCCTCTCGTTTGGCCTTCGGCCACCGACGCGCTTCACGGTCGTTGCCTCGCTTCCTACGGGTCGCTGCGCCAGGGATGCGAAGGGCTTGTCCCACCGAAGGTGGGATGAGGCAGGCTCGCCGAACCCGTAGCAGCCCGGTCCCACCGAAAGGCGGGAGGCGCCAAACCTTAAATCTTAGGAATGGTAGGAACTCCTTCTTATTTTTTCTTTTTATGTCTTCAAAAGCGTAATGGGATTTTTGAAAAACTCCGATCCTTAAATAGAGCAGGAGAAAGTAGAATGTTAAGAGGAATGTACACCGGATCTAACGGGATGATCGTGCAGCAGACGCGCATGGACGTTATCTCCAACAATCTTGCAAACGTGGACAAGACTGCATTCAAAAGGGACACAACGTTGTTCAAAACTTTTCCGGAACTTCTGATCCATCGATTCAATGAGGACGGAGTAGGTAAGGTGCCTATGGGTTCCTTCGATACGGCTCCCGTGGTCGGCAAACTCGGGTTAGGCGCCGAAGTGAATGAAATTTATACAAGATTCGAACAAGGGGCTGTGAAGAAGACGGACAATCCTTTCGACATGATGCTGCAAGATAGGCCTGGCACGGAACATCCCGCATTTTTTAGCGTATTGACCAATAGAGGTGAAAGACTTTCTCGCTCCGGGGCTTTCGTTTTGGATACGAACGGCTATTTGGTGACTCCTCAGGGTTTTCCTCTGATGGGTGAGAACGGGCCGATCAAAGTCGCTCGCGGAAATTTTTTAATCAAAGAAAATGGAGAAGTTTGGATCAACGGAGAAATCGGTAACGATCCTCGTAATTCCGTTGGAGCCGATAAGAATAGATTCGAAACTCCTGTTCTTTTGGATCGTATCAAGATCCGCACTGTGGAAAATCCTCGTCACTTAGATAAAGAAGGCGACTCTTTCTATAACGATACCCCCGAGTCGGGCGAGCCAAGACCTTTTCTTTTGGAAGAAGAACCGAATCTTCTACAAGGTTATTTAGAAGCTTCTAATGTGAGTGTCGTAACTGAAATGGTGGAGATGATCGAAGTGAACCGTTCTTACGAAGCGAATCAGAAGACCGTTCAGACTCAGGATCAGATGTTAGGGAAACTTCTGAACGATGTGTTGAGGTAGTAATAACATAGCTCCAATCCCCACAGAGTCTTCGGCTCCATCTTGAATTAGAATGTCGAGTCCGAGGACTTTTGCGTTCTTGAGAAACGCGAATTCATTCAGATACAAGGTCGAGTATTCTGGTGTTGTATAGCAATATGCACCAAAGGAAGTTTTGAGTAATCTCTGGTTTCCTTCTGCTACCTGAGAATGCACTCCGTATTTGCTCCATCTATTCCTGGCCCAGCGATACCTTCCTTTTTTCGATTTTGCATTATGATTTACCGATCTATGATTTCTGTATATTCCCCAAAGCCAACGGTATCCTTGGTCCGTGAATAGTGGAGTTCGAATTGGCAAATGTTCTTTGATGATTGGTCCGAGAGTATTTGCTTTTTGATTTGGAACCGAGTGAAAGAATACTGGCCCACGCTTTACTGCGATTGTATGAACTAAGGTTCCAATTTGTTTTCCACCAAGTTTATCTGAGAGGTATATGGAAGCAGTTGCTCCACTGTGACGGAACCGTTTTCTTCCTTTATTTGCTCTGGCAGATGCGGAATACAAAACGGCTGTATCTGCGCAAATATACGAACGCTTTGCCATTTTCTTTGTTATATCCGTATTCTCATTTGGAGGAAGGTTAAAGTCTCGAAATTCATCTTCTAAGAGTTTGAATGTAATTCGTTTATATATTTCCAATTGTTCGGATGCAAATATTTGGAATCTTCTTTTGAGGAGTAAAGCTGCCTTATATGAGATTCCTAATCTCTTTGTGATCTCTGTTGAAGTGAGAACTTTTGGATGTTGGATGAAAGATTCGTGAAATACATATCCAAACATCCAAAGTGGAAGTTTGAATTGTTGAAGGGGAGTGGATGAGAGTCTGGAAGTTTGGTAATGACAAACTCTACAACGAATCACATCCGGTCTAGTTGAGATTTCTTTATCCAGAATTTGGTCTTCGCAATGAGGACAAAACTTTTTGTAAAAATCATTCAGGATCTTCTTGGTGATCTGTTCGAAGAATGGAATATTAATTCCTGCATGCTTGAATTTGCTAGAGGTTTTGGAAGATGATCTTTTACCGGAATCTAAATTCCGCTTCTCGACAGCGGGGGTTGCTCGCGCGCGATTTGTGAGAAATGGTAACAGGGGATATAACAAATTTTGATCAAAGCTCTGCATTTCCAATGGATTGTATTCAAAGCCTGTTTTTTCAGGTTTTTTAAGATCAAAATTCTGCATTACAAGGCTCTATTCCCGATCGGATAAATCGTTTTTTACAGAATTTGAAAATGAAATAAATGTAAATGGAAAAATGAGAAATTCGATTATTTCGCTTTTTTGGGCTTATCTTCCGGAATTGGAACGTTCAATAATTCCTTTGGATGAACTCCAAGAGCTTTTGCAATTTTGAATAAACTCTGTAAACTCGGTGCTCCGTCACCGGATTCTATCCTTTGATAAACCCGAACTCCCATATCCAAACCGGTTAATTCTTCCTGGGAAAGTTTCTTATCCAACCTCAGTTGTTTGATTCGTTTGCTGACGCTTCTTTGAAAGGATTCATAATCCATCCGTGAATTTTAAGGTCGTTCGGCTATTAATACCATGCTACATGTAACACGCTAAAAATAGCGTTGACTAAAATGACGCGACAAATAGTTTCGATAAATTTCCATCGTTCTGCTCGCTTTTTGGCATATTTCCTAATTCATCAAAATAGGAAGTCCTTAACGAACTAAACCATCGGAGATTTACCTTCAAAGGAGAATCTAAATATGAGAAAGAAAACAAATCTGCTGAGCAAATTATTTGCTTTGGCTTCGATTTTAATTGTTAGTCCGTTATTCGCTTTCCCAAAAGTGGGGAACTTGTCCGGGCGAATTCTTTACATTTCAGTATATAACGGAAACGATCAACTCGTTCAAAGAGTAAAACTGAATCCAGGCGAAAGAGTAACTTTATCAGCCTGCGATCAGTTTGTGGTATATGGAATCTCGGAGCCACCTACTCAAATGCTTAAATTCTCCTCATGCGATAGGGAAGCCGTCATAAACGAAAGTCTTACCGCTCAACGAGCCAATTGATTAAATTTCCATGAAAAATATGTTTCTATATTTTGGATGCCGGTTTATAGCCGGCATCGTTTTATTATCATGTTTAGAATCTTGCTTAAGTATCGGAGAACGCAGAACCGTTTTAGAAAAGAAGGAAATAGGTAAAGAGAACGTTGACCTTGATTTTAGAACCTTTCCTCCGGAGATTGACGGTGATTTTATTTTAGTTGGTATCGAACAGAAATCTTCTTTCAAGTATAAATCTAAAATCAGATTATCTCGAGAGATTGAGAGAAATTCGGAAGGAGAAATTTGTGGAGGCTCAAAAGTTGAATACTATGATCGGCAGGGAACTAGAAAATTCAAATGCGAATATGATTACAAATATTCATTAATTCTCGCCACTGTTTTTACTGTTGGTGCTGCTCTTCCTCTTGTTGCTTTGTTCGATTGGTTGCCTACTCAGTTTAAGACGGGAGAAGAAGAATTCGAAGAGGATACGATCGAAGAAAAATATGTTCGTAATTGCTCATCGGATAACCCTTTAAATAAGGGAAAGGCGTTTTTCGAATATACTTTTGATGACGAATGGATAGTTGTCAAAAGAGTTCCTATTAAGGATTGCTTCGCAAGAATTCCAATCAACAACGATTTCAATAATGCATACGAGTTTACTTATCGAATAAATATCAATCAGGAGATTTATAACTCAGGCATCATTGCATACAATACAGGAGGCGATAGATTTTTTGGAACTGAAAGCAAAAAATTCAAGGAAGCAAGACAAAAGGCGGACCAATTATTTGCTCTTGTATCGGAAAGGCGAAGTAAAGAAGCGGAAGAGAGACATGAGCAGGAAATCAAACAATGCGAATTATTTTTTAATCGGTTAGTTCCGTATTTTAAATTGAACACTCCCGTCGTCGGAGCAGGACCTACTTGCTCGGTCACTTGTGATCGTTTTGTTCGTTTTAATTATCCAACCAATTCTTGGGGAAAATTTCCCGAGTGTGTAAATCGATGCAAGAGTTGTTGGAGTTCTGTCGGTTGGGGTCAGGCAGGGGAAAGTAAGAAGGGAGCAGGCAGCGAATACAATTACGAGGATCTAAAAAAGATGAGATCGTATTGATTCTGAAAACGAAAAGATCATAATATTTCAGAAATTTATTCGTCCTTTAAACAGTAAGAAAAGAATCCCGAGTCCGAACAAGGAGATCGGGATTCTTTGATGAATTTACGCTGCACGTTTTCGCGGGTTCTTTCGTTTTTCTAGTAAGCCTTGTTTTAACTCGTTTATGTGATCGTAACCGTGCAGAATGATTTCCTTCATTAAACCTGCGGTGATTAGCAACTTATATGCCCTTTCTTTAATGCGCTTCCTTCTTGATTGAGATGTGCCTGACTTGAATGATAGCCGCATGATTTTAAATTCGTTCCTGCGTATGAATTCTTCTAAGAGACCTTTTTCGTTTATTTTCAAGAGAGTCCTTGCTAAAAGAGCCTCTTTCCGAGGATTAATCGAGTTTTTTCCTTTGAAGAAAATTTCCAATTCGTTTTGCAATGAGGTCGAACTGGGGAGGTGATCGAAATTTAAGATCGGCTTTAGAAGTTTATTCGCCTTTGAACGAAAAAATTTATCACAGTCAAAATTTTCCAAATAAGTAAAATACGGGAATTTAGGATCAAGGAACTTATAAAAAAATACGAACTTTTTAAACTGCTCGGAAATCCAACGTGTCCCGTAGTAACGAAATTCCATTCGTAATATGTTTTCGGGACCTACTGAATCATAATTCGATAATGATTTTAATTGTTCGGCTTTATCATAAACGATCGCTTCGAAAGAAGCCCGTTTTCCGGGATTTTTATAGTAAACCGAGCTTCCATATCGAATTGTTTTCTTTGTTCTTGGAAAATGCAATAACGACAAAATGGAAAAATATTTTGAATATTTCTCTTCAAGAATTAAATTTCTGAATATGTCTAACCTGGCAAGCTTTGCCCCGTTCAAGTTTTCGATTTTGACGCCTGCGTTATTCAATTTATTGTTTAAGAGTGATAAGATTAAATTCATATTGAGGGGAGTGTCCGAACATAAATTGTTTCCATTAAAGAGGCTAGAAATAGAAAATTGAAGACCGAAATAATGCGACTTATGAGGATTCGTTGATTTTGTTATTCGGATTCCTCCGATAAATCCGGTGTGCAAATCGTATTTCGAATTTTTACTTCTTTCGATTTGAAAAGGCATTTTGCCCAATTCTTGAAAAAGGACGTTTTCCTTTGGAATTAAAATTTGGACAGAATCGATTCCTGTATAATTCTCAATTTCTAAATTCCTTATTGGTTTGTTACTGAACATTGTGTTTTCCTATAAAAATATTTCCTGACGGAGTGATTATATTTTATAAATGCGGAACGCAAAATGTCTGAATAAAGTGCAGAGTTTTCTAAATTTTTATAATATAGTTACCTTAGGTTGTTTTTAATTAAATAAAAAGATCTTTATCTTTACTAAACGAAGCTACTAAGTCTTTTGTAATCATTGAATAGATGATTCTTAGAATTTTATTTTCTATTTTACCATTCTAAATAAGAAGATCCGTCAAAATACGGCTTTGTATAAAATTTTGACGTTGTTATTGGCGTAGAATGTCCTAATACCTTTTGAGCAGCAATGGAGCCTGCTTTTTCCAATAATTTTTGTCCTACGGTATGTCGAATTGCATGAGGATGTGCGGTTCGCCCAATACAGGTTTTCACATTCCACGAATTTACGATCCTTTGGAGGCTTCTGGTTGTTATGGGAGTCCTTGTTTTCTGATGCCTTTTAGGACGAGAAAGGAAGAAATGGTCGGATATTATATCGGCTATGTTATGGTATGCTTTTACGGCGGTTATAATCTCTTCTGAAAGGACTGAGTAACCCTTCTTTCCTCCTTTTCGAACATATTGGATTAAATTTTCCCCTGATGGCGCTTTAAAAATTCCTGAGAATCTGAGCGAAACGGTTTCTTTGGCTCTTAATCCCGTTTTGCTTATCAACAGAAAGATCGCCTTATTACGATAATCTTCTTCTGTTATTGGTAAGGAAAATCGTTCTTTTAACTCTCTCATTACCTCGTCCGTCATGCCTTTTCCAAAAATAGGAGATTCGCCTACTGGTGGTCTTTGCGATTTGCCTTTGCTCTTTTTTAGAATCGAATTCAATTCTATAATTTTTGCCGTATTCTCGCTCATTTTTCTACCTCATGAAAAATATTATTCTGTTCGAGATTCGGCTTTAAATACCCAAGGAGGCAAAAATTCGTCTTTTTTCTTCAATTTTTGACATTTTTTCCCGACGATCAGGGAGAAATTTTTATACAATATAATAAGGGAGGCGGCTATTGATAACATTATATAAACATAAATTATATAAATATAAAATACTTGATTTGTTGATTATTGTTTTTGGTCATGGTTTTATTGATCGACCAATGTGGAGGTAAATACATTGAAAATAGACCAATTTAAAATTCTGAAACCGTTTATCGTTGGAAATCCAAAACTAAGGCTTCCGCAAGTGGAATGTTTTGAGGCATTGAAGGATTCTCGCGAGAATCATCCGGATGATCGAGAACTGGGTATTGTATTACCCGTTGGGTGTGGTAAGACCGGATGTATTACCTTGGCGCCATTTGCTTTCCGTTCTAAGCGCACATTGGTTATTTCGCCAAGTTTGATAATCGCTGAACAATTGATGTCGAACTTTGATCCTTCGAATGCTTTCTGCTTTTATAAGAAATGCAATGTGTTAACCGATAATATATTTCCAGAATTTAGCGAAATCCGAGGGACAAATACGAATCAAAAGGATTTGGAACTATCGGACGTTGTTGTAACCAATATTCATCAGTTGGGCACGGAGAATAACAGATGGATCAAAAAATTGTCTCAGGACTTTTTCGATTTAATTCTCTTTGACGAAGGACATCACAGTTTGGCGGAAACATGGACTTTGCTCAAAATGAAATTCCCGAAAGCGTATATTGTAAATTTCAGTGCAACTCCCGTAAGAGCTGACGGAGAAAGAATGCCAGGAAAGATTGTTTATTCTTTTCCTATTGCCAATGCAATCAAATTGAATTACGTGAAAAACCTTAAAGCGATCGTCTTGAATCCTGAAAAGATGAAATATCGAATATTCGGTTCTGAAGAAGAAATTGATTTAAAACGGATTGTTGAATTAGGTAAGGAACTTCCGGCTTTTCGGAGAGCAGTTGTGTCATCAAAGGAATCGTTGGATTCGATTGTGAATGCTTCAATTACCGAACTAAGAAAAATTCGTCAAGAGGCTAATGATGAACGTCCTAAGATAATTGCTTCTGCTCTGAATTTTAAGCATTGTAAGCAGATTGTTGAAGCGTACAAGGAAAGAGGATTGAGATGCGATTACATTCATAGCCGTAAAAATAACCAAAGAAATAATGATGCTTATCGTCAGTTAGAAAATCATGAATTGGATGTAATTGTTCAGGTGAAAAAATTAGGAGAAGGATTTGACCATTCCTTCCTATGTGTTGCAGCTGTTTTTAGTGTTCATTTAACTCTCTCTCCTTTTCTTCAGTTTATTGGTCGAATTATGAGAACCAACAATGGAAATACAATTTTTCATCCGTTAAATCAAGGCGTTGTAGTTTTTCATGCGGGCGGGAATATTATACCCCGATGGAACGATCTCAGAGAATTTAGTGAAGCAGATCAGGAATATTTCAGCCAGTTGTTACCAATGTCTGGGATAGATTTTTCAAAGTCAGATGAATTGGTAGTTAATCCGGAAATCAATCTCGAAGCCACCGAAGCGCATGGATTTACTCAAGCTGAGTCAGATCCTTCTTTTGCTGAAAAAATAAAATCTTCCGAAATGCAACCGAAAGTTAATGAGGATGATTCAATTCCAGAAAATGAAATGTCTTCCTCGATAAATCGAAACGGTTTTCAGATTACGGAACAAATAGGCCTGAACTGGGAAAGTCTGCCTTTGATTAAAGAAAATTTCGAGGCAATGGAAGCGATCCGAAAATTATCAGAGTTAGGCTTTAGTGGGCAACAAGTGTTGGAAGCAATGAACTCACAGCCTGTCATTCCCAAAGTCCAAAAACGTCAAGAGGCTCGTTATAATTTGAATGAACGTGTTAAAGCGGAAGTTGATAAAATTTTGAATTCTATATCTCTCTCCGCTGACGGTTATGAATTGGATAAAAACCATCGTGGTAAGCCAAATTACATGATTCTAAAATCTTTGATCGATATGCGTATCAACAATTTCATAAATCGGAAAGCGAATGAGCGAAGCGAGCTGTCTCAAAAGGACTTAGATTTGATAGATGAGAACTTCGAGGAATTAGTAGAGCCAGTTTGGCAAATAGATCTTACGGTGGCTTGATCTTGCTTCTTTGATCGGAAAATTCGCCTATTCACCATATTGGGGGTATTCTGGTAGTGAGTATCCCTTATAGGATAGCTACTGACTTTCGTAAATAATTGGAGAAATTTCTCGATTCAATGGTGACATAACGCACTTTTTCTGTTGTCGTGCTGTCTAACTTTCTAACGTTAAGTGGAATGGGGGGACTGCAGAGGGTATGACAATGAAAGCTGATTTATTCAGGGATTTGGATCCAAAAATTATCGATAATAAAGGTTTGAGAGAACCTCAAATTGAAGCGTATAAAGCAACTGTTGATTTTCTTAAATCGGGAAATACTGTTAGAGAATTGGGGATAATATTACCGGTAGGGTGCGGGAAGTCAGGATGTATTGCAATTTTGCCATTTGCATTTCGATCGAAGAGGACTCTCGTGGTGGCCCCTAATGTTAAAATCGCCCAGCAGTTAGCAGCAGATTTTGATCCAACTAAGCCTAAATATTTCTATAAAAAATTTGATATTATCACAAAAGCTCCCTTTCCAGAACCTGTTGAGATCAGGGGAGATTCAGTAAACAAGAGTGACTTAGACGAAGCTGATGTAGTAATTACTAATATTCAGCAACTGCAAGGCAATGCCAATCGATGGTTAGAGATTTTACCCAGTGACTATTTTGATTTAATTCTGTTTGATGAGGGGCATCACAGTGTTGCAGCGACATGGGAAAATCTTAAATCTAAATTTCCTTCTTCTTATATCGTAAACTTAAGCGCTACACCGCTTCGATCTGATGGCCAGATTATGGCGGGCAGTATCATTTATACATTTCCAATCGCGAAAGCTATTCAAGCAGGTTACGTTAAAAGATTAAAGGCCATCGTTTTGAATCCTGCGAAATTGAAATACGTGCGCTCTCAAGATGGTAATGAAATTGAGGTTTCTCTTGAGGAAGTGATACGACTTGGTGAAGATGATTCTGATTTTAGAAGAAGTATTGTTACTTCAAAGGAAACGCTTTTTACAATTGTCGATGCTTCCATCCATGAACTGAATAGGATAAGAAAGGAAACTGGTCATTCGGGTCATAAAATAATTGCATCGGCGTTAAATTTTTCCCATTGCCATCAAATTGTTCAGGCATATCGGTCAAGAGGGCTTCGAGCAGATTTCATCCATAGCCTTGCAGATAGTAAAGAAAATGAAAAGGTCTTTAAAAGGTTAGAAAATAACGATATAGATGTTATTGTTCAAGTAAGAAAGTTGGGAGAAGGTTTCGATCATCCTGATTTGTCTGTCGCTGCCATCTTTAGCATTTTTAGATCCCTTTCACCGTTTGTTCAATTTGTCGGTAGAATTATGAGGGTGATTAAACAAAATGATCCCTTGCATCTGCTCAATCAAGGAACAGTTGTTTTTCATGCAGGTGGGAATATTGCAAGTCGCTGGTCTGATTTTCAACAGTTTAGTGAAGCTGATCAGGAATATTTTGAACAGCTTTTACCATTAGAATCGCTTGATTTTACTAGTTCAGATGAAATTACAATTGATCCTTCTTTTGTCCGAGTTAATTCAAATGGAGATCAAATTGAAATCAAAGAACAAACTGGAGTTTCAGTCTCAGAGATTCCACTAATTGAGGAAAATCCGGAAGCACTAGATGCCCTTCGTAGATTACTGGGGATGGGGTACTCTCCAGAACAAGTTAAAAATGCGATGATGGATCTCGAGCCTATCCCTACCACAAAAGTTAGAGAGAGACAATCTGCACGGCTTGCACTTGATGCAAAAATAAAAACTAAAGCAGGTGAAATTCTTTTTGGTAAAGGCCTTAAGCCGATGGGAAGGGAGTTAGATAAGCAAAGGTTAGATAGACCAAATCTAATCGTCTTGAAGTCAGCAATCGATAAAAAAGTTAATGCCTTTATAGGTAAAGGCGTGAACGAGCGAAGTGATTTTACAAAACGGGAATTGGACGACATTGAATCAAAGCTTGAAGAACTAGTTAGAGAAGCGACGATTGAGGTATTCAATGGCAAAGCCTAAATCAACAATGAAGCAAGTCGTAATTGATGTTGCTTTAAAATCTCATAATTGCAAAAGAAATTCAGCACATCGAATTTTGAAAGGCAATATACGGTTGAAGATCAAATCATCCCGAAGTTTTCATGCCTATTGTGTTGATTGTGCAAAAGGAATCTTGCAAGGCGATATTGCAAAGATTCAAAATTTGTTATCAAAGTTTGATTAGTGCAGAAACCGATTGTATCAATGTTCATCTTAAGAAAGGAAAAAAGTAGTGATCGATAACTTTTCCGTAGAGCTTAAATAGAATTATAAATTCATACGATAGGATTCTCGCTGTTCTGCTTTCTATTTTGGTTTGAGAATGCGAATGTAGGGCGCACGCATGCATTATCCCATATTGGATAGGTTTATTTAATCAACGAAATTCTTTCATAAGAATAACTTACCTTTTCCGTTAGGAAACGGTCGGGTTACATAAGTGATTTTATCTCTTAAGGATTGAATTAACCTAACGCGATTGAAACCAAATATAACGTGAAATTTTTTATTTTTCCTTGAATTCCATTGACTCAGTTTTGCAATATTTTTCCTATACATATTATAAAAAGCCTCAGGAATCTATAAGTTTCTAAAGTTTTGAAACTCATTTTCTAATTAGCTTTCGGGGCTTTTAATGGAAAAGTATGAATAAACATTTTAGAAAAGCTTCGATCTTAATTTTCCTCCCGTTATTTTCAATCACCGCTTTCGGTGGATTCTCTGTTAAATCTTTTTTCTTACGACTTACTGGTTCTCTTGTTCCCCAACCTCTACCGAAACTTTCCGCAACACATAGCGGAACTTTAACCTCGACCGTCGAAATTGTTCTTCCACCCGGAACGAAAGGTATCATTCCGAATTTATCTCTTTCTTATGCTTCCGGAGGTAAGAACGGAATTCTGGGAGTAGGATGGGAAATTGCCGGGATCTATTCTATTTCAAGAGATCCTAGTTTTGGGATAAACTTTGACGGAAACGACAATTATCTTTCCGATCAAGTCGGCTCGCTTGTAGATATCTCAGGGAATAAGACAAAGTATCACAGTAGGAAAGAATCTTGGATTCAATTTGTTCCGAGTGGAGTTTGCGGAACTGGTCCATGCTCTTGGACTGCAACTGATAAGGACGGAATTACATACAGCTACGGAAAAACAAACGACTCACGAATTGAAGCTTTAGGAAAAAACGGTTCAATTCGTAGCTGGGCATTAAATCAGGTCAGAGATCCTTTTGGAAATGGATATGATATAACTTATATTGAAGACTCTGTAAACGGCGAATATTACCCAGACGAAATTAAATATCAGAATAGAAATATAAAATTTGAATATTCGGATTCTCGATCTGATGTTTATCCATCATACTCATTTGGATCCTTGGTGAAAACTAGTAAGAGATTGGATTCGATTGAGATCTATGCTGACAGTTCTCTCCTAAGAAATTATCAATTCGAATATTCAAACGGACCAACTACAGGTCGATCTGTGCTTTCCTCTTTGAAAAGAAGTGAATCAAATATTTTCGGCTCTGAATCTTACGATGATCTGGAATTTAGTTATGGGAGTGACGAGTTTTCGTTACAACCGGCTCTAGATACGAATCTAAATACTCCTACCGCTTCCATGAATCTATTCGTTCCTAGTGGGCTTTTATTATATGCCAATTTATATTTTGGAAACCCATTGCCGACGCAACCAACAGCAACGGAGAAAAGGCTCGCAACCTATCTTCAGTATGCTATGCATTTTCCTGTACCGGATCGAGATAGTTGCAATAACGGTCCTTCTGCTTGCCTATGCGCTGCTTATGCTCCGTGCTGGGGAGGTAATCCTAATTTCCTTGCGTATCTCGCTTCTATTTGTCTTGACTACAATAACTGGGGAGGTCCTACATATTGTGCATCCGGAATTGAATCAGGGCTTACTTATTGGGCCCAGATGGATCTGGACGGAAATGGTATTATAGATTTTGCAAGTATTGTCGGATCAGAAACTTCAAATACTATTCGGTTGAGAGCATGGAAAGTTCAAAATGGAAATGTAGATCCGAATGGTAGTTTTCTAAGCCCAGTCCTTCCTCTGCATTATAACACTTTCTTTCAGGTAGCGGATTTGGACGGGGATGGAAGAACCGATTTTGTCTATGAAACTGGAGGCAAATTAAGTGTTATTTATTCTAAGTCGGATTCATTCAGTGAGCCGGTAAGCTTCTCAAACGTAGCCATCCCTGCCGCTAATCGAAATATGCAGACTTTTAAACCATATTCTTATTTTTACGAATATTCCAGTTCTAATCCGAAGCGTATGACTTCCGACAAAGCTCAAACCGATTGGTTTGCAGATATGAATTCGGACAACTTAGTTGACTTTATACATTATGACGGAAGCAAATTTAATATATATCTAAATCAGAAAGGAAGTTTTTCCAATGCAATCCAGGTTACAGGCACTTCCAGTTATTTTATAAATGACTTCATCGATTTAGATGCTGACGGGAAATCTGAATATGTTCGTTTGGTGCAGTACAGTCAAAACCCTCAATATACTGCGATCAATAATCAATTACTGGATGCAAATGAACAAGCGGAAACAGTTACGAATGAATTCCACACTAAGGAAGACACGCTAAACTCGATTTTGGTTAGCGGAGCAAGTAGTGTATCGAATTCGGATTTCTATTCTTTAATCGATTATTATTTAAAGGGATGTAGCAACTACATCTCAAATTCTGAGTTAGGATATTCTATTGATGATATAGTGTTAGTCCCAAATAGTTCAGGAGAGAATATCGCCTGCATTCAAGCTGATCCGAACTATATCGATATTACACAATTGCAGGCTGCAAGAACTGGAACTTTAATTCCATCTTCCAATACTCTGTTAAACGATTTACAAGTGATATATGCTAGTTTGATAGGTCCGATTACTACAACTCAAACAAATCTCCAGAACCAACTGAATGCTCTGAATGCTAGTGCTAACGGAACAATTCGTTATAGATTGGATGTGACTTCGTTTAATCTTACTTCCAAGACCTCCAATACAATCCAGTATGATTTAGGAACCAGCGCAGATCGACTCAGGAGCTTTTTTGGAGATGTTAATTCGGATGGGCTTCCAGACTTCATTACCATTGTGGGAAACCAAATTAAGGTTTCTTTGAATACGAACAATGGATTCTCGGGCCAGGTTGTAAGCACTTTAAATGCGACAGACGGTTCTAAGGTCAGTCAATTCAATTTTTCTGATGTAAATTCGGACGGATTGGAGGACCTGGTATTGTACAATAAGGCGACTCAAACGGTAGAAACGTATCTTTCGAACGGGAGTGGAGCTTTAACGTACAATGCTAATTTCAATTTCGGACAATTTACACTAAACGAACAAACAACAAACGGAGTATATAAAGCGGATCAGGGGCAGTTCATCATTCAGGATTTGAACGGGGACGGGTCGAAAGATGCTCTACTTATTAAGTTATGGCAAGATAAGACTCAAGGACATGTGATTGCTCGAACCGCGAATCCTAAACTTTCCGATGAAGATGATCTCCTTTCCATAACGAATGGGTCGCAGACTGCAACCGCAGAATATACGACGAAGCAATTGCATTCCGGAGCGATACAAGTGGGAAGCGGGGACTATCCAAACTTACCGGATACAAGCAATTCTTATATTGTAAAGAGCATCACTACAGATTTGGGTTCCGGGATCTTAATGGGGGAAAATTTTGAATATAAGAACGCAAGAATCTATATTGGTTCAAGGGAACTTATAAGGAGTTTGGGTTTTGCTAGCGTTAAGGAGACTGATACTGAATCAGGCTTCTATGAATTAACGGAATATAACCAAGCTGACTATAGATTAGCCGGAATTCCAATCATTTCAAGTAATTATAATTCTTCCGGAAAGTTAATGCAGCAAACCGTTTACAGTGGATTTCAATTCCCGAATCCATTCGGAACAGAGTTGGCGGTTTATAGCAATATTTCAAAAAGCTCTTATCATAACGGGATTTTGGAAATAAGTAAAAATGAAGAACTTAGTTATGATACTTACGGTTTTCCAAAAACTCAAACTGAGACATCCGGAGACTATTCGTCGGTTAGGGTGATTACTTATACTCACGATATAGGAAATTGGAGAATCGGAAGAGTTACCAGATCTAAGAAGCTTATCAATAATACGCTCGTGCAAGATCAACTTGTATCTTATACTCAAGATAGAGTGGACTCTTTGACGCAGTTTGCCGGAACCAATGCCGAGCAGTCTATCAGTTTCGCTTATGATACTTTTGGTAATCCAATTACTATCACGGACCCGCTCGGATTTGCTACGACCTTTGCATACGATCCTGTTCTTAATTTGTTTCCCATTCAAAAAACAAATCCATTAGGACATGTTACTAAAATTGAATATGAAACCTCTCTTGGAGTGGAAGTTTCTAAAATCGATCCTAACGGGGGAAGTATTAAGAAAACCTATGATGTTTTTGGAAAGTTATTAACGATAACGTTCCCAGGTAACTCAGAATGGAATGAATCGTACGAATATGCGAATACTGGAAAATATAATTTGAATGATCTTTCCAGTAACGAATCAATTACCAAAATTATTAGGGATACCTCAAGCAACGTAGAAACAAGAATAATTCAATATGTTGATCCTTTTGGAAAAGTTATTAAAACTATTTCTGATACTGCAACAAGCGGAATTACGCTAATTGAAGATACCGTATATGACTACTCAAAAGGAGTAGTTTCTAAGAAGTCTAAACCTTATTTTAATAATCTTTCTCCATTCTGGATCAATTATCAATATGATGATCCTGATAATAGGGTTACCGGAAGTATTGCACCTGACTTAGGGGGTAATATAATTTCGAAGGTTACATATAACGGTCTGACTACTGTAACAGAGGTTCAGTATCCTGACGGAAAAGTAGATTCAATTTCTGAGACAAAGAATGAATTAGGCCAAGTTATATCCAAATCACAGAACGGAAAAACGATATTAACTAACTATGCTCCTAATGGGCAGCCATCTTCGATTATCGATCCATTAGGTAGAACGACAAATTTTGTTTATGACCTTGGAGGTCGTAGGGTTTCCGTAAGCGATCAAAATACCGGGAATTTAAGCTTTATCTACGATAAAGCAGGAAGGATAATAAAGCAAACCGATGCAAGAGGAAAAAGTCTAAGTCATACTTACGATGCTATCGGAAGAGTTTTAAGCACAACCCCAAGTGGTGGTGAGTTACCGGTTCGTTATTCTTATGACGATAACTCAATACCGAATTCTATCGGATATTTGAGTAAGATAACCGACGAATCGGGAACCACCGAGTTCTCTTATAATTTACAGGGCAAGCCTGTCTTACAAAGGAAGGTTATAGATGGACTTCCTTTGTTCTATGCGATCGATTATGATTCTTTAGGACGCTCTACTGTTTTTACCTATCCGGATGGAACCAAGGTCCATAATGAGTATTCGGCCAACGGAAATCTCAAAGAAGTAACAATGGATTATGTGGATGGAACTAAAAACGGTATTACAGTCGCTCAATATGAAGGTCCGATCTTCATAGATGGTAACCCTACATTTAGAAAAACTTTAGGCAATGGGGTTGTTACCGATACAATTGTTAACTCCGTCAATTTTAGAACTACTCAATTAATATCCAAAAAGGAAAACAATTCGGTTCTTTCCGATTTAAGTTATGCTTATGATGGAGTTGGAAATATTACTGCAATCAATGACAACTATAAGTCCATTAATAATCAAAAATTTTCTTACGATAATTATAATCGAGTAATTCAAGCGCTTGGTAGTTATGGTTCGGAAAAATATGTGTATGGAGACGACGGTAACCTTTTGCAAAAAGGGGAATACAATTTCGGTTATTCGGATTCCAATCATGCAAATGCAGTGACGAGAGTCTATAGCCCAAATGCTGGTGAGACTTTATATTCGTATGATGATTCAGGAAATATGATTTCTCGAAATGGGGATACTCTGCGTTACGATAGTTACGGCAGGATGATCGAGGCGAATTTAGCTGACGGGGATCGGATTTCTTATACTTATGATTATGCTGGAAATAGACTTAAGGCTAAGAATGAAAAAGCACATATGATAACTTACTATTTCGATGATTTATACGAAATAGTAAAAGCTCCCGGAGTATCTTCTAAGCACACTTTATATATCAAAGGTTTCCAAGGAGAAATTCTAACACAGATCACTAGGGAAAATGTAACTCTTCGAGAAAGCTTTAACATTCATTCTGTGAACTCGAATTTATTAAGTGGCAATGGTAGCTTATTAGATAAACTTCAGCCTTGTTCAGGGGTAGGAATCGATTGTGGAGAATACTGGAAGAATCGATTTATTTCTCCAATTTCTGATTTCTTTTCGTATTCAAGATACTTTCATTCAGGAATTCCAACCGTTTATTCCAGAGTTAGCTATATCTTCTTCATATTATTTTTGTTATATATCTCCTATCCTTTGATTTTGAAGGGAAACGAGATTTTAACTCGAATGAAACTATTGGGATTCAGCACGCCGGTTTTGTTGATCTCCGTTTTTTCGATATTCATATTGGAAGATTGTAATTGGATTTTAAGACAAGGCGGTTATTCAGCACCTTGGTATTTGATTACGAATCAATCTTCTAATGAAGACGTTTCACCGATAGCTCCAGGAAGAAATTCTAATGCAGGTGTTCCTGCTGTGGGAACTTATTTTTACCAGACCGATCATTTAGGCTCTACGACAATGCTTACCGATGGTCATGGAAATCAAGTTCCTGGTCCAGGACAAAGTGGAGTTAGCTCTGTGAGTTATAAACCTTACGGAGAAATTAATTACACGCAATCTTCAGGGCCGGATATTTTTAGATATAAATACTCCGGGCAAATTTCAGATGGAGATACTGGGTTGTACTATTATAAATCTAGATATTACGATTCTTTGTTAGGTAGATTCATTCAAGCGGACGATCAATCCGACAAAGGACTAAATGGATTGAATAGATATATGTTGGTAGGGGGGAATCCTATCAATCGTATAGACCCTAATGGGCATAGCTGGCTTAGCAGTGCTTTGGGAAGTGCTACAGGTTGGCTTAAGAAATTAACGTTTGCTAAATTTACTAGATTAAATTCTGTAAATCTCGGATTAAATAAGATTTCTTGGACAGGAATTTCAAACGGCTTAAAGAGGTCTACCTTCGTAAATTCTACTAGGATCGCTAATTTCGAGAAGGGAGCCTCAATTGCGGCTTCGGCGGTTATAGGGATTGGTCTTGGAATAGTTGCCGGATCAATCGCAGGATTTTTAGCGGGGGCTGTCGTTGGAGGACCGTTTGGTGCAATAGCAGGAGCCGCTCTTGGCGGAACGGCTGGAGCGATATACGGGGCAACGCAAGGTCATCAAATATTTAAGTATCTTCAGAAACAGCTTGGAAATGTAAAATTACGACTTTTCATTAAAGGTGAAATGTCAATTAGTTGTGGTGGAAGTTCGAATGGTCCTGTTCCGCATTGCGACGTGGAAATTTCTCCACCGACTTTTATGTTTAGTTTTACGGCTTCTACCGGGATACCTGGACTTGATTATTACTTAATAGTTCCTTATGGGCAAGGTTGCAACACGTATGAAGGACGAGGTGGTGATGAAGAAGGGGGAGATGGAAAGCAACATACAGAGGGATTAGATTGCCCTTAAGTTGGAATTAAAAATCATGAAACTGTCTATCGGCACTTTTGTTATTATAACTTTTGTGAGTTGCTCTTCAGTATTGAGAGATTATGACTTAATCTCTCAAGGAATTAGCAGTCAGTATCAATTGTTTAATAATGGAGAAACTGAATATTTTGATTCAATGCTTTCGAATGGATTGAGTTATTCGGCAACAGCTTTTTTTATTGACAATGACCAGTTGTCGACGATTCTCATCGATCAAAATAATAAAGATCTAACGTTTTATGATGATCCAAAAGCATACGGGAAAGAAGTGGATTATCTTCTCTGGGAAATCTGCGGATCACACGAGAAACATACAAAGCAATATTCTTTCAATTTGAATGGCAAGCCGATAACCCTTTTGGCATCATACGATTTTCCTTATCCGTATAGAATGTTAGGAACAGGGAAAAGGAGATTCTTTCCACGTATTCCTGCCGAAGAATACGTTAATAAAGGAAAGGCGGCCGGAGTTATTCCTTGCAGTAGATATGTGTCGGTCGTTCCTACTAAGCTAAATATAGAAGGAAAGAATACGTTTGAAATTCGGCACCAGGTAAATAAAATATATGTTTTCACCTATTTGTACCAGAATGGGTTTATAAAAAATTATAAAAAGATGTTATAATGATTTCAGGAAATTTGAATGTATAGGTTGAAGATGAAAATATTTGGTTTAGTTTTATTGCTGTGTGCTTTATATTCATGTAATTTTTATTATTATGATTGCGATAAAGAAAAGAAAGAAAGAAATATCTGTGCGCTGGCGAATATTCAAGCGTGCAAAACCTTACAATTGAGTGACCCGGCTGCAACATGCGATGTCTATTTGCTGGGGATTTATACTTGCGATGCCAAGGTTCCCAAAGTTTGTGGTGGAAAGAACTGATTCTTTAATTTTAGGAGATTTTCAATGTCCGAGTCTTGCTCGAAAGCGGACATTGAAGAGGTAATATTGGATTTATTGCAAAAGAGTATCTAGATTGCGTCGAATAATCATTTTTAGTTCGGAGAATTCAATATCTCTAATTTGGGAAAGTTTTTTTACAGTATCTTCAACATCCCAGGGCTTATAAGGTGCATTTCCTCTATAAATGAATGGGCCATCCGTTTCTGTAAGTATTCTATCGCTTGGTAATACGCCTGCAATTTGGGTGCCTCTTTTTGAGTTCAGCATTTGGCGATTTATAGAAAAGAAACAATTTAAACGTAATGCCTTTTCTATTTGATTCTTGTTTCCGATAAACCAATGCAAAATAATCTTTCCCTTTCTATAAGGAAAAAATTCTTCAAGCATCTCCAATAATAACTGGCTTGCCTGAACGCTATGCAACGAGAGGATTTTATCCCCACTCTTCGCGCAGGCAATAAGAATTCTTTTGAGGATTACTTTTTGTAATTCAATTGAAGAAAGGTGCATTGGTCCTCTATCTAGACCTATTTCTCCGATGAAGCGTGTTTCTTTCTGGAATTCATTCCAGATTTCAATTTCATGAGATCTTTCTGATATAATCTGTGGATGGAGACCTAAGGCCGCCTGAACATATTTTAAATTCTTCGTTAAATCTCGATTTTTAGACCATGCTTTCGGAGTGGTAGTAACTGTTAAAGTATGGACTTTCGCTTCTTCAGTTTGTTTTACAATCAATTCAAAATCTTTAAACAAATCGAGATGACAGTGGAAATCTACAAATTCGCTTTCCATTTAGTTATTTATATAAAAATATTATAACAAGATTGCAATTTCTTTTAGTCCGCTCCAATAAACATCTTCTAATGATTTTAAGTCCTCTTCTTTGAAAGCGGGGAGTGGTCCGGGTAAGTGAATTAAATATTTCGATATTTTTGGATTTTTGCTAATTACGTTTAACGCATACTGAAAAGATCGAATTTGTTGTACTGTCGTTATATTATTTTCCGAGACCAGCCGTTTTAGATCTTTTTTCCAATATTTGGTTTTATCGATTCCTTTTCCTAAACCGAAGTTAAGTGAGGCTTTGCGAATAATGCAAGGCAGACAGTAGCCACAATGTTGTGTAGTAAACCCGAACCAACGGAGCTTAGTTGGAGCTGCGCATGACATGGATTTCACATATGATTTTTTTAGAAAATTGATATTTGAACATCCTTTAATCATATTACCTTTTGTTTTTTTCCAATATGGATTTTCAAGTCGCCCGTCTATTTGAAGTTCGGATAACAATGTATTCCATAGAGAAAGATAATAGGGATGCGTTGTACGAGTACTAAGTGAGCCAAGCCGAAGATTATCTAATGGAACATTGAGAGCAATGAGTCCATTTTCCGGAATATTTAGTAAGAATCTGTCTGAAAAAGCAGTCCCGGCCAAAATAGCAATTGCAATAAAATGAAAAGATCGACCTCTGGAAGTGTTTTCATGTGCGCTTTCTTTAATGACCTCTTTAGGAAATTCGATGCCAATTTTGAATCTTTCAAAATTTCTTTTCGGGTATTCTTTTTTTAGTAATGAAAATAATTTGTTCTGTGGGGAACTAACTGAGCCGTCTCCTAGGTAGCTGATGAATAAAGGATTATTTCCTTGTTCTAATAAATCTATCGCGCCAATTAGGCTATCTAACCCTCCGGAAAATAAAGATAGCCTGTCAAATTTCGGATTTTCTGGTTTATTTTTTATAGTTAATATTGCTTGAATTTCTTGCGGCCTTTTCCGAAAATTAATAACCCATATATCGCCAGTTAAGAAATTTAACATTTTTTCAATTGTCGTTGCTGATCTTCTCCACTTGATTGGATCGCTTACTGGGATTACTAATCTAATTTCTCTTGTCCAAGAATCTTGCGAATCTTTCATTCTGGAAATGTGAGTGTCTGCTAAATTCACATGGCTAGCAATTATTAATAAGTCGAATCCAAGATTGGATGGTTGTAGCTTAAGATCATTCAGCCTCCTTAATGTGGTTTCTAACCAGGGGGTTAGTTTGCCATTTTCAATAATGAAATCTAAGTAATTGATAACTTCATCATTATCCTTTTCTAATTGAATGTTATCGCTAAGTCCAAATCTTCCCACAATCAGATGTCTATTCATTCTTCGTTTCCTAATACTTCTAAGATGCTAAATGCTTGTCGGTAGACTTTGTCTACAAAGCTTCGCGTTTTCTTTTGAGTCAGGCCTTTTCCCTTTTTGAATTCCCGGTTGATTGCATCTGCCACTGCCCCTTTAATAAAATCACGCAATTGATTTTGTACCTTGACGATACTATCGACATTGGTTGGTAATGATATTGATTTCGTTCCTATATCATTACAAATTCTTGCTTCAATTGTGTATGTGGCAAAAATTTCAAAGACGGTTTTGACTTGTTCTTCTGATAAACTATTTAAGCTTCCTACGTCTGCCGATGCAAGGTCGGCAACAGTTTTAATATAAGCATCTCGAGTGATTCCGATATCTACAGCTCCATCAGATGGACAGATATGATCTATCAAACCGATGAAAATATCATCTATCGGCTTTCCTGCTAAATTGGGTAGCCCAATGGAGTCTAAAGCCTTTTCAAAGCCTTGGGAGGAAGCAGTAGAGAGAAAATTTAATAGATTTACGCTTGCGGTTTTTGAAATGCCCATCCTTTTGGATGCGTTTTTCGAGCCACCTAAACTATGTGTAACATATTTAGAAATCGAACCCTTTAAGCTTCGTTTGTCTGAACCGTTACTGCTCGCATATTGTGAAAATAACTTACGCGCTCCTTGGAAACGGTTTTTATCTCCTTTTTCTGGGATCGTCGGTCTTTTTGGGGATGGAGAGGATTCTTCTCGTTTTTTGCTTGGAGGAACTGTTTCTTTTTTATCTGAAGGGGTATCAACCCAAGAAGGTATTATTGGTGTATTTCCATTAGTTCCTGAATTTGAACTTGAAGTTCCCATCGATCAATCTCCCGTTTGGTATGAAGCTAAAGTAGATTTGGCTGTTGTTTTGAGCATTGAACTTCCGTTTTTACTCCATTGACTAAGTAAAACCTTGAATCTAGCAAGCTGTGCATGATCAACAATTGCTTCCGACCAACCTGAACATACCCAAGGACCTAATTTATCGACCTGCAAGTTTTCTAAAAAATCCAGCAGTGCTGGTTGGAGTTGCGGATGGTTTTTAACTAAAATTGAAAGACCTTCCACACCTTTTGGTAAAGTTTGGAAGTTATTTGAACCAACAATTCTCGTGATTAAGAGTTCAAAGACTTCCGAAGCTTCATTAGGATTTAATTCGTTTAATTTTAAACTGAAGCTTTGAATTATAAATTTTGATTCTAATAGTTTCTCTGCAAGGGTGATCAAATGACCCAAAGCTGAATTGGTGCCAAAGTAGTCTTTTCTGTCTTTTGCAATAAAAAGATAAGGTCTGAGATCTTTTTCTCCAATGAAAGGTTGGACTTTGGCCCATTCACGAATTGTAGCGGAATTTTTCCATTCAAGCAATTGTTGGGAGTCATTTTCCTTGGCACCAATATCCTCCACATAGCTCGCAACGCTTTTTTTCTTGGGTTTAGATTTGTCGGAAGGGTTATTGAGGTGGGTTTCGAGATGATGTAGTTCTATGCATCTTCCTTGTGCTGAGGATGCTGCTAGACTGGCAATCTGGTCAAAAAAATTAGGAATGAATCTCTCAGCTAACATAAGTTTTGCCAGAATCGGTAATTCAATATCTTCCGCAAAACCACGGGCATTTGCAGTTTTGTTTCTTAAAATCAAAGTGTTTAAAAATCTTTTAATTTGCCTTGGATTCCCTTTTGCTCCACTTGAGAGTATCGGCCCGATCTGATCACTTAGAAAAAGAGCGGATTGAACTTTAGGATACTTATCTTGAAGGATTTGTTGAATTTCAGTAGTCTCTAATGATCCAGCTATCCAAGGTCTGATTAGTTTTTCGCGCGCATATTTCACCAGAGCTCTAAATTCAGTTGAGTTGTCCCCGATTTCAGCCCCAATTAGCAATAGTTTAACGTAAATTTTTGTTTCAGGTTCCCCAAGCGCCGGAATTCGAAAAGGGATTTGGATAAGCTTCTCGAGGTATTTACGCGCATAAGTTTGTGAGGTTGAACTTTCTGGCAGATCTGGGAAATGTTTGCGAACTGCGTATTCGATCATTGCTTCATCAGCTGCAACGATAAATGCAGTTTTACGAGTAAAGAGAAATAGTCTAATCGCTTCTAATATTTCAATTGCCGTTTCAGGAAGGCAACGGTCTAAATCATCAATGAGAACAACAAGTTGTTTAACTTCAGCTTTATCCAAAAGTTCATCGAATTTTTTCTGAAATTCTGAATATTCTTTAATTAAATTTTTACCTTCAGCCTTCGACAATAGCTCAATTTTACTTAGTTCATTGCTGGCTAGTTTCAGTGTTGTATTTTGCGGGTTATCTATTAAATTTTGAATTCCTTGTTTAATAGAATTTATTTGTTCAAAGGTGGGGAGTCCTGTGTAAGCTGAAAAGGCTAATCCACCGGCTTTTTTAGCAATTTTTAGCCAGTTAATCTTTTGAAAAATTTCCTTAACTAGATCTCCAGCTTTCGTCATCAAGGAGCGCTTTTCAATTAAATCAGAAACTATGCCTTCGATTAACGCAATTTTTGCATCCTCAAACCCTTGAAATCTCCAGCCATTGAATTTAATACATATGATATCCGGCGTCTCTTTCAGATATGAATCGATCATTTCTAAAATACTTGATTTACCTGCTCCCCAATCTCCATGAATACCGATCGTGACTGGTTGTTCCGTCCTCTCGCTTATTAAATCAATAATAGTTTTGGCAATGGCTTCATTATTTAGTAGATCTATATCTGTTTCACTATCTGATAAAATCATTTGCTATTTTTAACCTATTAAAAATTTATAATGTGTCTATTTCAGGCTAATTCATTTAAACATTTAGTTCGCTGAATATGGAGGTTGATTTTGTTTGCGATTTCTAATTATGAATGTTTCGAGTTAGAAACAGCTAAGCTGCCCGCAATCATTATTCCAATAAACGTCCAATTTGCTAAATCAGGCGATGATGCTTTCCCGTTCGCAGCCCAACTAGTAAAGTGCTGGCAATTGTGAGAAAAAAGGCTGTATGGTTTGCCTAATTGAGAAACGGCACGTTGAACTGTGAAGTCGGGACGCAGGCGTGGGCGAGTAATTTTGATTTGCTGCTTAGATGCGAAGGTGTCAAGAGTGGTCCATCGAACGCCTGAAGGATTGTCGTTTTCAATTAACCAAACGGTTCCTCGGTCGTCTTTGCCAACAATAATGGCGGTATGTGTGAAAAGGCCATCTTTCGTTCGACTTACAATAAAGCCAGTTTGGTCTATTTGGTGTAGATTAATGCCATTCATATATCTTATTTTTGCCTCATTTGCTCGGTCTAAGTATACCACTCTCCTTTAGAAATGGAAGCTTAAAAAGTAAAATACTTGACTTTTTTTCAAAAAAATGCGTAATACTTTAAGTATGAAGACCTTTCGAGAAAGCATTTTTGAACAGATTCCAAAGGAAGTAAAAGAGCAATTAGCTAATATTCCTTTTCGAGCAAAAAGGATTCTCGAAGCGGTTAGTAAGTCGCATATATTATTCCAGAATGACATAGCGAAAGACATCTACCCATATATACGAAGAATCGCGGTAGATTTTTGTTTATTTATCTTAGCGAACGAGGATACGAGTTTTAAAGCTAATATCGAGCTTAATAAGAGTGGAAATTCTCGGCACGTTGAACTAACCTTTGGAGACAATCTTCTTACTGCAAGTCACGTAAAGGGTAGTAATGATTTGCCGAGGGACGCTATTTTCAGAACAGAGCTAATTGAACAAAATCCGATGCTTCCTTTTGAGGATATTACTTCGCGAGTAGAACAGTTAGATCGTCAATATATGATTTTAACTTATGGCGGTGAAAACCTGGATTCGGTCGATTTTGTAAATTTAAAGTTTCCGCTTAGAGAGGGTGGCCATATTACTTTTGATTTAATGCCCTTCGCCAAACGTGCAGTAGGCGAGGAAGTTGTACCTTCTGAAAATACAGATCAAGAAATCGCAATTGAGTTGAAAAACTTTATAGAACAGATTAAACTAGCAGAATGAAAGGTAAATTCTTAGGTTTCCGTTTAAAGGAAGCTCGGGAAATTAGAGAGTTTACTCTAACTAATATTGCTGGTCTACTTGGGGTAACTAAACAGGCAGTCTCTCAATATGAAGCCGGAATTGTTCAACCGAGTCCTGAAAAGATAATACGTTTACTTCAAGTATTGCGCCTTCCTTCTCAGTTTTTTACCAAGGAACGTTCTTTCTCAGTTAATGAAGTTGGTGTTCCGAATTTTCGAAAATTCGCGGCTGCTACGAAATCCGCTCGTGAAGAAGTTAAAACAAAATCGTATTGGTTAGCTGATTCAGTTCGAACTTTGAAGACCTATGTTAATTTTCCTAAATTAAATTTACCAAACTTTGATCTTCCTGATGACTTTCGTGATTTGGATGATGAAATTGAGGGTTATGCATTAGAATTACGAAAATTCTGGAATTTAGGTTTGGGGCCTATTAGCAATATGGTCCGTCTTCTGGAAAACAATGGAATATTTGTTTCCAGATTTGCTTTTGATGATCGCGTAGATGCTTTTTCTATTAAAATAGGCGAAGACGCTTACATAATATTAGGAAATTCTGATACAACGTGTGTGAGGTCTCGCTTAGACGCCGCTCATGAATTAGCACATTTAGTTTTACACCGTAATATTACAGAAGACGATCAGAAAGACCCTGTAAGTCATAAGAAAATTGAAACACAGGCTTTCCGTTTCGGAGCAGCTTTTCTGATGCCGATGCAAACTTTTTCTAGAGAATTGCTTAGTACCAATAACGAATTTTTAGTACACTTGAAGGAAAGGTGGAAAGTATCTAAGCAGGCCATGATGATGCGGGCCCGAGATTTAGGGCTTCTTTCTGAGTCGCAATTGAAGTATTTCTATCGTTTGAATTCTGCTAAGCGAACGAAGGAAGAATTAGATGAATTACTGCCCCTAGAAGAACCGCTTTTGCTACGAAAAACTATGGAATTGTTAGTTTCAAATGCCGGAATGAGTAAGAGGGATTTGCTTGATTTATTGGCATTTGATGAAGGAACAGTAATTGAATTACTTGGCTTAAGTGAAGATTTCTTTGAGCAGGAAGAAGATAACGTAATTGATATTACTGTCAAGAGACCTTTATAGGATGTGATTGTTTATTATTTTTCTTTCTATGATAGTTTCACATTTCTGAAATGCCTTATACCATTCTGATTCCGCAATGCCATAGATCGCTTTCTTACAGTGCGTAAAGCAAAGCTCCCATCTGGAATAACCTCTAACTAAGTCTGGAAAATCGGTTCTCATCATTCGTAAATAGTTTCTACGAGCAGCGACTGACCATTTAGTCGCTTTGATATTTCGATCCGCGTTTCGAAAGCTCTTTTGAAAAAGGTTTAGTTTTGTCGTTTCGAAGTGCGTTAATCTCAGGAAAGTTTTACTAATTGAATCATATTCTTTTTGATTCTTGGTCATTCGATTTAATAACCAAATTACGTAATCCTCTTTGCCTGATTCTTTAGATTTCTGAAAATACTTTTCAAGCTTGTATTTTTCTTCTATACATCTGTATTTCCAGTTTGGATTCAAATGTAAACTTACGACAGGCTGTCTTCTGGACAGATAAGTATGGAAGTTTTGCTTAGATCGGGCAGAACATTTTGCCCAAGATGTCCACTTTGGAAATATTATTGGCTCCTTGAGGAAAAGGAGGGATTTCTTATTTATATTAACTGAAATCGTTTTTGCCAACCAAGTCGGAAAACCAGTTTCATCGCTTTTTCGTTTTAGAAAGTCGATAGCCAAATTTACTTCCATTGAATTCGATAATGTCTGCTGCTAAGTGGATGATTTCTTCTTCGGTATAATAACGTTTTAACTTTGAGAGAGGTTCGACAATAAGACAGATATTTTTAAATTCATGACGACCTCCTTTTCGCAGAGGTAGGATATGTTCAGCGTTTGTATTTTCTGGAGTTAATTCTCTTCCAGTCAATCGGCATTGTTTTTCTTGTGTGTCTAGTATTCTGTAAAAATCCTTAGCGTTGAATTTATATTCATTAGGCATTTCGCCCCTTCACTTTGGAATTCTTTTCGACTTTCTTTTTGAACTTCGTATATAATAAAAAAGGTAAATCGTTTGCTTTTGGTTTTATATAAAAATCAATCGTCCTATCATACCAAGCTTGGCCTTTACGTCTCTTTTCGATTAATTTCAATTTAATCCACTTTTTAAGAATATGATTGGCAGTAACTTTTCGGATTCGCAAAGAAGTGCATAAATCAGAAACAGAAATATGAGATCCTTTTTCCTTTTTTTCGATTATCATATTCCAGATTTTATTAGCCAATTTTTGGTGTTCGAGTTCTCGTCTTCTTTGCGAATAAGTTCCTTTTTTCTCGTTCCAGAATTGGTTATGAGAGAGCATCTCCTTGGATAATTTTACTTTTGCCTTTTCGATTGCAGACTTCGAGTTTAATAATGCATAACCAGATTCAATGATACTTTCTTCTGAGACAGATTCGTTTGTCTCTGAGTAACGAAACTTGTCGATCGATGGTTGTAGAGATTTGTTACGCGCGCGCGAGGTTTTTGAAGGTCCATATAACATAGCTCCAATCCCCACAGAGTCTTCGGCTCCATCTTGAATTAGAATGTCGAGTCCGAGGACTTTTGCGTTCTTGAGAAACGCGAATTCATTCAGATACAAGGTCGAGTATTCTGGTGTTGTATAGCAATATGCACCAAAGGAAGTTTTGAGTAATCTCTGGTTTCCTTCTGCTACCTGAGAATGCACTCCGTATTTGCTCCATCTATTCCTGGCCCAGCGATACCTTCCTTTTTTCGATTTTGCATTATGATTTACCGATCTATGATTTCTGTATATTCCCCAAAGCCAACGGTATCCTTGGTCCGTGAATAGTGGAGTTCGAATTGGCAAATGTTCTTTGATGATTGGTCCGAGAGTATTTGCTTTTTGATTTGGAACCGAGTGAAAGAATACTGGCCCACGCTTTACTGCGATTGTATGAACTAAGGTTCCAATTTGTTTTCCACCAAGTTTATCTGAGAGGTATATGGAAGCAGTTGCTCCACTGTGACGGAACCGTTTTCTTCCTTTATTTGCTCTGGCAGATGCGGAATACAAAACGGCTGTATCTGCGCAAATATACGAACGCTTTGCCATTTTCTTTGTTATATCCGTATTCTCATTTGGAGGAAGGTTAAAGTCTCGAAATTCATCTTCTAAGAGTTTGAATGTAATTCGTTTATATATTTCCAATTGTTCGGATGCAAATATTTGGAATCTTCTTTTGAGGAGTAAAGCTGCCTTATATGAGATTCCTAATCTCTTTGTGATCTCTGTTGAAGTGAGAACTTTTGGATGTTGGATGAAAGATTCGTGAAATACATATCCAAACATCCAAAGTGGAAGTTTGAATTGTTGAAGGGGAGTGGATGAGAGTCTGGAAGTTTGGTAATGACAAACTCTACAACGAATCACATCCGGTCTAGTTGAGATTTCTTTATCCAGAATTTGGTCTTCGCAATGAGGACAAAACTTTTTGTAAAAATCATTCAGGATCTTCTTGGTGATCTGTTCGAAGAATGGAATATTAATTCCTGCATGCTTGAATTTGCTAGAGGTTTTGGAAGATGATCTTTTACCGGAATCTAAATTCCGCTTCTCGACAGCGGGGGTTGCTCGCGCGCGATTTGTGAGAAATGGTAACAGGGGATAGGTAGTAATCCTTTCCTCTCAATCCGAACCGCCTCCCTCTGTCGCGCTCTCGGATTGACAGCAAAAGCATCCCTATCTCTACACCTCATTCCATTGTTGGCATCATCACTAACACACGACTCAACCAACACATCAAGTCCGAACACATTAGCATTCTTAATGAAGCTAAACTCATTTAGATACATTTGCGAATATTTTGGTTTTATATATCCGTAAGCAGCAAAGGCAGTTTTTAGAACTCTATGGTTACCTTCTGCTACTTGATTATGAACTCCATTCTTACTCCAACGATTGCGAGCGAATCTGAATCGATTATCCTTTGATCTTGCAGAGTGATTAACTGATCTGTGGTTCTTGTATATTCCCCAAAGCCATGGGTATCCTTGGTCTGTAAAAAGGGGAGTAGAAGTAGGTAGATGTTCTTTAATTAAAGGTCCAAGTGTATCTGCTTTCTGATTAGCTACTGATGAGAAGAATACTGGTCCTTGCTTTATTGCTATAGTCTGGACTAAAGTTCCGACTTGCCTCCCTCCTAATTTCTCTGAAAGGTATATAGAAGCGGTTTGACCACTATGTCTGTATCGTTTCCTGCCTTGGCTTGCTCTTTCACCTGCTGAATATAATACAACAGTGTCTACGCAAGTATAAGGCTTCTTTGCCATAATCTTGGTAATGTCTCTATTCTCATTTGGAGGGAGTAGGAAGTCCTTGAACTGATCGTTTAGAACTTCGTAGGTTAACTTCTTATACTTTGGCAATTGGTCTGATGCAAAGAGTTGGAATCTTCTCTTTAGTAAGCTCGCTGCATTATATCCTATCTTTAATCTCTTACTTAGTTCTGTTGCTGTTACTACCTTTGGGTATTGGATTAGGGATTCGTAGAGGACATATCCAAACATCCATATTGGTAGTTTGAAATGATGAAGTGGAGTGTAGCTTAGTCTTGAAGTTAGATACCTACATTGAGAGCATCTAATTAGATCTGGTCTTGTTGAGATCTCTTTGTCTAAGACTCTATTATTGCATTCAGGATTTGGACAGTGTTTTGGATAGAAGTCATTTAGGATCTTCTTGGTTATTTCTGTGAAGTAGTCAGTGTTGAGCGCTGGATTGTGGTGTTTAGGTAGGGGTGTTGGGAAGAGGTTTCTATTTTCTGTTTTTCTAATTATGGTGTAGGGGAGGGCGGTTCTGGATTGGAAGAAAGGTGGTCCTCGGTTCGGATTACGAGTGTTAAATAGGTAGTAATTTATCTTTGACAATCCGCACATTTTGTGATTTAGCTAAGTGAAAAACGAAATTAGTAGCTTCGCTCTTACTAATTTCGTTTTTCAGGGTTGGATCGAAATTTTTTGCCTTCTCGGTTCTCTCTGATTCGGAACCATAATAGACCTCAACAATCCCTAACTTCTCCCTCCTGCTCTTAGCTAACGCATCTACTCCAAATACTTTCAGGTTCTTGAAGAAACAATATTCGTTGAGATAGAGCTGGGAGAATTCCGGCTTTCTTGTATATTCTTGCTTTGGTTGGTATCGGATTGGGGTTAATTTCTTAGGTAGATGATACAACTTTGGGAATCGGGAGCCAACATGACATTGGTTCTGGCACTGGGATTCTTATTTTTAAACCCTGCTCCTTGAGGCGTTGTAGTAATGGCGGCAGACGAAAGTAAGAACAGGACAGCTGGAGTAACACAATCCGGAGCTGTGAATGTAAAATGACCTAAGAACTTTATGGTGAAATAAATAGAGGTGATTCTCTTACAAGCTGATTTGTTGGAAAGAGAAGTATGATCGGACTGCGTTTTGTTACACATCAGTTGGGTAGGTTACGACAATGACAGCTGCATTTGCATTGATATAAATGCCTTGGTTAGCGCCTTCGCTAAGTAATTTGTTTCCAATTACTCCAACTCAATTTGGTATTGTGAAAGGAATAGAATATTTCGGATATATAGGAATATTATATGATTTAGGGACTGAGAATTGGGGCAGCGCTGCGGCAGGTATAATTGGTTTACAATTTCCCGGCGTAGTTCTAATTTATTCAGTAGCTGATAAAGCACACGATGCTTGTGGCGGTAGTTTATAATATGCGATCTTTGTATTATAAGATATTAATAGTAATTCTTTTTCTTCAAAGTTGCATTGGGATGCGTTATGGCTTTGAAACCTATTATCGACATAAAGATATTGAAAATTTCCAAAATACTTACATCAAATTTGGATTTATGCCGAAGGAAATAAACGAAAATCGTCTCAATGATGACTTATTTACATATCACTTATTTGTCTTTTTGGGAGATACAAATCCATTATTAGCTTTGCCTTCAGCTGTTAACCCAAACGAGGATTATTGGAGCGCTTATTATCAAAAACCTGAAGAGTTACCATATTTGATTAGGTCCGATATACGTTTTGTGTTTTTAGAAGGTTATGAATATAGAATGCCGAGAAATGCGGGTAAAACTTTATATCGGTTTGCCTTTGGTAGCGCAAGAACGGAATTTTCTGGAAAATTAGAAAAGGAAATCTACCTTCCGCCAAATCATTCTATTCGCTTAAGCTTTAAGGAAAAAGCGATTCCAAATCCCGAAGGCAAGACCTTTTCGGAAAGGCTTGAGAATTCAAGAAGTGTCTAAGATAGTTACGAGATTAACTATACAATAGAGCAGAATCCAAGTCTTGATCCGTTCATACTTTTTGATGTTAAAGGAAAATGAATTCGTAGTTTCGAAACAATTTATCAATATGGAGAACAAACCGGAAACACATGTGGAGGTAGTTTGTAATGAAAAGTAAAATAACATTACTCATTTTGCTTATATTTTCAAACTGCTACGGGAATATATTTTATTGGAGGCGCCTACCTTATTATCCTATTCAAAACTCAGAAGGAAACTATCTGAAAATATATTTACCGTCAGAACTTAAGAATTCAAGAGAGAGAATGCAGGTAGAAAGTTATTTGATTTATATTTTTCAAGAAGAAAAAGACAATGTCCTTAAAAGAAGGTTATTGATTAATAATGATCGAAAATTAGGATTTAATACTTTATGGACTGGTTTGAAGCAATTTCATTTTAAAACAGACTGCCAATTAATTTTGCCAATTTCGAAAGGAGAATATACATACGAAATCAAAGCAAATAAATATCCAGATGGTTTCTTTTCGAATCTTCTAATAACTCAAAATTTAGAGGAAAATCAATCTATCGTTTTATATAATAGAACCTCCCTATTCGAAACCTAACGGGATATCGGAAGAGTTGGCAAATAGAATTCATAATAGAGTCAAGCTGAAATATGCAGTGGAGGCTACTTCGAACGAAGACAAATTTCATGATTGTCCGTATGAATAATTGGAAAGATCATTTATACAGTCATCGACTTCTGATTTTTTGTAATACTTTTTAACATCGATGCCTGCAATTACAGAAGAAAAGATTGCGGTTATTGAGATCTGAGGTTGGCCGATAAGTATTGTTGAATTTACTAAGTCGGTCATGATCGCTGCATCTGCTAACTTAGCGGCAACTTCGTCGCCTTTAATCCGATCATAAGATAAACCTAACGTATCCAAAGCGATACAATTTGACACTGCAAAGAAATAAGCAAAATGAATTTTGGCAAATTTTCCTTAATCATACGACTCCAATTTTTACCAATTAAATGAAATGACTATCATTTTTCAAATATTTAATTTACTAATTTAGTACAAACAAAAGGCTTGGGAATTTATTTCCTTTACATATAGTTAGATGCATTTTACTAAAGATTCTTTGTTTTTGGGAATTTATCTTGATAAACGTGATGTATGGAGATGTGTAAACTGGCTCCATTGTACTTTCCATTCGAGATATCATTGACTAATTTTTCTGGATCCGAAATTATTTCCCCAATGGTGAGAAACGAAATGGATGTGGTTTCCCCCTTTCGTAGGCTGACGGTCGAAAGGTAAAATAAATACAATTTCATATCCTTCTCTTGATATAGAGAACTCGATTGCAAAGCACGCTTAGTTGAAAATTCGATGGTGATCTTAATTAAAATCTATGAAAGTATCAAGAACAGGGACTACCGTTTCAAATATTCGTTTAATTACGCCTAACAACCGCGTTGCCCCGAGCGTCGCGGAGGCACCGAAATTTATACGATGTCCCAAAAAATCATTTAGTAATGAAAATAATATCTGATATAGATTTGAAAGAATTTGGTTTCCCTGGATAGCTATATTCAACAATTAAATCAGTTACTTCAACATTTGTAAATTTGTCTAAAAAGGAATGTATTGCGGGAGTAAGTAAGTCTAAGTTTCGCTTTAATTTCCATGAACTGGAAAAATCAACTTTATCTATCAAAACCAAGAATATCCGATTTTCAGATCCAAATCGCATTTCACCTTGATTTTCATATAGCCATCTGATTAAATCTCTAGGGTTAGTGATAGTATTAGTAATGATTTTATTATTTTCTAATTTGATCCTTTCTAAAACTTCTAAAGCTTCTTTCGTTCCTTTGTCCTTTATTTTTTCAGTAATTTCATAATATATATCAGAATCTTTGGCTTTTTTATCATAAGGAATACTGAGCTCCTTTGCCTTAGACTTTAGATATGTAAGTTCAACAGGGAGACCAGATTCTCTTCTTTTCTTCTTTAGATACTCAGAAGGGAAATATGTAACTTTTAAGTCAAAGGGAATGTTGTCGATAAAGAAATCGACACCCTTTATTTGCCCTACTGCCGGCAAGACAGTGCTATGTGATTTGAATATATGTTCAATTAAAATACTAGACCAGTGATTATACCAGCTATTTAGAACATAGCCTTGGACAACCGAATTAATTTCCTTCTCAAATTTAGAAACTAACAAATCATAATTAGTGATTTTCTTAACATAATGACTAATAAGATATTTATCTAAGGAATTTTGGTAGTCGCCACCCCACTGAAAAACTTTTAATTTATAGAGTTCTGAGACTAGTTTTTTTTGATCTAAACTTTTTAAAACAATTCTATTCGTCTTTTGTATAAATGTATCCAGAAGTAGGTGAGATTTTTTTGAATTTGTTTTTAGAATGTCAAATAATTCCATGAATGATTTTGTTAAAGTACTTTCAGAAAGAGTAATTGAGTTTTCAGCTAAAAAATCACTTAAAATATCTTTTCGTATAATTGACTTTGTTTTTAGCCAGAGCTGGGCTTCCGAATTTGTATTAAATTCTTGTAAGTTCTCAGAATTATAAAGTTTGAGCCATTTAATGAATTCTTTAGACATTTTTTTAACTTTCAATTTTCGGTAAGTATGAGATCCATCCAGGTAACTTTTCAAGTTCGCGATCTTCCATTATAACTGACTTATTTTTTACCATTACCAAGACGTAATCAGTTTTCATTCCGCCTTTTCTATTATCTTGCACTACAGAGTTAGCTGAATATTCCATTGGAAAGGCGCCGATATAGTTCAGATTGCTAGTGCTAGATAATAGTTCCATAAATTTCCAGCTTTGTTTATCGCGCGCATTATAATATAGCAAAAATAGACCGTCATCTTTTAATACTCTGCTCGACTCAGAGATGAATAAAGTCATATCTTTGATATAGCTTGTCTTTTTCTTATTTCTTTCCTTGGCATTAGAAACAATTATTTCATCTTCAAAGATTACGTTCTTATTAAGAATTGAATTCCATAGCTCACTTAATTCTAGGTAAGGAATTCTGTCGCTATGAGGAGGATCAGTGCAGATTAGTTTAATAGATTTATCTGGTATTTCTTTTAAGCTTATTAGGCAATTTGCGTGAATAATGGATGCACCATTATTATCTTTTAGAAGTGAGTTTATTGAATCTTTGAGAGTATACTTTTTGATTAATGTGTCTTGCAAAGCTTTATATAATTTTTTTGCCCTGCTTTCAAAACAGTTCCACACATTGATTTCGAAATGTAGGTTCGGCTTCCAAAAACCAATTACCCAACTTCCAACTTCAATTTTTTCAGAAACGAGATTTTTCGTTTTTCCTCGGCCTGTTATAGCAAAAACCATAGATGACATTTGTCCAGAAGACGATGTTAAGGTTAAAAACAATGCTCTCTTAATTGGCTCAGGATATTTTTTTATTTCATCGATTATTAAGTCTATATTATGGAGAGCCCTTCCAGTAAATAAATCAGTTATTGCCATTTCCGCTTTAGAATTAATTCGTGAATTTGTAAAGAATGTTGATTTCCTTATATTTTTTGGTTCATAGCCTGCAAATTTGCTGATTTGATATAGGTCGATGTCGCTGGGGTCAGCCTCCAATCTATTCCGACCAGTCTCCGGTCGCCGCCAAACTCTCACCAGAGAACCTTCTTTCCAGAGAAAATGTGAAGCAATTTTACTATTTTCAGTATGATAAGTAGAATTGATTTTTTCCTTTATTGATCTTTCTATTTCATTGAATGCCCGAATATACTCACTTGGATTTGGCAGATCTAATACAAACTTTGTATGCTCGATAGAAAAGGGATTGATATCAATACCGATAAATCTTCTGTTTCTAAGCAAACATTCTCGGCTTATTAGACCTGAACCTAAGAAGGGATCTAGAACAATATCAGTTTCATCTGTGTAATTCTGTATGAAATATGCCAAGCTTTCCGTTGGCTTTTTTCCCCAATATTTATGAAAGGAGAAAATTCCCTTGTAAGTCTCGGGATTACTGATATCGTGAACCGTTTTTTCATTCAAATTAAAAAGTGTTTGTTGCATAGTGCCTTGTACAAGCGTAGAATTATAGCGTTTACAGTCGAGCACACAAAACTCTACAATTTCACAGAGAATTTGCAATCTAGTTGCGTTTATGAGATGATATAGAACCTAAATTTTTTGTCTACGCCTACTTAAAAAGAGTTTCCATGTCCTGAGGCAAACATTTTTGGGATATCGTATAACTTTCAACTTCCTGAAATAAAATTACTTTACCAAGCTGAGAGTTCTTGTAATAGCCCGGGATAGCTCAGAAGCGGCGGTTTTACGTGACGGCACAATACCATTAGTTGAAACCGCTATTGTCTTGGGATAATTGGCTGCTTCCAATTTATCTCGGTCTGCCACAGCTCCGCTGACTACTAAACAGTCGGCACCAACTTTACGGCAGAGGTGAACCACTCCATCTACGAGTTTACCTGTCAGGGTTCCTGCGTCGGTCTTACCTTCCCCGGTGAGGACCAAGTCGCCTGGACGGATCATGCTAGCTAATCCGGACTCTTCTAAAAAGAAAGAAGAACCGGAGCTGAGTGTTGCCTTCTTTTTTGTCATTCCGAGGAAAGGAAGTGCAATTCCTCCTCCTGCACCGACACCGGCAGGCCAATTTGTATCATTTTGTACAGCAAACTCCGCCCATAAACGGGAGAGATTCTCGAGTCCGTCTTCCAATAAAACAATATCGCTCGGCGTAGCACCTTTCTGAGGGCCGAACAATTTGGGGGCGCCTGTCGGACCGAGCAGAGGATTGGTTACATCCGTAAACATTTTGATATCGGCTTCTATCGACTTAAATGTGGCTGGCGGTATGAGCCTTCGAGCATTCGGTAAATATCGTAGAGATTGCACAAGGTTACTTTTGCTGTCCAATAGCTGAAACCCGAATTCGTGTAAGATCCCTAGTCCACCGTCACATACTGCAGTTCCTCCTAGAAATAAAATTAACTCCCTTTTTTGCGAGTCCAGCATACCCCGAACCCAGCGACCAAGGCCACAACTCGTGCGATCCAGAAGAGGAAGTCTGCGATTCCCTTGGAAGTTTAAGGAAAGTAATCGTGCCGATTCAAAATAAGCATCGGTATTATTGGTAAGATAACAAACGGAACGGTTGAGCCCGCCTGCGTTGGGAAGGATATCTGCCCGAAGATTCAACTTTGGCCGCAATGTGTGGAGGGCAACGAGACTCCCTTCTCCTCCATCGGCCAGAGGGAGTTCAACCATCTGGATTTTTTCCCCCCAAGCATTGCGAACGCCTGAGTGCATAGCCCTTGCAGCACGGGTTGCGCTAAGAGTTCCTTTGAATTTGTCCGGTGCTATGAGGATTCGGTTGTAGCGCATTCACAAAGGTCCGTTTTTGAAGTTAAAAACGGTTTTGGACAAGCAAATTTTAAGATAAAAGTGAGTGTGGTGAAACGCTGGGACTTTTTTCTCACCAATAGCCAAGGACGCTAGTTGAGAAAAAGATTCCGGTAACCTTTCAACCGGAATCGATTGCGGAAAATATTTACTCTATTCTGAATGTTCACTAAAGAGGGGTCGCTTTCCCTGAATCCATTCAATTAGATTGCGACCCCTTGATTCCCGAAAAGAATCAATTCCGGTAATTTGTTACTATCGATTTTGAATGGTGACATTCTCCGTTTTCACGTAAGAAGTATCAAACCACCAAGCACGAACTTCCATAGGGCGATCCGCTTTATCCGGTGCGATATGAAAATCTAACGAGAAGTTGGTGTACTGGCCTGGACCTGCAAACTCGTGTCTATAAACATCCCTTCTTGCCAACACATCTTGGCCGTCGAAAACGTCTATTGTAACGACTTTATCGTTATTCGCGTTTGTAACATCCACTAACATACGGAATACCGCTCGCTTGTTGCCCGTTCCCCAACGACCTCTATCGTACGGACCGTAGATGATATGATCCGCCCAATGATCCGCCGTGGTTACAACCCAAGCGTCTCCTTCAGCAAATCCGGTACGGTGAGAAAGATTTTTTGCCTTATAAACTAAAGGTAATTCTCCGCTCAATGGAGAAGAGCAACAAAGTAGTGCGGCTCCTCCTCCGTCTCTTTGAGCAACTCCGGCTACGTATTCGCTGTCGGCACATTGGCCTTTGTAAGAACCTGGCGCCCAGTCTCCTCCACGCTGAGAAGAACGGTTATCTCCTCTATCGAACCAAACGGTGCGGCAAGAGTTTGCAAGAGGTACCTTACTATGTGCGCAAAGGATGCCGCTTGTTCCCCAAGAATGTTTGGTCGCTCCTGCAACATAATAATCGTTTGGACATTCGTATTTTGTAAATCCGCCGGCCCAGTCACCTGTGCCGTGATAACGAGTAGTAGTCTCATACACTGCTTGCACATTGATTGCACGGTCTGCATGCCAAAGTTTTCCGTACTTAGTATCACTACAAAGAGCTCTTTGGTCACGGCTCAAACCTAATAGACGTTCTCCGTCAGGACAGGTCCCTTTGTTTGCTCCTACAAGCCAATCATTGTCAATCGTACTTACGTTATCATCTACACCGTTAAATCCGATCTTGGTCAAATGATCCACATAAGCCACCGATCCTGTTTTACCGGAGGAAGCAAGAAGGCGATCCATATGTTCATCTCTCCAGTTGCCTCTTTTGGTTTGAGACCAATCGGAAGTTACAAGTCCCCATTCATCTTCTCCGTTCAGAGGCCAAAATGCGAAATCGATATCCTTCTCGATTAAATAATCCACCAATCTTTTAAACCATTCTCGATCGGCTGGGTTGGTTTCTCCCGGGGAAGCTCCGAATTCACTCACCCAAACCGGTGCCGTTGTTACTGTATCCGGTTCAACCACGTATCCCCATTCGTCAGTGATCGTGTTTCGGAACGTAGTTGCATCCATATCCTTATATTTTATATTTCCTCCGGATGTACCGTCGTCACCGTTATGTTTCGGTCCGATAAAACCGTAGTTATGGGCTGCATATACAAGTTTATTTACATTACGAATATGGACCTGAAGATCACGAACCGGTTTTAAGTGGGGACGTTCTCCGGAACCTAAAATAGGGATCGCACCCCACCAGTTGATTCCCTCTACTACGATGACCATGTCCGGGTTGACGCGTAAGATATCATTTCCCGCTTCCTGAGCGGCCTTACGCCAGTCGTCAATATTATTCCAACCCCAGTTCGGACTATTCGGCAAATGTGTATCGTTAAAACGTTGGGTGCGTACTTCGTTCCTAAGATCCGCAGCAGCGACTAACTTGTTATTCTTATAACGATTCACTAAGAATACCCAATCCGCTTTCCACATTTCGGGAGTTTGATTATATGCGAAGGAAGATCCGGTATGATACCATTGACCGTTATAGTCGAAACCGCAGCACCATTCGGAGAAAGTGGTATGGTTATTCAATACAACAACGATCCCTGCTGCAGTCAGAGCGGCAACGGTCTCATCGTAGATCTGTAGAGGCGTTTTTCCGAAAAATTGCGGGTTAGCCGCCACAAATTCGTTCGGAACAATATTCGCATCATGGAGCATTACATTAGAAAAAGGTAAACGAACCGAATTAAAGCCCCATTCCTGGATCAAAGAAATAATATGAGAAATAGGTTGTTTATCCAGACCCCCCACTACCTGTCGTGTATCACTGGCTCCATACCAGTTCACCGCTTTTAATTTGAAGCGGTTATTGTTCGAGTCTACGATATATCTTCCATTCGTACTTAGAGGAACGACCGGAGGACTGCTTGGCACAGCCAAAGACATCACTGACCGATAAGCGGACTTTGCCGATTTCGGAAGTGAGAAAGGTAAATACGCTTGGTCTGTTTCAGGGGAACAACTTGCTAATATAGCAAAGACCACCGATACAGAACAAAAAATTTTCATTTTCCTTCTGTTAAACATTTTGAATTCTCTCCATTGAATTCCCAATCAATCACGGATACTTTTATATGTGTGTGGGATATTAAACGGTGTGTACTTATAAATCGTTTACTTTTGCCCAAGATTCTTCTAAGTATCTAAAGTTTTTTCTTTTTAAAGCATTTGTTATGATAAAAATATTGAACGAACAGTCCATATATTTAAAATCCGAATATTACAAAATGTTTATTATATTAAATATATGGAATATACTAGATTGGAGATCTTGGGCGCCTCCTCGCGAACAACTCAAAGTTCCCCCCATATAGTCTTTAATCGCTCGGACCGGGCTATCCGCTTGCATCTGCGCCTCACCATGATTATGTTGCGGCGCAGTATGCCGCTACTATCCCTGGCGCGGTGTTTATTCGCCGAGGATCTCCATTACTCTCGGGTAGGCGCACAGTCATTCTGGCGGATAACTTTCGGTTTTTGGAAGATTATTTTCTCAGGGGTGTATTGTCTAGGGTGGACTTATTCTGAGAAAGAAGGAGGAGATTTCCCTCCGGATCTTTGAGTATTGTAGTATTGCCTTGTTCTTCCAATTTGATCCCGCCTTCTTGTAGTATTTTATTCACTGATGAACGTAAATCCAAAACACGGAATCCTATGGCTATTTTTCCTATATCAGATTTACTTAATGGGCCTCTTGCACTGAAAGTATTGTAGGTAAAGATCTCTAAGGTGGGTCCACCTTCATCATATCCGGGTAATGAAAGATGGCGCCCTTTGACTTCTATTCCTCGGAGATCGGTTAGATTTTCTATAAAGTCTCCCTTATAATCCCTTTCGAAACCTGTGGGATTCGCTGCCAATACTTTACTATAAAATGAAAGAGCCTTGGTCCAATCCTTGGAATTAATATTTACATGAAGGAATCGGATCTCGTCCATTTTCGGGGGATCCAGTTTGAAGTAAGTCCGTACGAACGAATTTAGACTTCGGAATATTGTGCTTGGACTAAGGGGAGTCGGAAACGGAATGTGGATCTCGAATATATTCCCATCCGGATCCCTTCCATAGATTGCGGGAACTTTTTGTAAATTTTCAAAACGACTATCTATCCTTCCTCCGTTTTTTTGGATCGTTCGGATAAGACCCGGAACATTATCCGTTTCGAAACAGATATGAGCGTAACCTAGGTCATTTGCGGCGGAGGTTGATAGATTGGGCTTCTTCGACTTTAATATCGTTAATAATGGGCCTTCGCCCTGATAACCCGGTGTTCTAAGTGTAATCACGGAAGAGAGCGGATCTCCAAGTATCCAACTGGGCGTACTTTTCGCTTCCGTTGCACGAAATACGGTCTTATAAAAATCGGAAAGACGTTTTGGATCCGGGCTCCTGAAAATTACCGTCTCAAAAGAAAAATCCGAATTTGGGATCCTTTTGTATTCATGGGGAGGAGTGGAAAACACCCAAAAAGTAAGTAATAATAAGACGGAGACTAGGACGATCAGTATTTTTTTCATACGCTACCAAGAATAGAATGTGAGATCCGACATACCGATTGAAAATGTCAGGTCTTAGGGCTATTTTCAGAATAGCATAAATATTCTTTTTCCCGCTTGAATGAATCCGGTATGATCGAAAAAAGATGAGTCCCTCCGACAATGGATGCGTCTCTAGTGCTGGGGCAACGTAACTTTGTTTTTCGTTAAGTTACTATGTCATTGCAAAGATTCGATACGAACACATACGGGAATATTTTTTAAGGAAAGATATGTGCATCTTATTTCTCCGTTCATTTCTTGGAGAAAGACCTCATGCTTGGTAGATATACCTTCTATCGGAGCTGGATTAGTCCAGTTGATTGCATCTATGGAGGTGCTGTACAGGACCCGGTTGGCGTCATCTACAGCGGTCGCGATTAGCATTTCTTCAAACACACAAAGAGTCGCAGATGTAATTAAAGTAAATCCGCCAAACAACGATGCCTTTTCCGAAAAGCCGGTATTTTCTAAAGCACCAAATACTAATCTTTCTGTCCCGGAGAAAGTTACATATAGAATATCTTTGTAGCTAATTAAATTCACCATTCTATATGTATTCCAAGCTCCAAAAATTGTTAGCATGTTTTCTTTCTTCCATTCGAGTTTGGAGTCTGCCCACGCTAATCTTGCGATATTATCTCTACCTACAGTGCCAACATACACGTAGTCTTTATGGGAGCATACCGATATCGGCAAAGTGGTTTTCCAGTCGGGAATTTCGACCGGATTAGGCCAATTTACTCCATCCTCAGAAACGCCGACTCGTACTTCATCGAATTTACCTATGAAAGAATAAAAGATTCTTTTAGAATCTTGTTGAGTCAATAGGATCGCCTTCCAAGTCTCCCACCATCCCAATAAAGTACCGAAAACACGTTTCACAGGTTCTGCATTTAGTTTTATGGGAGAGAATGAAAGAGATTGCTGGCTTGGAATTTTGGCTGCAACATAAAGATTCTTATTCGAATAGGCCATTCCGATCCCATGAAAGCTAGATTTGTCTGTAAATATTTGAGTGGGAGATTCCGGCCAATTTACACCATCAAACGAGAAGGCGTAATACATACCACCGGCAAAGAAAATGCCTCTTTGGGTGAAGGTAGTATATAACGCTTCATCATTTACATTCGTAAGATTCATTTCGCGTCCTGCACTCCAAGACGAAAATATACGTTTCGGTTCGCTCCATGTATCTTTCTTTGTAGGGTCGGCGGAAGAGGTAATATGCATATCTACACCTAAAAGTCCGGCACCCACCTGGCTTAGAAAGAGTTTCCCTTTAAATGCGGCAAGACCAAGTGGATTGGATGTTCTCCAAAGACCTAAGGGAGAAACCATATCGCTGGTAGACCAGTTATCCCCGTCATTCGACCAGCCGACTAAAATGTCTCCCAAAGGGTTGCCAACCCAAGATAAAAACAGTTTATCCTGAAAGGCGGTCAGTACCATCGATTTAGAGGTCTGCCAACTTCCATAGATCCTTGTTGGCTTAGTCCATGTTCGGCCATCGATCGAACTGGTTATATATGCCCCATTATCTTCTCCGATAATACTCGCAAAAATTTTTCCATTGAATTCGGCTAAATAGATGGGTTGTATTACCTTGATATCCGTAAACTGACTTTCGGACAATGTTTGGAGTGATTTCTCCGGGCTATAGCTGAAGAACGAAACCCCCTTTTCTTTAACACAAGCTACGATTACTCCAGAACCGAATGGAGCCGGACGGATTCCATATTTACTATCTAATTCTCGTTGATCTAACCAATCCCATTTCGGTTCATAGCTTGCCGTTCCGATATAAGCTCCATGGTCTTTCGGATAAGTAAAAGAAAAATAGTATTTCTCTTTTAGTGAAGTTATGCCGACTGCATTTTCCCCCTCCCAAGATGAGAATGGATAAATTGGGTCTGTAGCTAGTGCTTTATATTCGTAGCCGAGAGACTTATAATCCCATACTTTTTCCGGTGTCCATCCTGGGAGACCTACTAACTCGTCTTTCCAGTTTTGTCCCTCAGTCTCTCCACTTTGCGGTACGTACTTAGAATTCGGATATTTGTCCTGCCACTGCGCCCATAAGCGATCTACATTGCAATGATGAAGAAAAAAAGCTGGATCATTTGGGGCAGTACTCGTATTAGACATGGCTCCCCCGATCCAATCGTGAATATAGTCGTGCAGATTCATTTCCATATAGGTGCGAAAAAAAGAATCGATGCTATTATTCCACAGACCTTTGAATATCCCATCATACTTCTCTATTAATTGAGCATCCCGGATCTTTGTTTTCGTTGGAAATGGGCCGGATTCCCAATAGAGGGATCTTTCTAAAAATGAACCCGTCTTATCGAATATATTATCCTTCGAATTATATTCAATTACTTCCCAGTCTTTAAAAGGGCCCGTTATTCTGGATAATTGATCCCCACTATTAATCTTGGTCCCCATAAACTTAGGATCTAGGAAAATGTTTGCTCTCGAATCACTTATAGTCCAGTCCCAATAGGGAAGTGACATTTCTGGATCTCCACTCGCTTTCTGGAGTTCCTTCTCGAATTCAAAAATCATTGCACGATGCCAGGGAAGAAAAGAAGGAGAATGATGTGCTGCATTCGTTTTATAATCTGTATTACTAGGTGAAATTCCCGGA
Organism: Leptospira sp. WS58.C1; assembly: GCF_040833995.1. NCBI lineage: Bacteria > Pseudomonadati > Spirochaetota > Leptospiria > Leptospirales > Leptospiraceae > Leptospira > Leptospira cinconiae. Next base: position 1,453,266 of record NZ_CP162137.1, read on the forward strand.
GTCGGACTCAGAGCTAATTGGTGGAATTTTATGAAATTATCGTAGATCCGATCTTTACTATTTTTCATAGATAAGACCGCGTTCACGAACTTAAGGCGTTCTTCGTTCGTTAGGTCGGCGACGTTTTTTCGAAATCTCATGCTGATTACTCCTATGATCGAGGAGGCGATATTCTGCCCTTATGTATTGCTTGTTCAATAAAATCTTAATATTATTTAAGTGCATAATATTCAATATTTATAAATTTATGTCAATATGTATACTTTATGATATAATTATTAACGAATATTATAATTGTGCATAAGGTGTGAATATCTTTGTGTAACACCTGCAGACGACGGAAAGACGTATGGTTATATCATAACGTGAGTTAGGTGTGGGATATTAGAGCAGGTTCGAACTATTCTGTTTTTAGAACGATTCGCTTTGGGACAGGGAAATTAGAAGGAACATGCCCGTTTTGCAGCCGGAATTAATTCCGGCTAAGAGGAGAAAAATACAAAGCAACGTTCCTAGTTCAATCCTGCTCTAACATAATTCCGGAGATGAGAACCCACACCTTTCATGTGTTCGGAAATCGTTGAATCTAAATCTCCCAAAAACTTTTGATTGATCGCAGGTAAAAGTTTCCCTTCCGAAAATCCATTCAACAGATTCGATTCGTCAATTAAAGTATCGATCCGATCGGAAATATCGTAACTTTGTTTTGCAACTATATTTACTAGATAGGAATTGTCATACTTACCGTAGCTATTGTCCAGATCGGTTTGTCTCAAATTTACAATGAATGGATGAGTGAAATTTTTAGTTCGATACGCATTTCGTAATGTACTAAAATGATATTTTTCTATGGTGGTATGTCGGCTGGAGATCCTATCAATTGTTTCGTTTTTGGCGGTTTCGAAACCAAGGATCGCTTTTAGATTGATCCAAAGCATACTGATCGTCCCAAAATTCGGGAGAACTCTGGAGTGATAGGGTTGGGTAAGATCGGCAACATAATGCATCCCCCAGCCTAAAAACCTATATCCCCAATAGGAATGTCCCGTTTGAAAAGCAAAACGGGAAAGTGTCATAAACTGAAATACTCTGTATTTTGGATAGGTCCGGGTTAAAAATCCAGCCGCGGCAAAAATGATAGGAGATTCGTGGTAATAACCTATATGAAACGGAACCTGGGTTGCATAATAGATCTTAGGATCACCGAAAGACTGTATTCCAAAACCGTACTCTTTTCCGAAACTTTCTCCATTATCCTCGAATAGGTTTAGATCTAATCCGAAATCCGGTTCGTCACCTGCGGTTGCAAGAACTTCGATAGGACTTACAAGTTCTCCAATTCGAATATCATAAAATTCGTAATCTTCCTTGAGATCCCTTTTTCCGTTGAGACTGACCGTGTTCGGATCTGATTTTTTTCCGGGCATGGGGTTTCCTGGAAGATTTTGCAAAAAATAACCTAACGGTGTTCCGGTGTTCACCCTGAGCGCTCGTAGAAACTGATTTCGGATCGTCTTTCTATCTCCACCTTTGAATCCAAGAGCCTCCGGAAGTGGGGCGTTTGTATCGTAGCTAAGATTCGCTTCCTTCTCCATATCCCTCATAAGAGGGATCAGTTTGTCCTGTTCTTTCAGTAAAAAGTCTTCTAGCGATTCTACTTTTACTTTAGGAGCGGATACCAATTCAGGCATAACTTCGAGAGCCGGTCGATTGAATAGAAAATGATTCCACCATGCTTCTGCGGGTGTGGCGAATAGACAAAGTGAGGCGATGAAAATTAGACTAGAGTAATATTTGAGCACACCAAAGAATTCTGGATCAGCAAGAGAAGTCAACAGCAAACTGCCGAAGAGAAAAATACTAGATTGTAAAGTAGTTGAGCGGATGAAAAGGTTTATGATGATCTGTAAAATCTCTCTCTCAAACAGGAAAAGATGGAAAATATCCTAGTCGAATATGTATATCTGATTTTGATCATTCTTGGATTGGTTGTGATTGCCGATAGACTAGGGCTTGCGTATCCGATCGTTTTATTGATCGGAGGTCTTGTGGTCAGCGCCATTCCATTTTTCCAAAATATTACCATCACACCGGAACTTGTTTTTCTAATTTTTCTTCCGCCATTACTGTACGAAGCTGCTTGGCAAATTTCCTGGAAAGAATTTTGGAAATGGAGAAGGATCATCGCAGGTTTTGCGTTTCCGATCGTGATCATTACTTCTTGTGCGATTGCATTGATTTCCACTTCTCTCATTCCGGGATTTACTTTAGCGATCGGATTTTTATTAGGAGGGATTATCTCTCCTCCCGATTCTATATCTTCCGTTACTATCATGAAACAAACAAAGGCTCCTAAGTCCGTTGTGAGTATCGCAGAAGGAGAAAGTTTATTGAACGATGCTTCTTCTTTGATCGTGTTCCGTTTTGCATTGGCGGCTGCAGTCACCGGACAATTTTATCTACAAGAAGCTGCAATCAGTTTTATTTGGGTGGTAATCGCCGGTTCATTGATCGGTCTAACGGTAGGACTTGTATTCTATGGGATCCATCGTTGGCTTCCTCTTACGCCGAGTATAGAGATCGTTTTAACTTTTGTGACTCCGTATTGTATGTATTACTTGGCGGAACATTTTCATGTTTCCGGAGTTCTTGCTGTGGTCTGTGGCGGGCTACTTCTGTCTAGCAAACGCCAAAGTTTATTGAGTTATGCGAGCCGTATCCAAGGCGTGAATGTTTGGAATAGTATCGTATTCATTCTAAACGGGCTTATCTTCCTATTGATCGGTTTGCAGTTACCTTCTATCGTAAATCAATTGGGAGATATTAGTATTACCAGTGCAATCGTCTACGGATTGGTGATCTCATTCGCCTTGATCATTATTCGGATTATCATTACTCTTTGTACCTCCGGTTTTACTCGGATTATGAGCAATTTTATAGAAGTCACGGAAGTAAATCCGGGATGGAAAATCCCTATCGTTTTAGGATGGGCAGGGATCCGAGGGGTTGTTTCTCTTGCGGCAGCGCTTTCTATTCCGATCTATATAAACGGAGAAACTCCTTTTCCTTATCGGAATTTGATCCTATTTATCACATTCTTAGTGATCTTGACAACTATGATCTTTAACGGACTCACTCTTCCTTGGTTGATACGGAAATTGAACGTAATGGATTTTCAAATTCCCGTTCCGGTCCATAAGCAGGAGGTGATGATCCAAAAAAGATTGGCTTCGGAGTCGTTAAGGTATTTGGAAGAAAAAAATCATACCGGTGCAAAAAAGAATAAACATCTCAAAAATCTGATCTCTCGTTTAAAAACGGAATTGGGATATTTCGAGGAAGAGCTCAAGGGAATGTCCGGCATTCATAGGGGAGAAAGAAAAGAATACGGAGACGTATATTTGGAATTATTACAATTCCAAAGAGATGTTCTAAATGACCTCAATCATGATTCTGGATTCGACGAGGAAGTGATCCGCAAATACCATGCGTTGATCGACATAGAAGAGTATAAGACCAGAGAAAGTGATTGATTATACTTTCCCCGGTCTAGGTCTCCGATTTGCCCTAAGTTCGATTGTTTATCTAAACTGGGAGCGGTTCAGCACTTTTTTATACGTTTTTACAAGTAGCAAGATGCGGATTGAGGAGTACTTGCGACTACGGTATTATAGTGAAGAGAATAATTACCCGTGATGGACTGTGTTCCTTCTTTCCCTGCATGCTCTCCTATGATCCAAGTATCCGCTTTCGGAATGCCGCCTGCAGCATAAGCCGCAATATCAGTAGTCGCATTTCCGTACGCACGGATAATATCCAAGCCTACGGTATTGCGCAAATAGTTGATATAATCCGTTTTATAAGACTGTACATTCTCGCCCCAATATTCCGAATGAGGATGATAATGCCATGATTTTATCCCCTTTATTGGGAACCATTCGCGTGTATCCTTGGTATTCCAGTAAGGGCGACCGGTCAGATAGATAACCTGATAACCTTTGTTACGATATGCATTTACAGTTTCGGGAGCGTAATAATAAGTATCCGCAATTTTGATGCCGGCATAATCGGCAATAGACTCGAAATCATTCTTGGTTAAGGTTCCATCCACATCGAATAAAACCGTTTGGCGACCGGGATCTGCGACGGTCAAATAACCGTCAGCGCTAGAAAGATCACCTTCCACCACCATACGAACAATATAGTCGCCCGTTGCTCGGACCCCTAAGTTTGCGGTGATCTTTCCGTCGCCGTTCGTAGTATACCGACCCACATAATTCCAGCCGCTCATAGCGGTTCCGTAAATATAAACATGGATGTATTCACCTTCCAAATCCTTATGGAATACGGCATCATAGTCGAATTTGCCGACCATAGTTGCATTCGATCCGGATTTTACGATCGTATCATAGACCATATGATACGGTACATATAGACCGGCCAATATCGTATTTCCGAAATTACGGAAACTTCTTTTGGTGGGTTTCGAAAAACTAGGCGGGTTGGAAGGTGTGATGTAGTCCGGACAATCCGCCCAAAGACCGATAGAGAACACACTTAAACACAAGACTAACAAAAAGAATCGCATAGGAATCTCCAAATATTTTTTTCATCTGTAAGCTCGTTCGAAAAAAAGTTGTAATCGGATTACAAAAATTTCCCAAACAGCGGCGAATGTATTGGAGCAGTATAGGTAGAGCAAGAAGAAACTAAAAATATGAGCGTAACAAGAAGTGAAAATATAAAATACGAATCAATGAGCAAAGAGAATGCAATTGTTATAAATAACTTATATATAATTCATATATAAGAAACTTCTAAACAATTAAGATGGTTAGTCGATTTTAGTTAGAAGTCAAACTGTTATGCATTCTATTTTTTTTGTTTAAATTCATATCTATAACTTCCCCCGAAATAAGCCCTTGCTCCGTGATACGCGGAACAAGAAATTTCCTCCACCTCTATCCTATTTTGAAAATATTGGAATTCCAATAAGCAGCAGTCCGGATCTTCCGAATTACATCCTGGTGTGGAAGCCCAAATCCATTTTCCTTCTTTAGCCGGGGTCCAATTTCCGCTTACTTCTCCCAGATGAGCAGTAGGACCTCTCACAACCTCCAGAGAAAATTGGATTTCGTTACTCGAGGTATCTCGAAAAAGTTTTAAACTTCCACCGAAGCCATCCGTATAAGAACCAAGTCCTTCTTTAGATACCGTGGAGAATTTCCAAACATGATGTAAATATTTGGTTCTTTCTGCAGTAGTCCCAGTCTTGCAGATGATCGTTTCAATCCCAGATTCATCCGAAGAATACATAGGACCTTCACAAATCCCGTCTCTGTATCCGATCCAAAGCACTTGCAATTTTTTTAAATCTTCTTTCTCGGGATCGGATAGACCTTCCCTTATTTTTTTATAAGTAAGATTCAATTCTTTGTCAGCGACTTGGTACTCGTTCATGTAACATTTTTTCTGATCGTTTTTGTTTTTGATCTTGGAACAAGGATCCGCCGGTTCGGATGTTTTGGATAAAAGGGAAAATGCAAGTAGGAGCAGGGAGGCGGAGGAGAGTAGAAAGCGCATGAAAGGATTTTATTATCCAACGGGAGATGACAATAATTTTCCGAGAATCTTCTTTATCTGCTATTCTATTTGGTTTCGGGGCGGATTTTATAGATCTTAGTTGACATGATTTTTGAAGAAGAATTATTTTACGCCATCGTTGTTGATATTTGAGCAGTACTTGCTCGTAGAGGAATTTTATATGTCAATCTTGCGTAAACGAGGAACAATGGATACGAAGAAATTCGTAAAGCGCCTTATGGCATATGGCTCTAAAAAGTACGGCTTACTTTATGATCGATGGGTTATTTTCGGAGTAAGAGGAATTAATTTTAAGAATGGCATTATTGAGGCGAATAATGACGCCATTAACGAATACAATGATGCTTTATTTTTAATCAGGATTGTGAATAAATCTCTGGAATTCAAAGTATACTCATGTACGATCGATCCGGGACGTTATTGGTTAAATCAACCGATGAATCCGGCTGGAACTGCCCGAATTGCAGAAGGGGTTTATAAATATAAGTTAGGTATGCATAAGGGGCATAAAGCCTTAAATCAATATGCAAAAGTAACCGTTAACCGATATGCCCCTCACCAAAATGCGAAACCATGGTTCAAATGGAAAGATGAATCCTTTTCTGTATCCCAGACTGGATTTTTTGCGATCAATATCCATGCTAAAAGTGGCTCATCTAAGTTTGTCGAAATGGCGAGTGCCGGATGCACTGTTTTAAATGCTACCTGGACAGATCAGGCTTGGTTAGAGTTTTATGCAACGATAGAGTCGGCGATCTCGACTCATTCTCAAGGTTACATATGCTATTGCGTTTTAGACCAAAGCGTTGCCGTTTCTATTCTCTCATAATTTAATCGCTTTTCTAACCAAGAGACTGCTTTCGACCCAATAAAAGCAGACTCCATTACTCGTTTTCGATAACAAACTTTGTTTTTTAAATCACATTTCATAAAATTGTCGAATTTTCTGAAAATTATTCGATTAAATGGACCCTTTTTTTACTTGTTTAACTCTAAGCTTCCATTAAATGTCGTTAATTCATTAAAAAGGATACAATATCTCAAAATAGATAAATAGATTTATTTTTTTTCGAAAAATAAAATTTAAAATTTCAATTACTTGTCTTTTTTTGGAAATTGTGTCTTTTGTCGAAGATTTCGGTATAATAACCAATAAGAGAGAGATTTTGATCTTAGATGATTCCTGGCACTGTTGTAGAAACTATCTTTCAAAGAATTCAATCGGATACTTCGGTAACTTTGCTTCGATTTGACGAAGAGCAAAGTTCTTACCCGCTTGGAGTATACAGATCAACTTCTTGTTTAGTGGAATCGGTTTATCGAAACGTTCATACTCAAGCGGAGAAGGTTGGAGATCCTACAACCGTAGTTATGACTCGGTTCGAAAAATACCAGGATACATATTCATTAAATTTTTTTGATACTCAGAATCTTGAGAACGCAAGAGTCGCTGCTATGAATGTATTTCATTGGTTCGGGGCTCCTGATAATCGCTCTTTCTGCACCGAATATTCGATCATTCCCCGTCTTATCGCTACTAATATTCAAGACAAAAGTGTTTTTCAAAATTCGACCTGGCTTTATCAGGTCGGGTTCGACATTCGATTTGATTATACATTCGAATACTCGGAAGAAACGGAGACAATCTCCAAAATACAAATTACCGAAGAATTCGGCAGTCATAATGAAAATCTGGAAATAGAGGTTTAGCAAATGGCATTTATTAATGATATCATAATAGATATCACTCGGGGGACCCAAGGGTTAACACAAAAATCGTTTCGACCGCTTATCTTAAAAGCAGGGGATAGTTCCGCCACCGCTTTGGAAAAGTATATTGTGTCTGATCTAACTGATCTTACCTCTGCTGGATTTACATCCTCAGATGACGTTTATAAAATGGCAGCAGTAATGTTTGCGCAGTCGCCTAAGCCGGAAGATATCATGATCGTGGTGTCGCCCGATACTATCTCGGATGCCTTGGATGAACTTCGTGAATCTGATGATAATTTTTATGCGGTCTGCATCACTTCAAGAGCCAAAGCGGATTTGAATGCGGCTGGTACTTGGGCGAACGCAAATAAGAAATTTTTCTTTGGATGTTCGTCTGATATTACTTCTCTCGATTCCAGAAACGTGGATAGAGAAGCGTATCTGATCCATAATAATACGCCTGGAGATTTTCCTGAGTGCGCTTGGGTTGGGCAGAATATTCCGAAACAACCCGGATCGACCACTTTTAAATGGAAACGTTTAAACGGACAAAATGCTTCCAGCTTTACCAAGACCGAACTGACTACAATTCGCACTAGTAAGGGACAAGCTTTGCAGGAGATGGCCGGAGCAACTTACGTAAATGAAGGCACGACCACTTCCGGAGAATTTATTGATGTGATCGTTGGACAGGACTGGGTCGAGGACCAGCTCCAAACAGACCTACTTTCGCTATTTCTGAATAATGAAAAAATTGCTTTGGATGATTCAGGCATCGCTCAGGTGGAAGGTGTAGTGCGTAACGTTTTGAAGAGAGCAGGTGATGCAGGTATCGTTGCAAGGGCATCCTCCGAGTATGATCTGAAATTATCGGACGATAAAGTATATATGAGCCAGGTATTCGTTCCAAGAAGGGCGGATATTTCCGTTAATGATAGAGCGAATAGGGAATTGAAAGGTGTTCGATTTGTATACTATCTCGCCGGCGCAATTCATAAAGTAAATGTTAACGGCTTAATTACGGTTTAAGGAAATATAATATGGCTGATAAATTTTTAGGAACATACGATCCAAACCAGGTTACTCTTTCCGTTTCCGGAAGATTGGTATCGGGATTTTTCGACGGTACATTCATTTCCGTCAAACGAGCTGAAAATGAGATTTATAAAACTCATGTGGGCGCAAGGGGAGAAGTTTCCAGAACAAAGAACAATAATACTTCCGGACAAATCACTTTTACTTTGAAGGGGACTTCTCCGGATAACGCATTCTTGGATCTGGTCAAAAACCTTCCCAACACTTTTCCAGTGATGGTAAAGAACAATTCAGACGGAAAATTCGTAGCGGTTGCAAGTCAAGCTTGGGTCACGACCGATCCCGATAAGGAATTCGGTGTCGAAGAGAGTGGAGTAGAATGGGTTTTGACCTGCGCAGATCTAAATAAAGCACATTTAGGCTGAACGAAATTAGACTCGCTTTACGGATCTTCAGAGTAAGTAAGGAAAGCGAGTTCTATTCAAAAAAAGAAATAAAGGAATCATAACATGTCTTACCAAGAAACAATACAAGTTAACGGAAAGGAATATATTCTCCAACACCCGGGCTCGAAAGAATGGATCAAATTGAAATCTAAAATGTTCAAGATCGCGGATGGAAATATGGACCTTTCGGTGATACTGGAATATTGTTTCGATCACGTAGTTTTTCCTGGAAAAGGAGCCGCCAAGTTATCGATTGATGGGCCTTTGGGTCTAGATGGAAAAGCCACAGTGCTGCAGCAGGCTGAATTGAAATCTTGGATCCGGGAACTGGAGGAGGTGTGGGAAATTATTCTTCCCCGATTTCTTAGAGGGGAGTTGGAGCCCGGATTTTCCTGGCCAGAAAATGGAGCAAGAAACGGTAAAGCGTCTCTTGCAAATCAACCGTCTTGAGGAAGTTCGACTAAAGCGGGAGCTGGACGAGGAAATCTCGATATGGAGGCCGGTCGTAAACGGCATTCTTACTTATTCGGAGGCTTGCAAAATGCACCCAAGAGATTTAGCAAAAGCGAATATACTAGTAGATAGAATGATCAAAGAGCAGAATCAGGCTGCGAATAAATCACGCGGAAGATAATTCATGAACGAAGACTGGATAAAGGAAATGCAAAAGCTTGCTAAAGAATTTGAAAAACTGCAAGCTTCGTTCGGAAAGGAATTAACGAAGGCATTTAAGTCCGCTTCTGCAGAAGTTAAGTCGTGGGGAAAAAGTTTAAATAATTTCTATAAGAGTGCTTTCAATCAATTGAATTCTTGGGGAAAGACCGCTACAGTATGGATGAAGAAGATAGGAAATTCTTTATCTGCTTCTTTCAAGTCGAGTACGGAACTTTTCAAAAAGAATTTTTCAAAAATCGCCGATGTTAGTCTATCCAAATGGGCAAAACTTGGAAACGTTACTAAGGGTTTACCTGGAGGCATTCCTTCTCAATTCATCGATTTAGATGCAGCGAAAGCTTTGGAAAAGCAAAGAATGGAGCTTAAAAGATTGACCGGTGCTCAGGGATACCAAGCTCTTGCCGCAACGATAGCAAAAGTAAAAAAAGAATCCAACGGGTTCGCTTCTGAAAGCGAATTGTTAACTGCTTCGAAAGATGCACTTCAATACGGGCATTCCATTGATTTCGTGAGACAATCAATGGAAAGTTTTCAAAAACTTTCTAAAATTTCCGGGGCAGCAACTTCTTCATTATATGATGAGGCTAAAAACTTTATCGAAACTGGAGACCTCGGCCTTCTTAAGAATAATGCGGCTCTTTCTGCGTATATTCAGCAGGCAAAGACAATAGGGGATGGAGAAGACTTAAATTCTCAAACCAAACGAAGAGAATTATTATCCAAAGCCTTAGAAAAGAATGCGCAGATACAGGAAGAATACAATCGGTATGCCTATTCAAACGTAGGAGCTCAAGAACAATTAGCTGCAACAATCGGCAACTTGACATTGGCATTTGGAGACTTGCTTCTCCCGATCCTGACTCCTTTCGTTAAACTATTCGCTACTATATTAGGTTATTTTGTTAACTTCATGGACTATATAAAACAGTCCGTGGTTTTAACGCGTATATTCCAAGGGATCCTGCTCGTATTGGTCGGGACATTCTCTTGGTGGTGGGTGGCTATCACCGCAATCATTCTCATAATTGCGGATCTATATGGATGGATCACAGGCGGCGAATCGGTTATAGGACAATTTTTCGGACCCTTCGAGAAATTTAAGGAAAATGCCGTAAAATGGTTTGCGGCCGGGATCAATTGGATCAAAAGTGCATTCAATTCCTTATTAAATTTCGCTAATACATATGGAAAATACCTGATTATGGCTATTTTTCCCATATCAATTTTGTATTTCTATTTCAATCAAATCAAAAGTGGTGTTATAGGTTTTGTGAGTTCTATAACTACTGCATTTTCTTCCATTAATTGGAAGGCGTTAATACCGGATTGGGTTTTAACAGCCGCAAAATCTCTTTCTAACATCGTGGGTGGAAGTTCCGCGCAATCTGGCACTGGTGGAATATTAGCCAGTCTAAGCGGAGCCAGAGCATCCGGCGGAGTTGTTTCCGCAGGAAAGTCATACTTAGTCGGAGAAAGAGGACCCGAATTATTCACTCCGGGGAGTTCCGGGAAAATCATCCCGAATGGGGCGGGAGGAGGTTCCGTTGTAGTCCAAAGTGTTGTTGGAACTTTAATAGTTAATGTTACCGGTCCGAATGAGGCCGGAACGGAAATAAAAGAAGCAGTTATGAGAGCTTTAGACGAGCTATCCGAAGATATTTTACCCGCAAAATTAGGATTAGCGATTACGTAATATGCCTGCCATTGTTCAAAGAGCCAAGAGTTTATTTTATGGAGAACGGACCCAAACTTATTTAAAGGGTAATGGAACCGACCTAATATTCGATTCTACTATTTCTATCTCTAAAGACCGCACGGCTAATGCAACAAATCATGCGGTGGAGAAGGGATCCGATATAACCGATCATGTTACCAACGAACCGATCGGAGTCTCTCTTACTGCGATCATTTCCGATTCCGATTGGGATCCATTAGACCCATTATCGTTCGTAAACAAAAAAGTTAAAGAACGTTTATCGCTTCTTTACGACTGGATGGATAAGAAGGTGATTATCGCCTTTTATTCTTACGATGAAATAGTAGAAAACCTGATTATTGAATCGGTTTCGGAAGAACAAGCAGTTGACCTCGGCGACGGGCGCAAGTTGAACCTGAAATTGAAAAAGATAGTCATAGCCGAACCGAGAAAAGTAGAAGTTACCCTGAAATCTCCGGTACCAAAGGCAGGGGTTACCGCCACGGCTACAAAACAAGTTTCTGGAAGTGCAGGTGCCAATAAAAATATCTGCGGCGGGCTGTAAGAATGATTGATCTTGAATATTTACCCATTTCTTCGAGCGAAATTCCTATAGAGAAAGATTTCACAATAGGGGAGACTTATTCATTTCGTTTTTTGTATAATGAAAGGGCCGATTTTTATACATGTACGATTTTGGATTCCAATGCTAATATCCTATTTACGACTAAGATCTGTTATGCGAGAGAGCTGATCGACGCTCAGATCCAAAATTTGGGCATTAACCGTTTAATTATTCCGTTAAATCCTCAAGAGATCGAGCAGAATCGCGTATTACAAGGCCAGATCGTAAATCAGAAAATGTTCGGAAACGATATCCTTTTGATCCTTGGAAGGTCCGTGGAAGAATGAGCACGCTCTTTAATCGAGTTGCAAAAGTGAAAATAGGGGGAAGAGAATTCTCATATCCTCCTTTTTCCATAGAATTCACTCAGGAACAGAAAATTGGGAATCTGCAATCCGCTACTTTGAAATTATATAATCCTTCTCCGGAAACGATCCGTGTCTTTGAAGCAAAGAAAAAAGGATCCGGAAAAATATTCCCAAAAGTGACGGTTAGTGCCGGATATAAAGAAGATTCCGGTACCGTTGTGCTGGGAGAAGCAATTAATTATTCAGTTTCCCAGAGTGGAGTAGATAGAATTTTAGAAGTAAAGATCTCGGACTCTACGACTAAATGGAGTACTGCGATCGTTAATAAGAGTTATAAAAAGTCATCCGCCATTTCCGTGATCAAGGATGCATGTAAAAGTATTGGTATAGATCCAGGTGAGATCGAATTGGGAGAGAATAAAACTTATGATTCGATTACAGTTAGAGGTTTTAGCGATTCCATCCGAAAGATTGCATCAGATACCAAATCTGAATTCTATTTCCGGAACGGTTTATTAACTCTCCAGCCGAAAAATTCCAAAAAGAAACAAGTAACATTGCTAAATTCTTATTCCGGACTTTTGGAAAAACCCGAAAAAACCGCGAAAGGGTATAAGATCAAGACCTTATTTCTCTATTCTCTTTGTGTCGGAATGATCGTTAAGATCGAATCTAAGGACGTAAATCTGACGGCTAAGATCGTAAAAGGCACAAAGAACTTTTCTACCTTTGGCGACGCGAATTGTGAATTCGAGGTAATACCGGCATGAGTTTCGCAGAATTATTGGATCGGTATACGGATAAAAAAGGAAGAGGAATGCAGCTCGGTATGGTCTGCCAAGTGGAGTCCTTCGACGCCGGCGCAATGCGAGCGGATGTACTTCCTTTAGTAAGAGAGAAAAATGAATTGGATGAAGTCTCCAATTATCCAGTAATCCCCGGGATCCCAGTGCAATACGTACAAATCGGACAGGACTGTTATATTAAACCTTTTTATCAAAGAGGTGATTTGGTTTGGGTAGGCTTTTCTACATTCGATATTTCTAATAGTTTAGCCGGAAGTGGAAGGAAGCAGGAAGTCCGACCGGACTCTAAAATTTTCGGATTAGAGAATGCCTGTTTGATCGGTCGTATTGCTCAGCAAGGTTGGTCCGAGCCGCAAAATATGATCAAGTTCGAAGATGGTAAGTTAACATTGAAGGTTGGCTCCACCGAACTATCGATCGGCCCTGATGGCGTGGAAGTGACTGGCGATTTGACTGTTGAAGGAGAAGTAGGGGGCAATGTGGTTTATGAAACGGATCTTTCTCCTTCCGGATCAGACAAAGGGGGGCTTTCCATTGGAGAGATTAAAGATAAATTCAATAGCCATAAACATAGTGGAGTAACTGCCGGTGCTGGGTCTACTGCGACTCCATTGCCACAATTGTCTTGAGGGATTTTTCATTATATTATGAAAACATTAAAAATTGAGAATAACGATTTAGTTTATACGAAAAGCCAAGGTGCAAACGACTTATCTCCGAATAGAGGACGTTTGGTTATGCTTGAAGGCATTGATGCTCTTCGCCAAATTTTAGGAAATCGTCTGAAGATGTTTTTAGGAGAATGGTATCTGGCTCCGAACGAAGGGGTGGATTGGTTGAATTTAGTGGACCAAAAAATATTCTTTCGTCCCGGTTTCCTTGCGGAGATCAGACAAGCGATTCTAAAGGAACCGGCAGTTACTAATATTCTTTCTTTGGATGCCGATTTTGATCCTAAGGCAAGGAAAGTCACGATCCAATTTAAAGTTGAAAGTAAATTCGGTACTCTTTCGAATTCAGTTTCAGGAGAAGTATAATGGCTTTTGGAGTTACTCCTCAGGGATTTATTCGCAAATCATATGCCGATATTCTCCAAGCCTTGGAAGATCGAGCCAAGTTGGAAGAGAACTTTGGACCGGAAATTGATCTATCTCCTTACGGTGAGTTGGGGATTATTCTTCAAAACGTAGCAAGAGAATTTGACGAAGTTTGGCAGGGATTAGAAGAAACATATTATTCAAAATTTATAAACCAAGCCGAAGGAGTTCAGTTGGATCGGATTGTCGCTCAGGGTGGACTTTCCCGGATCCCGGCAAGAAAATCCACCGTCACTTTGAAAATACTTGGTGATTTAAGTGCAGAAGTCTCTTCCGGTTTTATTGTTCAAACTCCCACCGGAATTCAATTCGAAGTAGTTGAGCCGGGACTCATCACGAACGCGGCTGGAACTGACTTTGCTTTTCGTAGTATAGAGACAGGTGGAAAGACAGTCGTTGCTGCAGGGACTATTACGGAGATCGTGACTCAACTACCTGGAATCAATTCGGTTACTAATTTTGCTCCATCTACGGGGGGAGGGCCGATCGAATCTGATGCGGAGTTAAGACAAAGATATAAAGATCGGGGAGCTTCCGGTGGATCTTCCTTACCTGCTATAAGAGAGACTATATTAGGTGTTAATGGAGTTACATCCGTTTTTGTTTACGAAAATGTAAAGAGTACTGTGGATGAAGGGAGACCGCCTCATTCGATAGAGATCGTAGTGGTCGGGACTCCGCCGCTTGTTTCCGGAGGGGATCCTGAGGATCTATATAGACAGAGTATTGCGGAAGCCATTTTCAATTCTAAGCCGGCGGGAATAGAAACCTTTGCGGTCGATGGACCAAATAAGCGTACAAAAACGGTAACCGATGCGAATGGGCAATCTCATACGATGAACTGGGCCATTCCTAGCGCTAAGAATGTTTATGTTGCCGTTAAGATAACAAAAAATTCAGAATGGACCGCTACAAACGCAGATATTGTTCGAACCAGAGTTATTCAACTTGTAGGAGGAGTCGACACAATCGGATCCGAATCTATCGAATATCCAGGGCTTGATCTGGGAGCAGATGTCGTGGCATGGCAGATCGTTGCAAACTTCGACGGTATCAAAGGGATAGATGATATCGTGGTTTATTTGTCTTTCACTGCTTTCGGAACCATTCCCCCGGATCCAGCTTGGATCTCCAAATTAGCGATCGGTCCTTCCGAATATGCCCAGACCTTCACATCTAATATAAGCGTATACTATACACCATGAGCGCGATAGAATTACTCAAGAAATTTCCTGAATCCATTCTAAACCGGGATGAAAATTCCTGGTTGGGAAAACTTTGGAAAATTATCTCGGCAGAATTCGATGAAATAGAAATCCAGCTACAGGCTATTAAAGATCTTGAACATATTTATTTAGCTTCCGGAGTAAATTTGGATCAACTTGGTTCTTTGGTAAATGAAACTAGGGAGCCCGGATATGATGACGATATCTATCGTCTATTTATACTAATTGCAATTAGCAAACGTTTGGCGAAGGGAACTCTTCCTGAAATTATAGAAATTGGAAAGAATGTCGCCGGTCTCGAAACTGGAGCCGTATTTATTCCGAAAGAATTCTACCTGGATTCCGAATTGTTTTTAGATGATCAAGGTATATTGGATGGAAACGATCCGCTTGATCCGGATGAGAAACGACCTGCATCCTTCGTGATTGAAATTGAGGGCGAAGTGGATTATCTAAAAGTACCTACGCTACTTGCAAAGGCAGTGGATTTAATTCGCCCGGCAGGGGTTTACGCAAAAACAAAAATACGATTTGTGTATTTGGATTCGAGGGAAGGTGCGAGAACGAAAAGAACTAAAACGTGGGACGGGACAGGTCTTTTTGACGGTTTAACCTACTGGAATCCTCAGGCAAATTATATTATCGATGAAGCAGCTATCGGTAGTGGAGGGAATGTAATTCCTCCTCCTTCTTCCGGTCAACTTGCGAATGAATTAGTTCGTAAACCGGTGCGTATCCAGCAATTGCCGGATGGCACGAAAGAATATACGATCAATATAGGTTTTACCGAAGAAAACGGAGAGAATATTAATGAAATAGTATTCCTATCCGAAGGGACTCCGATCTTTAAAGACACTTTTCCGGACAAACCAAAGAACTCTACTTTAATCTATGATTTCAAATTAAGGGAGGTTCCATTATAATGTCTCTTCCAAATCCATCTCCAAATACGAATTTTAATCGAAACACACATAATGATGGTCTGTTGTTTGGCGCTGAATTCGAGCGATTGTATGCAAATGATAATGCGCTGCAAGCTCAAGTAACGGATTTGCAGAATGAATTATTGCCGACTTCGTTTATTACTAATGCTCCTGATTGGTCCAATCCTCCAACGAATTTAGCTCCTTCTGTGAAGGCGGCGTATTTAAAAGCGAAACGAGTTCTGAATACCTTTTCGGGTTGGATACTTGATTTTTGGACTAGCCGAACATCTCCGACTACGAGTGCTTGGAGTTCGGTTTGTTGGGCTCCTTCGCTTGGAATGTTCGTGGCTGTGTCAGATGGTGTTTCAGATACATATCGAAGTATGAGTTCCACAAACGGGATCAATTGGGGGGCGAATAGTTGCCCTGACAATCAGTGGACTTCTGTTTGCTGGTCCCCTGAACTGAATCTTTTTGTAGCAGTCGCGAAATCCGGGACTGGAAATCGAGTGATGACAAGTTCGAACGGCACGAACTGGACAAGTCGAACGAGTGCTGCGGACAATAATTGGACCTCCGTTTGTTGGTCATCCGAATTGCATTTATTTGTAGCGGTTGCGAGTTCAGGAACGGGTAACCGAGTTATGACTTCTCTTGACGGCATCAATTGGATAAGTCGTGTAAGTGCCGCAAATAATAATTGGAGTTCAGTTTGTTGGTCTCCCCAGTTAGGTTTGTTCGCTGCTGTCGGTACGTTTATTGACATGGGTGTGATGACAAGTCCAGACGGGATCGTATGGACATCTCGATATGTCTCAGGAGACCAGTGGCGCTCTATCTGTTGGTCGAAGGAACTTGGAATATTCCTGGCAGTTAGTTACGGTGTAGGCTATCAGATACTGGTTTCTTCCGATGGAGTCAATTGGCAGAGCAATGGCGTCATGAACGGTGGTTATTGGACTTCTGTAAGCTGGTCTTCAGAACTAAATTTATTTGTGGCTCTTGCTACGGGTGGATTTATGGGAAACGGGATTATGACATCTTCAGACGGAGTCAATTGGTGTCTGAGAAAAGTACAGGGTTTTTTAGGAACGGCCCTTTGTTGGTCTTCTGAGTTGGGCTTGTTTGCGGCAGTAGCAAATGATAGCGGGATAATGACTTCCAAAAATGGAATAGGCAGATGACGATCCCAAACAACAATCCTAATACAATATTTACACGCACCACTCCAGATGATGGTGTATTATTCGGAACAGAGTTTTCTCGATTGTACGCAAACGACAATGAGCTGCAAAACCAAGTTAATTATTTAGAAACTCAGTTCGATCCTCAATCACAACTTTCTAATACTCCAAATTGGTCTTCTCCTTCTAGTTCGATAGCTCCTTCTGCTAAAGCGTTGGACGCGAGAGCGAAGAGTCTTATTCCTTTGAAAAGATTTGCTGGTTGGATGACTGACTTTTGGGTGTTGAGGACAACCCCGGCAGCCGATGTTTTGACTTCAGTGTGTTGGGCATCCGAATTGAACTTGTTTGTCGCAGTTGGAGTGACAGCATCTAATAATCAAGCTATGACCTCTTCTGATGCAGTCAATTGGACTGCTCGACCCATATCAGGAAATAACGTTTGGTCTTTTGTTTGCTGGTCTCCTCAGTTGAGTTTGTTCGTAGCTGTGGGTAGTAGTGGGACCAACCCAGTAATGACCTCCCCTGACGGAATTATTTGGACCTCTCGAGTCAGTCCTGAAAATAACTGGAATTCCGTTTGCTGGTCTCCTCAGTTGAGTTTGTTCGTAGCTGTGGGTAGTAGCGGGACCAATCCAGTAATGACCTCCCCTGACGGAATTATTTGGACCTCTCGAATCACTTCGAATTTTTCCTGGAACTCCGTTTGTTGGTCACCCGAGTTGAGTTTATTCGTTGTCGTGGGTAGCGGGACCAGTGGGGTAATGACCTCCCCTGATGGAATTACCTGGACTACTATTACCGGCATTCCGGGAAATAACTGGCGCTCCGTTTGTTGGTCACCCGAGTTGCATTTGTTTGTAGCGGTGGCTCTTAATGGAACAGGCAATCGTGTCATGACTTCTCCTAATGGAATTAATTGGACCTCCCGATTGAGCGCGGCAGATAGTCTATGGTCTTCCGTTTGCTGGTCTCCCGAATTATATCTGTTCGTTGCGGTAGCAAAAATTGGAACAGGTAATTATATAATGACTTCTCCTGACGGAACCAATTGGAGTCTACGATCGGGTGCCGCAGATAATTCCTGGGAATCAGTTTGCTGGTCACCGCAATTAGGCATTTTTGCTGCTGTCTCTTCAGGAAGCAATAGCAATCGAGTTATGACTTCCGGCTCCGGTCTAGGGGTCGGATATTTAGGATAAATATACTGTAGCAATAATACATTAGAAAAACTGAAACTATCATGGCAATACCTCAGATTTCTCCAAATACCATTTTTAATAGGTTCACCCCGAGCGATGGACTTCTCTTCGGAATAGAATATACCCGTCTCTACGCGAATGATCGAGCTTTGCCAGATCAATTGACTGCTCTAGATCCGCAAACTTATGTGACTGACACTCCTAATTGGAGCGCTCCTTTGGAGGCAAATCTTGCATCTTCCCAAAGAGCGTTTGATTCTTTGGTCCAATCTTTAGTGCCAACATTTCTGAAGAATATGGCAGCGTGGTTCGCCGATTTTTGGGTAATACATACTAACCCGGTAGACAATACTTGGACTTCTATTTGTTGGTCTCCGCAATTAGGAATCTTTGCAGTTGTAGGGAGTACTGGTTCAGGAAATCGATTTATGACAACTCGTAATGGTATAGGAAAATGACGATTCCAAACAATAACCCAAATACTATCTTTACTCGCACTACTCCGGATGACGGTCTATTATTCGGAACCGAGTTTTCTCGATTGTATGCAAACGACAATGAATTACAGAACCAAGTAAATTTTTTAGAGAACCAGTTCGATCCTCAATCACAACTTTCTAATACTCCAAATTGGTCTTCTCCTTTTACTTCGATTGCTCCTTCTGCCAAAGCGTTGGACGCGAGAGCGAAGAGTGTTATTCCTTTGAAAAGATTTGCTGGTTGGATGACTGACTTTTGGATAATGAGAATAAGTCCGGCAGATAATCAATGGACCTCTGTATGCTGGTCATCTGAACTTAATCTTTTTGTAGCGGTCGCAAACAGTGGTATTAGTAATCGAGTGATGACTAGTAGTGATGGAATGGTTTGGACAATTCGCGCAAGTGCTACAGATAATACATGGGTATCTGTCTGTTGGTCCCCTCAGTTGAATCTTTTTGTCGCAATTAGTGATTCCGGTACTGGTAACCAAGTAATGACTAGTTCTGATGGCATAACTTGGATTAGTGGAACAAGTGCGACTAATAATTCTTGGCGTTCTGTTTGTTGGTCGTCCCAGTTGAATTTGTTCGTTGCAGTGGCCAATACGGGTACAGGCGATCGAGTAATGACTAGTTCTGATGGCATAACTTGGATTAGTAGAACAAGTGCAGCAGATAATTCATGGAGTTCTGTTTGTTGGTCGCCGCAGTTGAATTTGTTCGTTGCAGTAGCCAATACGGGTACAGGCAATCGAGTGATGACTTCCTCTAACGGAATAAATTGGACAAGTCGAACGAGTGCCGCGGACAATAATTGGACCTCAATTTGTTGGTCATCTCAGTTGAATTTGTTCGTTGCAGTAGCATCAGGAAGTGGCAGTAATGTAATGACTAGTGCGGATGGAATTACATGGGTGGGGCGGACAGGTGCGGCAGATAATCAATGGACCTCCGTTTGTTGGTCTCCAGAGCTAGGAATTTTTGTAGCTGTGGCTTACTTGCTCATTAGCAATCGAGTGATGACTAGTCCCGACGGGAGTAACTGGACACTTCGATCAGGAGCTAATGAAATGGCATGGCAGTCGGTTTGTTGGTCTCCTGAATTAGGAATGTTTGTTGCGGTAGCCTATGCAGGTAGCTCAAATCGAATTATGACTACTGGTTCCGGCCTCGGTAAAGGATATTTAGGATAACTACATCCTTTGGTAACTCTATCATATTAGGAAAACTGAAATTATCATGACTATACCTCAGATCTCTCCAAATACGATTTTTAATAGGTTCACTCCAAGTGACGGACTCCTTTTCGGAATAGAATTTGCTCGTCTCTATGCGAATGATCGAGCTTTGCAAGATCAATTAACTGCGCTAAATCCGCAAACTTACATAACAGACACTCCTAATTGGAACGCTCCTCTTGAGACAAATCTCGCTCCTTCTCAAAGGGCTGTGGATTCTTTGATCCAATCTTTGGTGCCAACGTTTCTTAAGAATATGGCAGCATGGTTTGCAGATTTTTGGGTAACACGCACTAATCCTGTAGATAATAATTGGACTTCGATTTGCTGGTCACCGCAATTGAACCTTTTTGTTGCGGTTGCAAGTGGTGCTGGCACTGGAAATCGAGTAATGACATCTCCGGATGGAGTTACCTGGACAAGTCGGACAAGTGTTCCGGACAATACTTGGACGTCTGTTTGCTGGTCCCCCCAATTAAATCTTTTTGTGGCTGTTTCAAATGCAGGAACAAATCGCGTGATAACATCTCCAGACGGAGTTGCGTGGACAAGTCGAGCGATCACTTTCGCTGTAGGTTGGACCTCTGTATGTTGGTCTCCTCAGTTAAGTCTTTTTGTTGCCGTTGGTAACAGTGGAACAAGCGCAAACAAGATAATGACATCTGCTAATGGAACGAGTTGGACTATCCGAACAGTTTCGCTTACTAGTCTGAACTATGCTTCAGTCTGTTGGTCTTCTGAGCTTGGTATTTTTGTGGCAGTGGGCGGAACCGGAACAATTGATCACACGATGACTTCCACTGATGGGATTTCATGGCTTCAAAGACTAATAAGTAATACTGATATAATTTGGAGTTCAGTCTGTTGGTCCCCTGAACTTGGGCTATTTGCAGCAGTCGCAAATACTGGAACTGGAAATCGAGTGATGACTAGCGTAGATGGAGCTAACTGGATAGGTCGAACGAGTGCAGCCAATAACACATGGACCTCAATATGCTGGTCTCCATTACTAAAACTTTTTATTGCAGTCGCAAGTTCCGGAACTGGTAACCGCGTCATGTCTTCTTCAGACGGTATCAATTGGACGGTTAGAGCGAGTGCTGCAGACAATAACTGGACTTCTGTTTGTTGGTCTCCTGAGTTAGGGACATTTGTTGCAGTTGCGAATACCGGGACTGGAAATCGAGTAATGACAACTCGAACCGGTTTAGGGAAAGGTCATACTTCTTAAGATATTAGAATAAAGTTATTTTTTTGATAATAGGGAATTTGTTATATGCCAACACCATTTAATACACCGGAAACGACTTTCAATCGATTTACTCCAAATGATGGAAATCTTCTCGGCTCCGAGTTTGGTCGTTTATATACGAACGACAATACTTTGCAGAGCGAAATCGACGAGATCAATGCGCCTGAGTTTGATAATGGGAATTCCGGTGCTTCTAAGACGATCAATTTCGCGTTAGGATATGCACATAGATTGGTTTTAGATTCTTCGAATTGCACTTTGGCTTTTTCCGGTCCGAAATCGGGGAAAGTATATTCTATTTTCCTGATACAGGATGCGACTGGCGGAAGAACGGTCACCTGGCCTTCTTCTGTTGTATGGCCCGGTGGTGTTGCACCGATCTTGAGTTCCGGTCCCAATAAGGCGGATCTGATGATTTTCTATTATTCCGGATCAAAATATTACGGAAGTTATTCTCAAAATTATGCTACTACATAGAGCACTTTTCGCCGGAGCAGTTTCCGTAACTCCTGCTTTAGATGTTGTAAACGGTGGTTGGAAAGTTGCGACCGCTAAAGTATTTTCGAGTATCGCAACAGGCTATAAAATTTTCATGAAAGCGGGCTCCTTCGTATCTTTATCGGACTATGATGAAGTCCAGGAAATTTCGGGGGGAGGACAGAGGCATGTTTTATTTAATACGCCTATCGAAGGACAAACTTATTACTTTATTGCGGTTGCCTTACAAGACTCGGAAACTTCTTTGCCTTCCGTAATTAAACCTTTCACCGAAAACGAAACAGTCTTATTTTCGAAATCTTCTGTAGGTACTTTTGCCTTCATGGTTCCTCAAGATATTTACGTATTAAACTGCAATTTGGTAGGGGGTGCAGGTGGTCCAGGAGGAGGAGGTGGTGGCGGTGCTAATGACTTCTTTAGTGGGACCGGCGGAATTGGTGGTAGCGGTGGCGCTAAAGGAGAAGATACTAGTTTCGGATCTAATGCTGCCTCGGGCGGTAGTGGAGGAGGAGGCGGTGGTGGTGGCGCAAGTCATCGACCGGTTTTGCCGCCTGTATTACCTGGGCAATCTGGAACTTCTGGTATGAATAGTACCGTATTTGCAGGGGGGGCTGGAGGAGCGGGCGGTAATGAGAGCGGATCCGCTCAATCCGGCAGTGACGGCAGTATGAATGCGGAAGGTTCCTGGTCAGAGCAACCAAGCTGGGGGCGGAGGAATACATTTGCTCCTTCCGGTGGTGCCGGAAGGAATTCTTCTCCATCTGGAGCTTCAGGCGGACTTGGCGGTTCAGGAGAATATTTGAATATTCCGAATTTACAAGTCATTCCGGGATCAAGTATTTCGGGAATTGTGGGCAATCGAGGAAACGGAGGTGCAGGCGGTTCGGGAGGAGCAACACTTTCCGGGCAATATGGCGGCAATGGCCAGATGGCGACTGGCAGTAATTTAGGAAATCCCGGAGGAATACAGATCAAGGGTTAAGTAATTTCTGTTTTTTTAATTTGAAGAATAGTAATTTTATAAAATTGAATATTCTTCAGAAGATAATATTCAATTTTTCTGTCGCACGGGACATAAATGTGTGAGTTCCAGAACATGGTGCAAATACAATTTAGGAGAACATTTATATACCAATCCTGAGCATAAAGAAGAAGATAACATGAGATAGAAGCACGCCGAACGACGGGCTCCTTTTTGATCAAGAGTATTCTTCACTCTATACAAACGACATTTCTCTACAATCTCAAGTGGAGAATTTACAATCACCAATCGATTCTTTAACGGCTTTGCTTTCAACGACAAACGTCCCTTTGGGAGCAATCATTGAATTCGATTTTCCGAATATTCCTTCCGCTTTTATGATCACAAACGGTCAGGCAATTTCAAGGACGACGTATTCTGCTCTATGGAATCTTGTTCATCGTACGATAATCGGCATTGTTCCGGCTACCGATCGGATCCAGTCGAATTCTCATGGGCTCAGCGCAGGACAATTGGTGATGTTTTCGTTTACCGGAGGTGGGATTAAGTCAACTGTTCTTTACTTTGTAATAAGTCCCTCTAACAACGATTTTCAGAATTCTTTGACTAATTTAAGGGAAGTTATTGATTTAACTGTAACTTAAATACGGGATCAGAAAAAAATGGGTGCTCTAAAGTTTTAATGATCGGAGATATCCAAATAGATTTCAAGATAGAAGATAAATTCAAAATCCCTTTACTGGGGGGTGAGAATGATTATATCACGAGGGGATGATCCAGAAATCGATTTGAACGGAAAAGTATTTTTGCTCACGGCAGGGAAAGTCCAGGACCTTCACAAATCCCGTCTCTGTATCCGATCCAAAGAACTTGCAATTTTTTTAAATCTACCTTTTCGGGTTCGGACAAACCTTCCCTTATTTTTTTATAAGTAAGGTTCAATTCTTTGTCAGCGACTTGGTACTCGTTCATGTAACATTTTTTCTGATCGTTTTTGTTTTTGATCTTGGAACAAGGATCCGCCGGTTCGGATGTTTTGGATAAAAGGGAAAATGCAAGTAGGAGCAGGGAGGCGGAGGAGAGTAGAAAGCGCATGAAAGGATTTTATTATCCAACGGGAGATGACAATAATTTTCCTCGGCAAAGTGTTTCGTTTTTGTTCCTGATGTTCCGATTGTATAAGACATAATGAAGGTAGTGTCCTGAAAAGAATATCATGTTATTTTTATAATATGGAATAACAT
This sequence comes from Leptospira sp. WS58.C1, assembly GCF_040833995.1. Lineage (NCBI taxonomy): Bacteria > Pseudomonadati > Spirochaetota > Leptospiria > Leptospirales > Leptospiraceae > Leptospira > Leptospira cinconiae. Next base: position 1,477,505 of record NZ_CP162137.1, read on the forward strand.
AAATTTTGTTTTATTTTTCTCTTTTGTTTGCCGTTTTTCTTTAGTTTTCATGCGAAGTCTTTCCCTTTATCTTTTTCTATTGCGGCCCTATAGTTAAATGGATGTTAGCTGAACTTGAGTGAGAATTGTGCAAGGATTTGATTGTCGGTATCGGTCGTAATTCTCCGTTAGATGAATGTCTATTGGATTCCCTGTGAATTTGTCGTTTCTCGGTTACTTACGTTGTTCGACCTTGTGGGTGTTGACGTTAGTGTAGAGTAAATGTATGATCTTTTGTCACAGGAATTCGGATATTAGGAGGCAAAGGATCATGAGAGATGCGAAAATACTCATGATTGGATGGGAATATCCCCCGAATATCACGGGAGGTCTTGGCGTTGCGTGTAAGGAAATTGCAAAAAATATCGCCTCCTTGGGATATAACGTCGATTTTATCGTTCCTAAACTACACGGAAACGAGGAAGAGATAGATGGTATTCGCCTTTTGGACATTCGAAAGGTTTGGGAACTATTGGGATCGAATGAAAAGGCGGAATTAATCAAAGAGAACGAAACGATTTTAGAAAGTCTTCCTGAAAGGCTTATGTTTTCTCCATATTTTTCTCCCGGGAAAAAGCAAGAAAGATCGTCAGGGATAACTTGGTCTTCCCAATATGCTGAAAATATGACACAAGAGTTGTCTGAAAAAATTCCGGAGATTGCAGGTGGATACGGTCCGGATCTATATTACGATATACGAATGTTTTCAAAGATTGTTTCCCTGTTGGGGGAAAAAATAAGACCGAATATCGTCCATGCGCATGACTGGATGACCTTTCTTGCTGCAAATGAGCTGAAGAGGAAAAAAAATATACCTACGATTCTTCATGTCCACGCTACTGAATTCGATCGATGTGGAGAGAGCGGTAATGAGGAAATCAAGCGGATAGAAAGAGAAGGTTTCGAATCCGCTGATCGTATCGTTTCTGTAAGCGAATATACTAAGAATATAATAAGAGATAAATACGGGATCGATGAGAATAAGATAGATGTCGCGCATAACGGTATTTCCCCTACGGCTGAAGGAAGGGAAAATTGGGGAGAGAATAATATTACAGACCCTATCATATTGTTTTTAGGAAGGATTACTCACCAAAAAGGTCCGGATTATTTTGTAAAGGCCGCCGCGAAGATCGTAAGGGAGGTTCCGAATGTGAAATTCGTCATGGCGGGAAGTGGAGACTTACAGAATCGCATGATAGAATTAGCCGCAGATTTGGGCCTGGGAGGTTATTTCCATTATACCGGGTTTTTAAATGCGGAGAAAACTCATCGCCTCTACAGTATGTGTTCCGTTTATATAATGCCGTCCGTTTCCGAACCTTTCGGTTTAACGGCATTAGAAGCAATGTCCCACAATCTGCCCGTCATTTTATCTAAACAATCCGGAGTGAGTGAGATCGTTCATCAATGTTTAAAATTTGATTTTTGGGATACGGATAGTCTTGCGGAAAAAGCGATCTCGATCCTGAAATACGGTCCTTTGAGGGAAGAGATCGGAAATCAGGCCAAAGCCGAATCTGAAAGGATCAATTGGATGTCTACCGCCAAAAAAATCGCCCAAGTGTATAGGAGCTTTTTATGATATCTGTGTGCTTTTATTTCGAAGTCCATCAACCGTTTCGTCTTAAACCTTATGATTTTTTCGGAATAGGAAAGGATCATACCTATTTCGACGAGGAGAGAAATAGGCAAATACTCCGAAAGGTATCGGAGAAATGTTATATCCCTACGACAAATCTTCTTTTGGACCTTATCCGCGAATTTAAAGAGGATTTTCAGGTAACTTTTTCCATTTCAGGAACGGCTATTGAGCAGTTTAAACTTTGGTATCCGGAAGTTCTAGATCAGTTTAAAAAATTAGCGGATACCGGATATGTGGAATTCCTTTCGGAGACATACTATCATTCCTTATCTAGTCTTTATTCGGAAAAGGAATTTTCGCGCCAGGTATTAAAACATAGAAAAACGATGAAGAAAGAGTTAGGAGTTCTTCCGCAAGCCTTTAGAAATACGGAATTGATATATTCCAATAATATTGCGCGCCTTGTTCGAAAAATGGGTTATACGCTCATGTTAATGGAAGGAGTAGATCGCCTTTTGGGATGGAGAAGTCCAAATTTTATGTACCAATCCAAATCGGAACCTGGTTTGAAACTTCTGACTAAAAATTACCGTTTAAGCGATGACATCGCTTTTCGTTTTTCCGAAAAAAATTGGTCCCATTTTCCTCTGAATACGGATAAGTTTTCCCGTTGGGTTCATTCCCTTGCCGGTAACGGAAATTGTGTGAACTTGTTTATGGATTTCGAGACATTTGGAGAACACCAATGGGCTGAATCTGGAATATTCGAATTCCTTAAATATCTTCCATCAGCTATTCGTAAACATCCTGATTTCAAATTTAGGACCGTTTCGAATGCAGCGGAACGAAGCCATAGTTTAGGAGAAATCGATACGGAAGAAGCCGTTTCCTGGGCGGATATGGAAAGAGATCTGTCGGCTTGGCTCGGAAATTCAATGCAAAGACAAGCAGTCCAAGCGTTATACGCATTGGAAGATAGAGTTCATTCTACCGGAGACGAAAAGATCATAGATACGTTCGGAAGACTTCAGACTTCGGATCATTTCTATTATATGTGTACGAAATATTTCAACGACGGTGACGTTCATAAATATTTCAGTCCGTACGGATCTCCTTACGAAGCTTACGTTTATTTTATGAATGTTCTTCAAGACTTTAAGCAAAGACTTGATGCCCCAAAATTACATTCAGTTCAGTCAAAAAAAGTTCTCCCTTCCGATTTCGTAACAGCGATATAGATTCGTTTCCGTATGAATCCGATCCGTATCGAAAATGAACGTCCGTACCGAGATATGGGACTAAGTTTTGCTCCTGGAAAACCGTACCCTTTGGGTGCAAGTTGGGACGGGAGAGGAGTTAATTTCGCGGTTTACTCAGAATACGCTACGAAAGTGGAAGTCTGTCTTTTTGCGGATTTGCTCTCTAAAAAGGAAGAAAAGCGTTTTAGCTTAAGTTCAAGATCGGGGCCTGTTTGGCACGGATATTTTTCCGGCCTTAAACCGGGAGTCTTGTACGGTTATAGGGTTCATGGGCCGTTCGAACCTTGGGAAGGCCATTGGTTCAATCCTTACAAGGTTCTTTTGGACCCGTATGCAAAGTCGATCGCTCGTCTTCCGGTTCTGGATCTTTCTTTATACGCGTATCGTCGGGAGAATTTGGAAAAAATCCCGAAAGAAAGTGACATCTCTATAATGAGTGAAGCGGATAACGCGGCATTCTCTCCTCTTGCTAGAGTGATTGATGAAAGTTTCGATTGGTCGAACGAGCATAAGCCTTCCTATTCCTGGCAAGATACGATCCTATATGAAGCTCATATTAAAAGTATGACTATAAATCATCCGGATATTCCGAAAGATTTACGAGGAACATTTTTGGGATTTTGTTCCGAACCGATACTGAACCATTTAAAAAGTATGGGGATTACTTCCGTCGAACTCTTACCGATCCATCAGTCTTATTCCGGCGCTCGTTTACAGACCTCCGGATTATCCGATTATTGGGGTTATAATACTTTGAACTTTTTCTCTCCGGATATACGTTATGCGCGAAAGGGAGCAGAGGTGGAATTACTCCGGGATTTCAAAACGATGGTAAAAACGTTTCATAGCGCAGGGATCGAGATAATACTCGATGTGGTTTATAATCATACCTGCGAGGAAGATCATTTCGGTCCGAATCTTCATTTTCGCGGTCTATGCAACCGATCGTACTATCGATTAGAAGATCATAAAAAGATGATGTATCGGAATTATTCTGGATGCGGCAATACATTAGATGTTTCTAAGCCGGTTGTGTTGGACCTGATCATCAATAGTCTTAGATATTGGGCCTCGGAAACGCATGTGGACGGATTTAGATTCGATTTAGCGGCAAGTTTGATCCGCGGGAGCGATGGACTTCCCGAATCCTTTCCTTCTTTTATCGCCGCATTGAAACGGGATCCGCTTCTTTCGGAACTCAAACTAATTGCGGAACCTTGGGACTTGGAAGGGAATTTTCAGGACCGTTTTCCTTCGCCATGGAGGGAATGGAGCGATACTTTTCGGGATTCCGTTCGTAAATTTTGGAATTCAGGTGATGTTGATTCTAAAGAAATACTTGGTCATTTAGGACAGAGAAGACTTACACCGGAAACTACGAAGGATCTTCCGTTTGAAAAATTAAATTTTATTACCTGTCACGATGGGTTTACACTTCAGGATTTGGTATCGTACAACGGAAAACATAACGAAAAAAACGGAGAAAATAACAGGGACGGTGCCGATCAGAATTACTCTTGGAATTGCGGCGAAGAGGGGCCTACACATAACGAAGATATTCTCTCTATGAGAGAAAGACAAAAAAGGAATCTGATCTCTAACCTTTTACTGTCTTCCTCTGTCCCGATGCTTTCGGGAGGAGACGAGCTTTCCAGAACTCAAAAAGGAAATAACAACGCATATTGCCAAGATAATAATATTAATTTTTACGACTGGGAATCGGATGCGGAAAAAGAGGATTTTTTTGCGTTCGTAAACTATTTGATCCGGTATAGAAAATCCAATCCTATATTTGGAAAAATTGATACGTTAATCTCGGATGATAATTCTCTTCTCTGGAAATCGATCGTTAGCGATGAGAATGGAGTCGAAATTTCCGATCCGTCGTTTGCAAGAAGCGGATCTTATCCGATTTCCTGGTATGCCCGTTTTAGAAAGACGGATCTTAAGAATATTATGCGGGAAACCGATTCGGAGATCGGCTTTATCCTTCTTTTGAATCCAACGGACAGGGAAGTGAAGTTCGTCTTTCCGGAGTCCAGCATCGGTTCTCCTTTGTGTAAAGTAATAGATACCTCCGAAAAAACTTTTTCCAACCGGAAGGAAATTCTTCTTTCTTCTTATATAGCACAACCTAAGTCGCTAGTCCTTTTCGAAGAACCTGGATCAGTGCTTAACGGATAATCTATGGAAACGGATCGGGAGAAAATCTGGAATGAATTGGGACTAGTACCTAAATACTATGATCTCGATGGGAAACTTCACGAATTAGATGAAAGATCCGCATTGGGACTGTTGACCGCGTTGGGATGGGAAGAACAAGAGGCAAGAGACCCGAAAAAACTTCTGGCTATGATCCGACTTTCCGACTCATCGCGACTTTTGGATCATATTTATTTTTCAAGCGGAGAAGATAAGGAAAGATGGATCCGATTCCGATGGCCATATCTGCATTTTCCTGAGGATTGTTTTTTGAAGATCGAAAGGGAGAACGGGAAAACGGAAGAGTTCCCTCTTGAGCTATCCGAGCCGGATAACACGGAGGAAGAACTGCCTCGAAAAAAATTTGTATATAAAATAAGGATCAACGATCGGATCGAATTCGGATATCATAAATTATCTATTCATAATGTTCCTGGCAGGTTCGAAGGTCTTTCTTCCGTTTTGGTGGTTCACCCGGAAAAATGTTATTCTGTAGAAGAAAATAGAAAGAAGTTGGGTATTTCAGTCCAATTATATGCAATCCGTTCGGAAATGAACGACGGTATCGGAGATTTTCACGACCTCTATATTTTAGCGGATTATTGTTCCGATTCAGGCTATAAGGTCCTCTCCATCAACCCGCTACATTTTCCATATCCGATCCCCACTCGCGATTTTAGCCCGTATTTTTCCTGGAATAGGTTTTTTAAAGACTATTTATACGTTCATTTGCCTTGGGTGTTCGAAGATCTGGACCTTCCGGAAACATCAAAAAGATATTTCGGAGAGAGGCCAAAATTTCACAAAAAGGAAACCTCGGGAAAATACATAAATTTTGAATCGGTCCACGAATTTAAATTAGGATATTTATACCAAGCCTATTTGGAATTTATCTCTTCTTCAGATCCGAAATCAAAAAAAGACAAGAGGGAATTTTCGAATTTCGTTTCTGAACAAGGAGAACTTCTTTTTTCTCACGCATACTGGACCGAAAAATTATCGGGAGCTACTTTCTACGAAAGGAAATCCCTAAACTCGCATAAGAAATCCGAAACAAACAAAAAGACCCACGACAGAGAGGAGTATATTGATTTCATCTATTTTCTCTCCTGGGTAACCGAGACACAATGGAGAAGGATACAGGAATATTTTAAAAAAAGGAAGGTACTATTATTCGGAGATTTGGCAGTGGGCTCGGATCCGAACGGACCGGAGGTCAGAAGTTTTTCTATGGACTTTGCGTCTTCAACGAAAGTGGGGGCTCCTTCCGATCTATTTTCGCCTACCGGTCAGAATTGGGGGATCCCTCCTTCGATCCCTCGCAGGATGATAGAGACCCGTTTCGATCATTTTATCAAATTGGTCCGAAACAATATGATCGAGAGCGGAATGTTAAGGATCGATCATGCTCTCGGATTGTTCCGTCTATATTGGATTCCTCAAGGTTCCAAAGGGGGATACGTATCTTATCCGGCAGAACATTTGTTAAAGATCTTAGCTCTCGAGAGCCATAGGAAACGTTGCGTTCTAGTCGCCGAAGATCTGGGAAATGTTCCTTATGAAATTAAGGAAAAACTAATGGATTTCGGATTGTATTCCTTTCGCGTTCTATACTTCGAACAACGTCAGGGAGAAGGATTTATTCCTCCCAACGATTATCCACTCAAATCCGTTTCCGTTCATAATACCCACGACCTTCCCACCTTGAAGGGATATTGGAACGGATTTGATATAGAATTTAGAAAGAGAACTTCGATTTGGGACGAGGAGACTGCGAAAGTTTTTTCCACCAGTAGGGAAAGGGAGAAAAGGGAAATTTTGGACCTCTTAAATAGGGAGAATATCCGGATCGGGGAGGAAAACGGGAAGGATTTCGAAATTTCATTTAGAGACGGTATGTTCGAACTTTTGGGAAGAACGTCGTCGGAATATTCTATATTCTCACTTCATGATATTCTAATGGAAGAAGAACAGACGAATTTCCCCGGGACTAGCGAGGAATATCCGAATTGGAAGATCCGCTATTCGAAGGATCTGAAGGGACTGGTTTTGTATAGGGGATATCCCGCCGATATTTCAAATTTGGGAGTGAAAGGATATGGAAACTACTGAACGTCGGAAAATTTTGGACCTGTTCGAGCGAGATGTTAAGATGGGAGTGGATTCTCTTGGCTCTACCATCGTTAAAAAACTGGAATACGAACTCGGAAAATATAAGAACAATACCTACAAAGAGGATATCTATCGGGCCTTAGCGATGAGCTTAAGGGATATACTTATCAGCAGGTGGAATGAAATTCAGGAACAATATAGGAGTAAGAAGGTTCGAAAAGTATATTATCTTTCGATTGAATATCTACTCGGAACGTTACTGAGAACCAATCTTGCAAGTCTCCAGATGAAAAATACCGCTGAAAAAGCTTTGCAGAGTCTCGGATATGAACTTTCGGAAGTCGCTGAAAACGAACCTGATGCAGCCTTGGGGAATGGCGGTTTGGGAAGATTGGCCGCTTGCTTTTTGGATTCGCTTGCAACGTTGAATTTTCCCGCTCAAGCGGCAGGTATTCGTTACGAATACGGGATTTTTAGACAAGAGATCCGAAACGGATTCCAGAGAGAGTATCCGGAGAACTGGTTGAACCAGGATAATCCTTGGGAGATTGCAAGAATGGATCTTGTATATCCCGTTCAGTTTTACGGGCAGATCAAGACGGATATCGATCATAAAGGTTGTTCGTTTTGTATTTGGGATCCTAAGGAAGTCGTACTTGCTGAAGCGTATGATGTTTTCATTCCGGGATTTAAGACGAATTCAGTCATCAATCTTAGGCTTTGGAAGGCAAAGTCTAGTAGGGAATTTAACCTAGACTATTTTAATCACGGGGATTATTTGAGAGCCATCGAAGACAAACAAAAGTCTGAGAATATCTCTAAGGTCCTTTATCCCAACGATAGCATAGAACAAGGGAGAGAATTGAGATTAAAGCAGGAATATTTTTTGGTAAGCGCGACTCTACAGGACGCCTTAGCACAATTTATTTCGGAAGAGGGGATCAAATGGGAGAATCTTCCTCGTAGGCTCATCTTTCATCTGAATGATACTCATCCTACCTTAGCGATCCCTGAATTTATGCGTTTGTTAATCGACGGGTATTCCATGCCTTGGGACCAAGCATGGGATTATACGACTCAATGTTTTGCATATACGAATCATACCATCATGCCGGAAGCATTGGAAAGTTGGACGGTGGATTTGATGGAAAATGTGTTACCTAGACATCTTCAGCTTATATACGAGATCAATTTCAATTTTCTGCAAGAACTTAGAAGGAAGAACGTTTCCGAAGATATTGTACGTAAGGTTTCCATTATAGAGGAAGGAAACCCGAAAAGGATCCGAATGTCCCATTTAGCGGTGGTAGCTTCTAAAAGTGTTAACGGGGTAGCAAAATTGCACACCGAAATCCTGAAGACCAATATATTTCCAGAATTCTATTCGTTGTTTCCGGAAAAATTTCATAATATAACTAACGGAGTCGCACATAGACGTTGGCTCCTTACTGCAAATCCTAAACTTTCGGATCTAATAACGGATAATATCGGAGATGGTTGGCAAAAGGATCTTTCTAATATATCGGAATTGGAAAAGTATTCGGGAGATAAGGAATTTAGACAGGAATGGGCTAAGATCAAAAAGGAAAATAAGGAATTTCTATCTAATTTTACTCTGAACACTTTAGGATTAAGGATCGATCCGAATTCCATATTCGATGTCCAGATAAAAAGAATACATGAATATAAACGGCAACTTTTGAATGTTTTGCGTATCGTGTACGACTATCAAAGGATCAAGGAAAATCCTTCCGGCCTTTACGCTCCTAGAACGGTCTTCTTTTCGGGAAAAGCCGCCCCGGGATATCGTAAAGCAAAGTTGATCGTCAAATTGATCCATTCTGTCGGAAATGTCGTGAATTCGGATCCGCAAGTGAATCGGCTTCTTAAAGTCGTATTTCTTCCAAATTTTAATGTGGGTCTGGCTGAGAAAATTATTCCAGCCGCAGATTTGTCCGAACAGATCTCTTGTCCGGGAACCGAAGCTTCCGGAACCGGAAACATGAAGTTCATGTTAAACGGAGCGCTTACCGTGTGTACATTAGATGGAGCTAATTTGGAAATTTTGGAAACTGTGAAGGATGAAAATATCTATGTATTCGGACATACTGTAGATGAGCTGAAAGAACTCAAGAATTCCGGCTACGATCCACTCATGATCTATAATACTGATCCTGCGATCATGAACGTTTTGAACGCAGTTCGAAAAGGTTTCTTTCTGAAGGAAGCTAAAGACCTTTTTAAGGATTTGGTGGACGAACTTCTGTTACGAGGAGATGCGTATTATTTACTCGCGGATTTCCACTCTTACATAAACGTCCAAGATAGAATTTCAAAGGATTATTTACATTCCGAAGATTGGACAAGACGAACGATCATAAATGCGGCAAGGGCCGGAAATTTTTCCTCCGACAGAACGGTCTTGGAATATGTTCAAAAGATCTGGAAGTTGAAAAAGTATATTCCTTCCGACTGAGGAATTTTTGAGGATAAAAAGAATAAATTCTATATACCCCATAGGGTATTATTACTTTTGAGTAGTCTAATCAGTAAGGCCCTGGAACCGGGGATAAATGGAGACAGATTTATGAAATATATCGTTGAGTCGGCCAAGAGTGTGGAGCAAGCTTCTTTGGATTTGCAGAAGAACGTAGCCGAGGCGAAATATGGAGTGTTACATGTTCACGACCTCAAGGAAACTATGAAAAAGAAAGGGGTCGAATTTCCGGAAGAATGCCGAATTTTCGAAGTTTGCAACCCGCTCCGTGCGAGTAAAGTGCTAAGCGAGGATATGGAGATGAATTTCGCGCTACCTTGCCGGATCTCCGTTTACACTGATCATGGGAAAACTAAGATTGGAATGATCAGACCCGAACCCCTTTTGCGGACTTTGTCCGACTCGAAAGTTTTGGCACAAGAGGCAAGAGAGGTCGAATCGGATTTGATTCGAATTATCCAATCTAGTAAGTAAACTTTTAGTTAGATCTTAAATCCGAAAATAGACATCCCTTAAGGAGTTATTGTTCGAGCAAACATCCTAAGAATATAAACAATTCTTGCCAATTCGCTTATCATTTCCTGAAATAAGAAATTCGATGCCTAAAACGAGTTTCGATATTCTTTGGATCATTCTTTCTTCCGGATTGGTATTTTTTATGCAGGCCGGATTTTTGTGTTTAGAATCCGGCCTAACCCGAACCAAAAACTCGATCAATGTAGCGATTAAGAATATTACGGATTTCGGAATCGCTACTCTCGTTTTCTACTCGATAGGATTCGGACTGATGTTCGGCACAACCTATTTCGGTTGGATTGGAAAGGATACTTTCTTCCCTGATTTTTCAAATACGAGTCCGGAAACTTCCGTTTTCTTTTTATTCCAACTCATGTTCTGCGGAACTGCAGCTACAATCGTTTCCGGAGCCGTTGCCGAAAGAATGAAGTTCGGCGCGTATATCATCGTCACTACTATTATTTCTTCTTTGATCTATCCGATCTTTGGTCATTGGGTCTGGGGAAGAGATCTACAAAATTGGAATCAATTTACCGGTTGGCTTTCTCAACTAGGCTTTATGGACTTCGCAGGTTCCACTGCAGTACATAGTGTAGGGGGATGGGTCGGACTTTCAGCGATGATGCTCATTGGCAATCGCACCGGAAAATATGGCAAGGATGGATCAGTTCGTAAGATCACAGGGCATAATCTTCCGCTCGCGATGTTAGGAACATTGATCCTTTGGTTTGGTTGGATCGGATTTAATGGGGGAAGCACTCTTGCCTTTTCTTCCGAGGTTCCAAAAATTATCGTAAATACTATGTTTGCAGCTTCCGGAGGAATGGCTTCCGGTTTGATCTATGGATGGCTGCGTTTGAAATATGCAGAAGCCACTCTTCCTTTAAACGGGACCTTGGCAGGGCTTGTCGCAATCACTGCTCCTTGTAATGCGGTCAATTCTATGGAATCACTTTTTATAGGATTAGTTGCAGGGATCTTAATGTTCGAAGCGGGAGCAATATTAGATAAGCTTAAATTAGACGATGCAGTTGGTGCCGTTCCAGTACATCTTGTCTCCGGGATCTGGGGTACGTTGGCAGTTGGATTTTTCGGAGATCTTTCCGTTTTAGGAACAGGTTTGGATAGGACTACTCAGATCCTGGTACAGTTGTTAGGTGTGATTTCTTGTGCGATCCTTTCTTTTGGAGTAAGTTATCCGCTTTTGTTTATGATCCATCGGTTTTATAGTCTGAGAGTCTCTCCCCAAAACGAATACCAAGGTTTGAATTATACGGAACATAGGGCTACTACCGAATTAATCGATTTGTTTATGGAAATGGAATATCAAAAACAGACGGGAGATCTAAGCCAAGATCTTTCCATAGAACCGTTTACGGAAGTGGGGCAGATCGCAGAAAGATATAATTTGGTATTGGATAAAATTAGGACTAATATTAAAGAAAAAGAGACCTTAGCTGTTGAGTTGGAACATAATCTAAGTTTATTACAAAGTGATCTATCCACTGCACGTAAAATTCAATCAGGTATCATTTCTCAAGAGGACAAACTTACGGGAGAATTGGAGATTACCGTGAGATATCTTCCTTTGACGGAAGTTGGAGGGGATTTTTTCGATATTATGGAACTTCGTCCGGGACTCACTCGCGTATTCCTTGCTGATGCAACTGGCCATGGGGTGCAAGCAGCACTCTTGACTATGGCCATTAAAGCAATTTATGAATCCTTAAAACGCGGGATTTATAGCGTAACTGAAATTCTGTATCATTTAAACAATGAGTTCTTACATACTTTTAAAAATTTGAATCAGTTCTTCACTTGTATCGTTGTAGACATCGATACGAATCTAAACTTGATCCGATATTCTTCCGCCGGACATGTGCCCCAATATTTGATCCAGGGTCAAGAGGTCCATTCTTTGGAAAAAACCGGAAGGATCATGGGTGTAATCCCGAACACTAGATACACCTCGAATGAGATGGAATTTGCCCAAGATTCTAAACTGATTCTCTTTACCGACGGTCTTTTCGAACAATGGAATTCTCATAAGGAGGAATTCGGAGAAGGTAGGGTGGAGGAGATCGTGGGGAATTTGAAAGGAATTCCTATGGGACAAGGGATCGATCAAATTTTAAATAAGTTAGACGAATTCTTGGCAGGAGCCCCTAAGCAGGATGACATTTCCGTTTTAGGGATCAGTAGGAAAACTAAAAAATAGGATTTTGGTCCCAATTTATAAACTTGTTAAAAATCCGTAAGTTGATACTTTGAAAATTCTCAAGATACTATGTTCTATCTGATCGTTAAATACGCAGTGACTTCAGCTTTAGTGGTTTTGATTTCGGAGATCGCTCGAAGAAACGATCGTTTAGGGGCTTTAGTTGCTTCTCTTCCTTTGGTGACCATATTAACTTTGCTTTGGTTGCAGTTTGAAAAAACGGATCCGGAAAAAATCTCCAATCATGCATATTATACTTTTTGGTTTGTGATCCCTACCTTGCCGATGTTCTTGGTTTTTCCTAAATTATATTCCACATTCGGCTTTTGGTCCGCTCTCGGATCTTGTATGCTCTTAACTTTTGTACTTTTTATTTCCTTCAATTATATTCTCGAAAAATACGGGATCAAACTTATATAATATCCATTCTAATAAGGCTGATACGGCGGACTATAATATTCCTGAAATTCCTACTTGCTCGTGATTAAACGAATATAGTATCAGTTTTGCCCAACAAAAAGAGAAAAGAATCATGCCCACTAAAAAAACAAACCGACCCAATCCTGGAAATTCATTAGCAATCGGTAGGTCCGCGGAAATTTTGGAATATGGACCAAGCAAGATCCTGAAATTATTTTTTAAGGATACCCCTTCCTCCGAAATAGATACGGAATATTCTAATTCCGTAATCGCTTTTTCCACGGGTGCCACTTCCATGAAATGTCATGAGAAGGTCAAGATCGGAGACAGAAAAGGACTAGTCTTCGACAGATTGGAGGGAATTTCTCTCACCAAACTTCCGGACAAAAAACCTCTGACTTTTTTCAGTCTTTCTAAAACACTCGCAGACCTTCATCTGGATTTGCATAATAAAAAAACCAAAAAAATGAAGGATATCAGATCGGAAGCGATTAAAACTCTCTCAAGAGAACCGATTTCTTTTTTAAGTAAGGAAGAGAAGAAGGTCGCAAAACAATTATTAGGGTCTTTGCCGGAAGGTTCTTCCATTTTACATCTGGATTTTCATCCCGAAAATGTGGTCGTAACAAAGGATTCCTTTGTGATCATAGATTGGATGACCGCTTTAAGAGGAGATCCTGCAGCGGATGTTGCTTCTACCGTTTTTCTGTTCCAAGACGCGGAACTTTGGCCTGGGACTCCTTTCTTAAAGATCCTATTCTATACTGTGGTCCGAAAGTTCATCTTAAAAGGGTATTTGAAAAGATATCTTTCCGTCTCCGGAATGGATTGGAAAGATATAGAAAGATGGAGACTTCCTATATTAATTTTTCGTTTAGGACTTTGGAATATAGAAAGTGAAAGACCTGCTCTTCAAAAAGAGATCAGAGAGATCCTCACTTCTTCTAAGGCAGGTAAATGAAGCCTCAGAAATTGGAACGTTTTATCGAAAAACTAGGCGAAGAGGCTCGTTTTGACGTATTGATCATAGGGGGTGGGATCACAGGTTCTGCCTTAGCCTACGAAGTTGCAAGTAGGGGACTTTCCGTCGCCCTGGTCGAAAAAGAAGATTTCGGCGGAGCAACATCATCTGCCACAGGAAAGTTGATCCACGGCGGCTTAAGATACTTAAAACGTTTTGATCTGTCCTTAGTCAGAGAAGCGCTCAAGGAAAGAAGGATCTTATCCAATATTGCTCCGAACCTGGTCTATCCTTATCCTATGATCCTGCCGGATCCCGGCCTTCTGGAAAGAGTCGGTCTATTCGTATACGATCTACTTTCTTTCGATCGAAATTGGACTTGGGACAGATCCAAAAAGATCCCCGCGCATAAAATCCTTTCTAAAAAAGAGATCCGAAGTCGCGGCTTGGCGATGGACTCTGCGATCTATTTTTACGATTGTATTATGCCAAGTCCCGAAAGATTGACACTTGCATTTCTAAAATCAGCAGTACAAGAAGGTGCCTCCGTTTCCAATTATACAAAAGCGGAAGAATTGATCTTCGAAGGGAATCGGGTTATAGGTGCCTTCGTTAAAGACCTCATTCATAATAAAAACGTAAAATTAAACGCGTCCGTAATCGTGAACGCATCCGGTCCTTGGAGCCAGGATTTTCTGAACGGAACTAAAAAAATAAAAGTCCCTATTCCTAAAACAAGATCCGAAGGGATCTATCTAATCACTAAAAAATACTTTGATACAATGGTGCTCCATGTAGGTAAAAAAGGCCATTTCAGTTTCGCTCCTTGGAGAGGGAAAAATATGATAGGCCCGACCGAAAAAGCCTATTATGGTCCTGTGGAAGATTGGAAACTTTCTTCTGAAAGTATTTTAGAATTTTTGGAATATATCAATTCTTCCGGTCTACTTTCTGAAAAATTGAAAGTCCAAGATGTGGAGTTTGCTTACGGTGGACTTAGGCCTCTAGCGGAAACAGGGGGAGAAGATAAGGAAACGTACTCTGCCTCCAGAAAATCCGAATTACAAGATCATTCTAAGGACAGGATAGAGGGACTGATCAGTGCAGGCGGTGGAAAATATACTACCAGCAGACATTTTGCGGAGAAAATATTCAAACTCATCCGAAAGAAATCCTCTAAAAAAGTAGGGCCGAACGTTTCTAAGAAGAAATTCCTAAAAGGTTGCGAGATTCCAGATATACAATCTTATTTAGAAAAAGCTAAAACTTCTCATCCTGATTTTCCTAAAAATACAATAGAGTATCTGGTCCGTCATTATGGAACGGAATACGAGTCCATTCTGGAGTTAGCGGATTCTTCCGGACAATTATCGGAAGTATTGGACGAAGACGGAGAATTGGCAGCCCAGGTTCTGTATGCGATCCGTTTCGAAATGGCGATGAACTTGCAGGATATTTTTTTGAGAAGGACCGGACTTGGTACTGTTGGACTTCCAACCGACGAGGTGATTTCTAAAGTAGTAGAGATCGCAGGTAAAGAGTGGAGATGGACTAATGAAAAAAAATCGGAAGAGATCCAAAAACTAAAAAGAAGACTGAAAGTCCCTGTTTCATTTTAAGCTCGGATCTCCTCCGATCTAAGCGGGCTATTTTCTAGATTCGTAATTTTCTAATACGATTGCGATACCTTGTCCTCCTCCTATACAAAGAGAGGCCACTCCGTATCTTAGATTTCTACGTTTGAGTTCATAAGCAAGCGCCAATGTCACTCTGGTCCCGCTTGCTCCGAGTGGATGGCCGATCGCGATTGCTCCTCCGTTTACGTTTGTTCTTTCCGGATCTAATCCCAATTCTCCGATCACTGCCAAGGTTTGGGAAGCATATGCCTCGTTGATCTCGAATAGATCTATATCTTTCAAATTCAGTCCCGCATTTTGGAGAGCCTTCGGGATGGCAAACACAGGACCAAGGCCCATCATTTTAGGATCGCAACCGACATTCGAATAACCTAATATAGACGCTAAAGGTTTGGTCCCATTCGTTTTTGCCCAATCTTCCGAGGCAAGTAGAATCGAGGCGGCTCCATCGTTGATCCCGGAAGCATTTCCCGCAGTGACAGTTCCATCTTTCAAAAATGCTGTGGGTAGATTTTTCAATTGGACCACACATTCTTCTCCTCGGATCTGTTCGTCTTTTTCGAGTAATACGGATTTTTTGCCTCCGGTTTGGACGGATATCATTTCGGAGGAGAAGGTTCCGCTCTTTGTGGCCTTCTCCGCTCGAACTTGTGAAATTCCAGCCCATTCGTCTTGTTCCGATCTGGAAATTTTAAAATGTTGGGAGATATTCTCGGCAGTCATCCCCATGGTCAGGTCCACAAAACAATCCGTGAGACTTTGGGCTAATCTATCTTCTGCGATGGCATCCCCGTACTTGTTTCCCCATCTGGCTCCTTTTAATACGAATGGAGCGTTACTCATGGATTCTGTCCCTCCGGCGAGGATAAGGCTGTTTTCTTTGGAGAGAATTTTACGCGCGCCTATCAGGATACTTTCTAATCCGGAACCGCAAAGTCGATTTACGGTGAGTGCGCTGGATTGTTCTGAAAGTCCCGATCTGAGAGAGATATGTCTGGAAAGATATGCGGAGTCCTTATTATCCTGTATTACATTTCCATAAATAGATTCCTCTATTTTAGTAGGGTCCACTCCTGTTTTACGTACGGTCTCTTTGGCTGTGATCACCGCCAAGTCGGAGGAACTATATTCTTTTAATCCTCCGCCGAACTTTCCAAAAGGGGTCCTTGCCCCGTCTACTATGACTACCATTTTGTCTCCTTATATATTGTATATACACTATTATGCCGATAAAATATTCAAATTCGTTCTACATTCTTAGACTTGGTTATAGGTTTCCAATACCGGGATTTTTCTGACTTCAGAGAGTATCCTTAAGGTTTCTTGGAATTTAGGTTTTCCTAATGATTTAGTTATCTCTGTTTGCGCTTCCTGCCAAAGTAGAATTGCTTCCGATAATTTGGATTCTCCCTTTTTAGTGAGGGAAAGATTTCGGATATTCCCGGCCTCTTTTTTTTCGATCTTGATCAGACCATCCCGTTTTAAGATCTCTAAACTTCTTTGCAGGGTGGTCCTGTCTATGTCGGTGAGCCTGGAAAGATCCGTGATACTACATTCTTCTTCGTGTCCTATTCCTACTAATATGCTGAATTGTGTGATCCTTAGCCCGGAAGGTTTGAGTATGGAATCATAATAGGAAGTAATTAATCTTGCAGTCCTTCTTAAACTTACGTTCAAGCAGGATAGTCCTATTTTTTTGAGTTCGGAAGTGGAAGGTCTGTTTTTCATGTCTTCTGTCCAAATGGTGTGTATGCACTATTGTCGGGTCAAGCCGAAAAATGACCCTAAGCCGAGAGGTTATTGCCTCAAAGCCGGGAATTCATGGGGTAGTTTGGATCGATTCTCTTTTAGTATCCGATAAGAAGAATCTTTTTCCTCCAGAATACACTCGTCCAAAAGGGATCTAAACGCCCTGCTTACCGATTCGGGGGTGGTGCCGATCAACGAGGCCAATTGATTTTTAGTGATGGGAAGTGTGATAAATTTCTGAGAGGCCCCGCATTCTTTTAAAAAATTTAAGATCCTGTCTTTTACGGAGAGGTGAAGATTCTCTACCAATTTTTTTCTGAAATAATTCAGATGCTGGATGGTAACCGCTGAAAATAAATAAAGCGCTTTATTATTTTCGAATAAGAAGGAGGTGAATTCTCTTTTAGGATAATAGATCAATTCTCCATCCTTTAAGGCCTCGCAGAATGCGGGATAAAAACATGGCTCTTGCGGTTGAAAGATCGGATGAGAAGCGATCAATTCTCCCGGATAAAATACTTTTAAGATGGCTTCTTTTCCGTCCTGGGACAAGGAATACACTTTAAAGATACCTGATACGATCTCAAAAAATCCGTCGTAAGGATCTCTTTCTCCGAAAACCACTTCGCCTTTTAGGATCTTTTTTCTGATGCCGATAGATGAAAGTTCATATGTGAATTCTCTTTGAATTTCGGCCCAATGATCACCTGTTTGAACGCTTAACATTTTAGCCATAACGATTGTTTTATGTAAGTTTTCGTAAATAATTCAAGCCAAAAGATCTAAAAATTTTTCTAAACTCGCTTGATCTATATCAAGGAAATTTTTTGAACCATCACCCAGAATACTCCCGATTTCTAAATCACTGTTTCCCGCGAGCTCGCGGTTTTTTTGAGATAAGGATTAAGGCATGCTTACAAAATTTCAGGCGAAATTATTTTTCCTGGTCGGGACTTTTTTATTCTCCGCGGTTTTTCTGTTACTAACTTACGATTCCTTAAAGTACGTTTATTCTGCTCCTTCTTCTAAAACTTTAAGCGAAGAAGTGATCCGAGGCAAAGAGCTTTGGGAAAAGAATAATTGTATGGGATGTCATACGATCTTGGGAGAAGGAGCGTATTACGCGCCTGAATTGACAAAGGTGTATGAGAGAAGAGGGCCAGAATGGATCCGCGTTTTCCTGAAAGATCCTCAGGCGATGTATCCTGGAGAAAGAAAAATGGTGAAGTACGATTTTTCGGACTCTCAGATCTCGGATATTATCGCGTTTTTGAAATGGAACGGGGAGTTGGATCTAAAAGGTTTTCCTCCTAAACCGGAATATAGATCTTCTACCCAGATCATAAACGCCGATTCCGCCACAGTCGCCCAACCGGAAAAGTTCAAACAGATCTGCACTGCATGCCATTCCGTTGCAGGTTCAGGAGGGAATGTGGGGCCTGCTTTGGACTCTGTCGGAAAAAAATACGATATCGCTTATCTTCAAAATTGGCTAAAAGACCCGCAAAAGATCAAACCGGGAACCGCAATGCCTAAACTTCCGCTAAGCGATAGCGAGATCAAGGATCTGTCCTCATATCTCTCCCAGTTGAAATAAACAAATAGGATTAGAATATAACGGTTTCTTTATGAAGTATAAGTCTCAAAAAATTGCGTATTGGTTCTTTGCTACCTGTATGCTCTTATTGTCCTTGCAAATAGTTTATGGATTCGTGATGGGATTCGCGAGAATGGGCTTCGATGTTCTGCATGATTGGATACCGTTCAATGCCGCCAGGGCTACACATACGAATCTATTGGTAGTTTGGTTACTGACAGGTTTTATGGGTGCAGCGCATTATATTATTCCTGACGAATCCGACAGAGAGATCTATTCCGTAAAACTTGCTTATATCCAGCTCATCTCACTCATCATCGTGGGAGTAGTGTCCATCATCGGATTCCATTTGAATTTCTGGGAAGGAAGAAAGTTTTTAGAGATCCCTCGTCCTTTGGATTATCTTGTGGTAGTTAACGTTCTATTATTCCTTTTTAATATAGGAATGACTGTTTGGAAAGGGAAACGATATACTACAACTTCTCTCGTATTGTATTTTGGTCTTTTTTCCGCGGCGCTTTTGTATCTTCCCGGAATGATCCAATTCAATAGCCAAACTCTAGACTCCTATTTCCGTTGGTGGGTAGTCCATCTTTGGGTAGAAGGGGTTTGGGAATTGATCATGGGAGGTATCCTTTCTTTCCTTCTGATCAAACTTACGGGGGTGGACAGAGAAGTTATAGAAAAATGGTTGTATGTGATTGTGGGTTTGACTTTCCTTTCCGGGATCTTGGGAACAGGACACCATTATTATTATATTGGAGTTCCTGAATATTGGAAATGGGTAGGCGGATTTTTCTCTATGTTGGAACCTCTTGCATTTCTTGCTATGGCAATGTTTGCAATCTCCATGTATAGAAAAAGCGGAAGGAACCATCCGAATACGATCGCTCTTTTCTGGACCATCGGAAGTGCAGTCATGTCTTTCGTGGGAGCGGGCTTTTTAGGATTTGCTCATACTCTTCCTCAGGTAAACTTATACACTCATGGAACGTTGATCACCGCTATGCACGGCCACCTCGCATTCTGGGGGGCTTATGCGATGATCGTGTTTGCGATCTTAACATATGCAATGCCTTTACTTACGGGCAGAAAACTTTGGAATAATCCTACAGGGCTTTTCGCGTTCTGGGCTTCTAATATAGGAATGCTTGGAATGACCGGGGCATTTGCGGTTGCGGGTATCGCGCAGGTTTATTTGGAAAGAAAACTAGGGCTAGACTTTTTGACCGTACAAAAAGAGATCCAAGTCCACTTCTTAGGTTTGGTACTTGCAGCGCTTGTATTTACCTCGGGGATTATTGCTTTTATCATAAACTTCGTACGTTTTGGAACTCCTACAGACGAGGCCTTGGGTGCGGAGCAGGCTTCCGGAGAGATTTCTCTTGCTCGTAGATCCTAAAACAGATCATAAAAATGGAATGTATCCGAAAGAAGGCGAACTTCCTTATTATAGGCCGATCGGTCGGGAAATAGAAATATTCGAGCACGCTTATAAGAATAAACTTCCGATTCTGCTAAAGGGTCCTACAGGTTGCGGTAAGACCCGTTTTGTGGAATATATGGCTTCTAAATTGGGACTTCCTATGACGAGTGTTTCTTGTCATGAGGAAACCTCCGCAGTGGATCTACTCGGAAGGTTTTTGATCCAAGGTTCGGAAACTGTTTGGCAGGACGGGCCCTTGACAAGGAGCGTTCGGTCCGGAGGAATATTATATATAGATGAAATAGCCGAGGCAAGACCGGATACGATCGTTTCCATCCATCCTTTGACGGATCATAGACGGGAAATTTTTATAGATAGAAAGAATGAAAATCTGAAAGCTCCGGATTCTTTCGTTCTGGTCGCTTCTTATAACCCGGGTTACCAAAGAGGTTGGAAGGAATTAAAACCTTCCACAAGACAAAGATTTATCTCCATCCAATTCGATTATCCGGATCCGGAAACTGAAAGCGAGATCTTGTGTCGGGAAACTGGAATTTCCTCTTCTATCTCTTCTAAACTTGTAAAGTTAGCGGAGAAGATCCGAAATCTGACCGAGTTAGGATTATTGGAATCTTGTTCTACAAGACTACTTGTAGACGCCGCAAAATTGATCTCGACCGGTTTACCTTCTCGTTTGTCCTGCGAAGTTGCGATAGTGCAACCATTAAGCGACGATCCGGATACGATACGTTCCTTAAAAGATCTGGTCTCTTTGATGATCTGATATGGGTTGGGAAGAATTCATATTCAAAAAAACCTATAATACGGTCCGAGAAATTTTCTCTTCCGAAGAAGATCCATCCTTAAATTATAAAATTGTAAAACTCTCCGAATTTAAGCCCAGACTTTCTGTTTTGGCAAAGTCTTTGACTGGGGAAAATATAGAAATATTTCCCGCAGAAAAAGAAGGAGGGTTCAAGGATCAGGTCTTCTTTTTGCCTGGGTCCTATTCTCATGGACCGGATATATCTTCCAATCTTCAATTTTATATATTCAGAATACTTTATATTTCGGAGCAAAGAAAATTAGGATTTTATTGGAAGAAGGGAGAAAATAAGAATAGAGAAGAATCCTTAAAAGCGGCTTCCCGAACATACCCGCAGGTACTTGCAAGTTTAGAAAAAAATTATCCGGAAGCAAAATCACTGATTGAGTCCGTGGAAAACACAGAGAAAGAATTCCAGAGATCTGTAATAAAAAATAAGGATTTGGCAGAAGATCTTTCCTTACTGCATGGGATCTGGATGTCTTCTTCTATCTCTAAATTAGAAAATCAGATCTCTTCTCAAGAATTATTCACTCAGAAAACAGAAAACGATAAGATCGAAACAGAAATAGAAGGTGTAGCGAGAGAAAGAATAGAGACCATCCGGGCGGATTTGAAATCCCAAGAAGATTATACTTTAATGCACCAATTCGAAAAGGTGGAGACCGCAGAGGAGTTCCAAGGAAATTGGCGGGACTTTGACGGATCTGATACTTTATCGGAACAAGAAGAAGCCATCCGAGAACTGGATCTTAGGCATACGGCCCGTTCTAACGAACCCACACATTCCGTTTTTAGGACTGATCTTTTCTCGGGACTATTTGCAGGAGAAGTGGAGAATGGTCGCTCTGAAGAAAATCCGATCTCTTACGATGAATGGGACTTTAAAAAAAGGAAATATAGAAAAGATCATTGTAAGGTATTTCATAAAAAATTCCCGGATGGGAACCGCGGCTTTGCACAAAAAATTTTCCAAGAGAATCACAGCACATTAAATTCGCTTCGTTCCAGAATGAATCGATTCTATAATCTCAAAACTTCTCTAAAAAGACAACCTTACGGAGAGGATTTGGATCTGGATGCCGCTCTCCAATATTTTTCGGATCTGTCTTGTGGACAGACCCCTAGTGAAAATGTATATTTATCGGATAGAAAAAGACTGAGAGAAGTTTCTATACTTCTACTTGCGGATATGAGTTTATCCACGGATTCTTATGTGACTAACCAAAGGATCTTGGATGTGGAAAAGACTTCTTTGGTATTATTCGGACAGATCTGCTCCGAATTCGGGGACCGTTTTAGAATAGATTCGTTTTATTCCAATACCAGAAATCATTGCGATTATTCTAATATAAAGAGTTTTGATGAACCTTGGGAGAGATCCAGAGAAAGGATCGGGCTTATGGAAGCCAAAGGTTATACCAGGATTGGACTTGCAATACGACATTCACTCTCATTGATCCAAACGGAAAAAACCCAAAAACGTTGGATCCTTCTTTTGACGGACGGCAAGCCGAATGATTACGATCGGTACGAAGGAAAATATGGAATAGAAGACGTAAAAAAAGCGATCCAAGAATGTGAAAGATCGAATGTGGGAGTTTTTGCACTTGCTATTGATAAAAGTGCGAAACAATACCTTCCCGCAATGCTCGGAAAAGAATCCTATAGGATCTTGCCGAACCCGAAAGAATTGCCGGAAGCCCTAACCGATTTTTTTATCAAACTGGTCCGCTGAACCTGAAACCCGCAAAGTGTATTAGTAATAATTAATGTTTATGGAATGGAGTAAATTGTGAAAAAAATTCCCTTAGGGTTGATCTCTTTAGTATTATGGGGGATCTCCGCTTCTATCTTTTTGTATTTTTTCTTTTCAGGAAATGTATCCGAATCCATAGACGGAAGGGTTGCGATCCACCTGAATCCGCAAGAGAGAAATTTAGTCCTAACAGAGATGAGGGGATTACTTGCTTCCGTGAATGGGATCGTTTCCGCGTTGGCTGAAGATGATTATAAAAAGGCGGAATTGGCTGCTTCTGCCAGTGGAATGGAAATGGTAAAAAAACTGGAAGACGAGGAAAAAACGATCCTTCTGAAATTACCGATCGAATTCAAACAATTAGGATTCGGAACTCATGATCAATTCGATAAGATCGCAGAAGATCTAAGACAAAAGAAAGAACCTAAAATGATCCTGAAAGAATTGGATAAACTCACCCAAAATTGTGTTCGATGCCATGCAACGTATAAAATAGCGCTTTAGATTAATATAAAGATCAACTAAAACCGAAAGAATGTTCTCGATCTTAGTCGATCTTCCGCAAGTTATGATCTTAGTGAACCGCTTTCATGAGCTCTACCAATTGGTCAAGAGCCGCGTTCCATCCCTCGTGGAAACCCATCTCTTCGTGTTTTTTTCTAGTTTCTTCGTCTTTATGACGGGCAAGGACGTGATACTTGGTTCCATTACCATGTTTTTCTAATGTAAGGATCGCGGTAAAAAATCCGCCGCTGGCTGTAGGTTTAAAACCCGGCTCGAAAATATCGGTGAATACAAGCTTTTCGTTTTCAACTATATCCAAAAAACAACCGTTATTCGGGAATTCTTGTCCTTCCGGAGACAACATAGTAGTGCGGAAGATCCCGCCCGGTCTAAGATCGATCTCACAATCTACGGTTTTCCAAGGGGCAGGGGTAAACCATTTCAGGATATGTTCCGGAGTGGTCCATGCTTTCCAAACCAGTTCTCTTGGAACGTCTACGATCCTTTCCAGAACAAGATCTGTTTTTGGGTCCGGTTGGTAATAATTAGTTTTTGCCATTTTCTTTCTCCTTCATTTCAAGTAAGTAACTGTCCAGTTGGTTTAGCCTTCTGTCCCAGAGGGTGCGTTGTCTAACGAACCAATCTTCTCCCGCTTTCATGGTCTCTTGGGTAAGTTTATAAGTCCTTACCCGGCCCACTTTTTCGGAACGAACAAGAGAACAATCTTCCAACACACCCAAATGTTGCATCAAAGAAGGAAGAGCCATTTTGAAGGGTTCCGCCAATTCTCCGACTGTCGCAGGCCCCATGCTCAAACGTTCTAAAATGGACCTTCTTGTAGGGTCCCCCAGAGCATGAAACATATGATCCAGACTGTTGCTATACTTAGGCACTTGCCTAACTATAGCATAGAAATAAACTTAGGTAAATACCTAAGTATGAAAAAAGTAAGAATTTAAGAAAAAAAATTCAGTTTCTGCCCAAGCGGTTTTCAACCATTCGACTCGTAAGTTTACTTCGGATTTTGTTTGAAGGAAAGAACATTTGTTGTAATTTGATTTTCCCCGTTTGAAATTTTTTACCTTGGTGAAATATAATAAATATCTAATGTTTACGATCTTAGGAAATTAAGGAATAAAGGTATCCCAAGTCGAAAAGGAAAACCGGATAATTTTCGAAGATCCCTCGAATGAGGGAGAAGAGTTTTTCAAAAATTTCAATTTGATTTTTAAAATATTATAAATGAGTTGTAATACATCCTACGATTAAATGTAAATATTTTTTGGTGCGAATATTTCCGAAACTAACTACCGGTAATTTTCTTTTTTATAAAAGACTTACGGAAAATCTTAACTCGCCTGTTTTA
The DNA here is from genome assembly GCF_040833995.1 of Leptospira sp. WS58.C1. Taxonomy (NCBI): domain Bacteria; kingdom Pseudomonadati; phylum Spirochaetota; class Leptospiria; order Leptospirales; family Leptospiraceae; genus Leptospira; species Leptospira cinconiae. The sequence goes on from NZ_CP162137.1 coordinate 1,502,178, forward strand.
TTTTTGCAAAAAAAAATCCGCTACGGGGCTTCAGCTTTTCTCTTTTTCTTTTTTGGATCCTGCTCGTTTCAATCCATGAATCTCGCCTTCGAAGCAATGCTTGAAGCCCAGATCGCTTGTTTAGTTGCCGGCGATACCTGTGTAGATGCAAGTATCTCTCCTCCGCCTACCGATATAACGGCTCCTACCGTCACGATCACAAATCTTCCTAGTTCCGGAAGGCCTACAGTAGAAACTGGATTTCTAAAAGGAACTTCTTCAGATGATATCTTGGTCTCCGTCGTGCAGATTAGTATCGATGGAGGGACTTATACTGCCGCGACAGGAACGACTAGTTGGAGTTTTGCGTTGCCTACCGGTTCCTCCACCTGGAGACATGGTTCTTTACATTCGATCAATATTAGAAGTGTGGATTCGAGTGCAAATGTTTCCACAGTCTTAAGCCTGAATATTAGGAAAGGATATAATCGAGATCTTAACGGGGACGGTTATGCCGACGTAGTCGTCATGGCTCCTGGAGCTGCTTCCGGAATGGGAGTGGCTTATATTTTTAACGGTGGAGCTTCCGGGGTGGCAGCGACAACCACGAGCGCGGCGGACCATTCTATCACAGGACAAGGAAGAATGGGATACACTTCCGCGATGGGAGATGTAAACGGAGACGGTTTCGGAGATCTGGCGATCGGAGCTTCCGATTATTCAGGTTTACAAGGGATCACTTATATATTTCACGGAAGTACTTCCGGTATTGTTGCGAATACGGCCGCGGGTGCAAACCGGATCTTAACTTATACAGGTTCAAACGAATTCGGTTATGCGATCTCATTAGGGGATGTGAATGGGGATGGATACGATGATCTAGCCAATGGCGCGTATCGTGTTTCCGGATTTTCCGGACTCGCATTTATTTATTATAGTACCGGATCCGGAGGGATCTCCTCCACCGCAGGGAATACTATTTCAGGTCCAGGCGGAAGTAATTTTGCCTGTGGGATCGGCCTTGGAGATATTAATGGAGACGGCTTTTCGGATCTGATCGTCGGAGGAAATGCATACTCGGCTTCCGCCGGAGGAGTTTGGATCTTCCATAGTAGTGGATCTGCGGGAGTTACGGTAAATTCATATACATTAGCAAATACTGTTATAGTTGGAGAGACTACGAGTAATTTTGGGATTCGTATCTATACGGGAGATGTAAACGGAGATGGATATGCGGATCTGGCTGTAGGCGCTCCTCAGTACAGCGGTTTTTTTGGAAGAAGTTATGTATTCAATAGCACCGGAACTACAAGTGGGATTACCGTCGCTGCGGCAACGAGTGCAAATACTATAGTCAGCGGTTTCTCTTTCAGCGCTGTGGGAATGTCGATAGCGATGGGAGATGTAAACGGAGATGGATATGACGACTTTGCTACAGGCGCCACTAGTTATTCCGCTACGCAAGGAAGAGTTTATATAAATTTAAGCGATGGGACCCAGGTTTCAAACGGTTCCGTAAATCTAATTGATGGGCAATCTTCTAATCATGCTTTCGGTAATGCCGTAATGATCTCGGATATAAATGGAGACGGGCTGGGAGATCTATTGGCGGGAGCATATTTCTATCCGGATGGAGTTGCGTTGTCTGGGCGCACTTATATTTTTCATAGTTTCGGTTCCGGGTATCTTGCGACAAGCGCAAGTTCCGCAAATACGATTATCTCGGGGAGCACAGGAAGCGAATTCGGAAGTAATCTGGTGGATGCAAATTTTCCGAAGGACCTATTCCCTAAATTTTTAGGGGTTTGGACCTTCGGAAGTTTAGAAACGTATAGGATCCAAATTTAAGAAAATCGAATATTTAAGCGAGTTTCGGTCTTCTTTTTTCCTTTAAAGCGCTCATCGCTTCCAACAAATTTGCCACAACTTTCGGATCTTCGAAACTACTTTTGGTAAATTCCAATTGGGATTCGAATTTGTCATTGATCTCTTTGTTGATCGCGGCCTTGGTCCTTCTATAAGCGCTGGGAGCGATCGCCATAACTTCATCCAATTTTTTCAGCACAAGTTTGCGCAAATCTTCCTTATTTTCGGCAGTTTCATTGATCAAAGAAATTTCCTTCGCTTCTCCCGCCTTATAAGCGGTTCCTAAAAGACAAACTTCGTTTAGATATTCCGATTTAACGGTGATCTTTAATTTATCAACGAAACTGATCGGAAGAGGAAGTCCAACAAGAACCTCGGTAAATGCGATCCTTGCCTTACCTTCTAACATAAATTTGAAATCGCAAGCAAGAGTCATAACAGCGCCGCCTCCCATCGCATAACCGGTAACTTCTGCAATCAACGGTTTTCCGAAACTCAAAAGTTTACCAAACAGGATCACGATCTGGCCCATCTCTGCGGTGAGTTTTTCTCTGGGGGTATTTAGAATATTCTCCGCATCGATTCCATTGGAAAAAAATTTAGGATTGTCGGAACTCAAAAGGACGGCACGGATATTATCGTCCTTGTCGATCTCGGCCAAGATATTTTCCAATTCTATCATATTCTCTCTTGTCAAAGAATTCTGATCGTTAGTTTGTATTTTGATACATTCGGCTCTGCCGTTTTTTAATTGGATAGGTTCCCGCAAATAGTTCATAAGGCATGATTAGGAACTCCAACATAAGTGATCCACTCGAATTTTATGGTTTAAATCACAAACTAATCATCTAAAGGAAGGCTTTGGCGCCTCCCACCTTTGGCGGGACCGGGCTTTCCGCTTCGGTCCTTGGACTTTTAAATTATACTATATCAAAAAAAAGGAATATATAATAAAAAGTCCAAGTCCCCCGCTGCAAT